>CAZKZS010000190.1:0-9302 GCA_964557285.1 uncultured Anaerolineae bacterium | reverse complement strand
GACGATTCCCACCCTTTTTCGGGCAGGCATCGCTCCCTTTGGTCGCTTGTTCCTGTCCCTACAGAAAGCCTCCCTCACCCTAAATCCCTCTCCCCCTTTATGGCTCAAGGGCGGTACGCCCGATACCCGCCCTTTTTCGGGCAGGTATCGCTCACCATGTTCGCTTGTTCCTGCCCCTACTGTCCCCCCCTCAACCCCTTTATGGGGGAGGGGTTGGGGTTGGGGATTGTTACTGCTCCTGCTCCTCCTCACTGCCTGCAACCCCTTCCAAGAGGAGGAAGCCCCCTGGATTTACGCCAGTACACCCGTCCCTTCAGAAGCGGAGCGCGGCGGCAAACCCCTGGTCATTGTCATCGGGGACAGCATCGCGGCGGGCTGGCAGGCGTGTCATGTTGACCCCTGTCAGGGCATTGAGTTCGACTGGTGGCAGGAGGCGCTTGGAGAGGTGGCGGTAGTGCTGAATCGCGGCATCGGCAACAGCACCAGCGCGGATTTGCTGGAACGCTGGCAGCGCGATACCAAAGACGCGGAAATCCTGATTATTCTGGTGGGGGTGAATGATGTGGATCAGGGCAAAAGCGCGGAGTCCATTTTAAAAAATCTGGAAACCATGCACGAACGGGCAGTAAAAGCGGATATAACGCCAATTTTTGTCACAATTATGCCTGCCGATACCACCAATACCCCCGAAAAACTGGCCGTCATGCAGGAAGTCAATGCGGCGCTGCGTCAAAAATCCGACTGGCTGGTGATGGATTTGAGTCAATTTATGGAAGACCCGACTTCCCCCGGCCATTTACGCCGTTCCGATATTGCGTTTGAGGGCAGCGCCCACCCCAACGAAAATGGCTACCACAAAATGGCCGCCTTTGTGAAAACGTGGTGGCTGGGACATGATGTTATAATTAAGCGCGGAGAAAATTAACATGAAAAAACTTGCCGCGCTGATTTTCCTGCTGCTGGCCGCCCTGCCCGCCCATGCCATCCAGACCCCCGATACGGGAACGGTGCTTTTTGCCGCCTACAGCGATACGAATCTGGATGGGGCCGTGTTCACCGATACGGATGTTATCAGCCTGTTTGCCATGAATCTCACCACGCCGATGGCGGTGCGGTTGGGCAGCCGCCCGCTTGCTCCCGTGCTGCCTAAATTTTCCCCCACACGCCGCCAGCTTGCCTTTATTGATGCATCCGCGCTGCTGAACGTCGGCACGCTGAACACGCCGGCGGCAGTGATTTCCCAGAGCAGTGTATCCTCCTTTGACTGGCTGGAAGAGGGCAGGCTGGTTTTTCGGGCAGGCAGCGCAACGGAAGCGCTGTATACCGTTTATGCGACGGGCGCGGGACTGCTGCAACTGACGGGCCCGAATCTCGAACGGGATTTGATACAGGTTTCTCCCGATGGGCGCTTTGTCCTGTTTACGCAAACCGTCGTCGATACCAACCGAAGCGGCGCGGTGGGGCTGCCGGGGGATAGCAACCGCCTGTACAAAGCGGATTTAGCAACGGGAGAAATTCTGGCGCTGACTGATGGCACTTTTCGCGTCGAGTCGCCGCGCTGGTCGCCGGATGGGTCGCGTATTGCCTATCTGCGTGTGACCGACAGCAATCGGGACGGGCAGTACACGGATACTGATATGCGTCATCTGTGGCTGATGAACAGCGTCGGCGGAAATGTCATTCAAATCAGCCCACCGGAAGCCGTTGGCGCGGGCGGAATCGTGTGGAACAGCATCGGCACGCATCTGATTTTTGTTCACCGACCGGATTTGGATTTAAACGGCCTGCTCACCCCCGATGACCCGCAGCAAATCGCGCTGGTGGATATGGCGACGCTCAAATTTACCGTCATGGCGCAGGCAGTCAGCATTTCGCAGTTGATTTCATCCCCTACCGGAGTCTGGTTTGCGTTTGCGGCGGTGACAGAAGATACCGACGGCAACGGATTCATCACGCCGGAAGACGCCGACGCGCTGTATATTTTTAACATCAACGCCACCTCTCCAACCCGTGTCAGCCCATCGGGAACACGAGTCACGGGAGCAATGGCATTTACGACTGGCAAACTGGCGTTTGTGGCCGCGACTCAGGATGCCAATTTTGACGGACGCCTGACGAATGAAGATGCTACCGCGCTGTATATCGTGGATTTAGAGGGCGCTCCAACTGCGCCGGACGCCCCCGCCGCCCTTTTTACCCGTCTGGGGCAGCTTACCTGGAGTCCTGACGGTACAAAATTACTCGCCAGCGTGAACACGGCACAGCGCGACGGGGTGCTGGTGGTGCTGAATCCTGCCGACGGTACATTTCAGGAACGCACGGACGCGGCGCTGCGAGTCGATTTAAATTATCCTCTGCTCTGGCTGCCGTAGGCAAAGCGTCAGGTTGACGACCCTAGTTTTTACAGACGTTCGTTGTTAGTTTTTTAGCTGATGCCCCTCACCCCTACCCCTCTCCCACATGGGGAGAGGGAAAGTATTCCCGTATGGAGGAGAGGGAAACAGATCACGGGTAAGGAGCGCTGTGTGAAATTCTGGGTACTGTTTTTGATTGGGGGACTGCTGCTGGTCGGCTGTGGTGAAGGCGGCATATTTGAGGACCCGGAAGCCAAAGCCACCCGCGAATCGCAGGGAACGGCCTATGTTTCCACCATCGGCTATATCGAAACCCAATCCGGCACCCTTTCCGCGCTCCAATCGACTGCCGACAGCGCCAGTTTGCTGGGTACACAGGTGGCCCAGTTAAGCGCCCAGAATCAGGCGCTGCAATCCACCCTGACCGCGAATCAGACCTTTCCTACCGCGCCAGTAGTGCAGGCACAAACACCCCCTGCCAGTGGGACAGCCGCCGCCTTGCCCGGTCAGCAGCCGGGATCGGCAGGCGGCACGGGCTTTCAAACCGACCCGAATCTGCAATCCGCTTCCACCACTGGCACATCTTACGTCGATTCTGTTACCGCGACCGGAGTCCGCAACAGCGACGGCTGCGCGATAGATTCCGTTTCTGTCTTTGACGCCAACGAAGATGAGATTTATATGGTCACAACGGCGGTGAATGTGCAGCCGGGCATGACCTTTCATACCCAGTGGACAACGGGCGGGGAAGTGTTTTTTGAATCGGAGTCGTGGACAGCCGAAAAAACCTTCGATGAAATTTGCATCTGGTATTATATTTCGGGGCCGTTCAGCGAAGGGGCATACACCGCCGAACTGATTGCGGACGGTCAGGTTGCCAGCCGCCGTACCTTTCAGGTCGGTACAGGGGCTATGATTCAGGAAACCCCTACCGCCAGCCAATGAACTTTTCCCGCCTTGCCCGCCCCTACCACTGGTTAACCCATCACCGCCTCTGGAAGGACAACGCCCGTGAGGTGGCAAAACAGCTTCCCCCCAGTGGGTCACAATTAAAGCTGCTGGATATAGGCTGCGGGCCGGGGCAGACTCTTCATGATTTGCTGGAACTGCGACCGGATATTTTCCCGATTGGGCTGGACTCTGCCCCTGGCATGATTCATCTTGCCCGTGCCGATGCCCATTATCTGCTGGCGGAAGGCGGAAACATCCCTCTGGCCGCTAACAGTATGGATGCTGTGTTCGCGCAGCGTTTGTATTATTTTTTGCCCGCCGACCAGCAGGATCGGCTGCTGGCGGAAGTGCTGCGGGTGTTACGTCCGGGCGGGCGATTCATCATGGTCAATCCGGCGGCCAATCAAGCGCCCCGCAAAGCCTGGCGCGAACTGAAACATGGCCTTAAACCCGCGCTGGATATGTTCGCCTGGCATCTGGTCGCGCAGCGAATCGGCGGATTCACACCGGAAAGTATCGCGCGGCGGCTGCAAAAAGCCGGATTCGTCCGTATTCTGGCTGAACCCGTCCTCAATGGGTGGGGAATCCTGAGTCGGGGAGAAAAACCCCACGCCGAAAACACAAAAAATGTCGTTTCCGATAAAGCTGGCAAATTTATCCACCTGCTGATTCAGCAGACGCCGAATAAACCCGTATGGGCGCTGCAACCGGAAGATGTGATTGAGTGGCGGGCGGCGGCCATCCCCTCCGGCGACCAGCCAACCCTCCTGGCGTTTACTTCCCTGCCCAAAGCCGTCACCTTTATGCAGGCCGCCGTGATGAACAATACCTTGCAGGGCATCAACAAGGTGGCAAAATTCAGCAAAAATGTCCCGTTTCCGATTTTGCTCAATCCCACGCTGGAACAGATTCAATCGGTGGTTTTTGTGACGGTTGACCCCACCACCGCCGAAGCACCGGACGAATAACACCGCACTTTTCCATCCGTAGGGGCAGGAACAAGCGAACCCTGTGAGTCATGCCTGCCCTTTCCGTAGGGGGCGTGACCCGCCCAATATCATCACACACGTATTCCGTAGGGACACGGCAGTGCCGTGTCCCTACTATGGCAAACAGGAATCGCAAATGGGGCGCAGGAAAAATTGTTCAATCCAAACCCTCGCCCATCTGCGTTATTGAAGCAAATTGGGAGAAATATCATGTTCAAAAAAGCGACGGCCGCTTTGTTATTACTCGTGATACCAACGGTGCTGGCACAACTCCCACCCGACGCACCGATTCGGGTGATTCCCCAACGCGAGTCCGCGCTGCCGATGCTCATCACGGCGGAAGGAACGCTGCTGCTGCCCGATGACAACGGCGTGTGGGAAGAAGCCGACCTGCCCGCCCCCGTCCGGGATGCCTATCTCGATTCTGATGGGAGTTTGTGGGCGGCCACAGAGGAGGGGGTGTACCGCTATGAAGATGAGGCGTGGCAACCAATCAACAATCAGCCTTCGCTGCGGCTGGTGGATACCCACGGCCATTTGTTCGCGCTTGGCGACGGGCAAATGACCCGTTTCGACGACTCTGACTCAAAAGTGCTTGAAGTTCCTCATGCTGACGCCCCCGCCGATGAATTTGTCATGCTGGGTAATCACAGCCATGTCCTGCACAACGGGCAGGAGGTTTTTGTGACGGGGGATTTGGGCTTAAGCTGGCGTCCCTTAGAAGCGCCCGCCCCCGTAACCCATATCAGCACCGGAGCGCTGGGCAATTTGCTGGTTAGCACCGACGAAGGGGTGTATTCGTGGTCGTGGAGTGATGGGAAATGGAACAAAGTAGCCTCTTTTACGGCCAGCGATATACAAGTGTATCGGGATACGCTGTATATGACCACCGATGGCAGCCTGTACCGCGCCGGAAAACCTGTCGATTTACCTGATTCCGAAGGGGCATTTTTCACCGACCTGGCATTTCAATATCCCGATACCCTGTGGGCGCTGGATTCGGAAGGGCGGCGGCTGTGGTCGACTCAGGATGGGGAACAGTGGACGGTGATTAAGCTGCCTTAAGCATATTTCTAATCAGGGGATGACCAAACTTGCCCAGATTTTCCGCCACGACCCATGCATCCTGCCTTGCCGGAGGGATGCTGTTCAAATCAATGTGCAGGTAAGCGTCGCCTGTCGGCGGCTGTGCAGCCAGTGTATAGGTTTGCAGAACGGTATGCTCCTTCAGGTCATAATGAATTATCGGAGCAACATTAACCGACATATAGGTAGCGTGCCGGAAGGACTCTCCTTCCGGGTTATGAAATAAATTACACCGCAGCCGCGCCAGCAGCACCCCTAAATAGGTTGACCAGATATCGATGGCTTTGGGGTCGCTACGTTCCCCGACCAGCGTGGACATCAGCCGCCCATGAAAACCGTATTCCATCGGATACAGGCGCACAATGCCATCCAGCAGCCATTGACACTGATGCAGGAGTTGTTCCAGCACATCACCGGACTGGTGATAAAGCCCCACATAGTACCCTTCAAAACCTGTGCCGGGGGATAAAAACGGGTGACGGATTTTCCGCACACACTCCCATGCCAGATAGGGACGGTCAAGGGTATGCTGCTGGTTCGGATTGCTATGCTGAAGCAGAATCCGCCAGTAAATTGACTCCGCAAAAGGCACTTCATTTTTCACGGTTAACATGGCGACCCTCCTACTTCTATTTTAATCCCGCTTTGACCGGTTGGTACAGCTTCTTTACCCCACTGCTTCCAGCCACAGGATTCCAATCAAAATGGTGAGCAGGGTAATTGGCACCCCCGCTTTGAGATAGGCAATAAAGGTCAGTTTTACCCGTTGTCTGGCCGCACCTTCGGCCACAATTAAATTGGCTGCCGACCCCAGCAGAGTCAGATTGCCCGCCAGCGTGGAGGACATGGCAAGAGTCAGCCATTCCTGCTGGCTGTTCATCTCGGAGCGCAGCAGCAGCACGGCAGGCACATTGGAAATCACATTACTTAACGCCGCAGCCGCCACACTTAACGGGGCAACCCCGCCCCGAATCACAGGCGCAATCGTTTCAAATAGCCTTTCGCTCAGGCCAGTAACTTCAATCGCACCCGTGACCACAAACAGCCCGCCAAAAAACGCCAGCAGCCCCCAGTCAATATCCAGCAGTTTGGCCGGACGCAGGCGCGAAATCAGCAGCACCCCCGCCGCAACACAGGCCGATGACACAATCGGCAACCCGATCAGAAAAGCGGCCAGCAGCCCGGCCACCACCATCAGGGTACGTTTCAGTAAAGGGGTGTATGTTCTGGGCATGGGCAGGTCAACCGACGCTAACGAGCCGCGAAATTCATCCCGAAAAAGCAGTACAATCACGACCCAGCAGACGATTAACCCCATTAGCGCGACGGGGGTTAGATAGGCAGCAAACGTTAAATACGAGATATGGCTGGCCTGCCCGATGATAAGATTCTGAGGGTTTCCGGTCAGGGTTGCTACCGAACCGATATTTGTGGCGGTTGCCAGCCCGATCAGATACGGAATGGGATCGCGTTTGAGGCGCAGCGTTAGTTCCGTGACGAGAGGGGTGAACATGAGGCAGATGGTATCATTCAGAAACAGCGCTGACAGCACCCCCGACGCCAGAATCACCAGCGCCAGCAGGCTGCGCGGGGTGCGGGCAATTTTTAACACGCGCCCGCCGACAAGCTCAAAAAAACCTGCCAGCCGCAGGTTGTTGTTAATGACCATCATCGCCCCCAACAGCAGAATCGTGCCTACATCCAGGGCGGCGATGGCTTCGTCCTCGCTGAGCGCTCCCAGCGCGATGAGAGTCGCCGCCCCGACCAGCGCAATCGTCGCCCGATTCATTTGCAGGCGGGGGACATAACCAACGGCTACCCCCGCATAGGTCATCAATACGATGGTTAATGTCAACACCAGCATTAAAAGACTCCCGAATCACGGGGGCAGTATTATATAGGAAATGTGGATACCCCGCCCTGTATCCGTATTAAAAAGTCAAACTTTGATGGCTCGTTCCCATGCAGTGGAGAGGGATGGGCAGTAGGGGCAGAAACAAGCGAACATCGTGAGCGATGCTGCCCTTTCCGTAGGAGGCGGGAATCATCCCCGCCCCTACTCACTTCTATGCTTTCGTCCGCAGGGCCATAGCAGTGCCGTGTCCCTACTGGCGCGGACGCCGACCGCGAAAGCGCCGCCGTTTATTTCCCCCCGACGGTGGTTTTTCCTGAGGATTCACTGAAACCGCAGGTTTACTGAACTGGCGGCTGGTGGGTTCAATAGGCAGACCCAACGGTGACAGATAGGGGTGTTCTTCCACCACAGGCACACGCAGCCGAATCGTTTTTTCGATGTCCCGCAGATACGCCCGTTCCTCCTGGTCGCAGAAAGAGTAAGCCGTGCCTTCCGCACCCGCCCGCGCCGTGCGGCCAATACGATGCACATAACTTTCCGGCACGTTGGGCAGGTCATAGTTAATGACGTGAGTAATGCCTTCAACGTCAATTCCCCGCGCCGCAATATCCGTTGCCACCAGCACCCGAATCGCGCCAGTTTTAAAATTCGCCAGCGCTCGCTCGCGTGCCGTCTGTGATTTATTGCCGTGAATGGCTTCCGCATGAATCCGCGCTTCGGAAAGCTGTTTCGCCACCTTATTCGCGCCGTGTTTGGTGCGGGTAAACACCAGCGCCCGTTTCACGGCATGGTCACGCAGCAGATGTTCCAGCAGATGTCGTTTGTCGCCGCGTTCCACAAAAAACACCGACTGGTTGATTTTTTCGACAGTGGTCGCCTGGGGGGTAACTTCCACATGCACCGGATTAAACAGGAAGCTGTTCGCCAGTTCGACAATGCTGGGCGGCATGGTGGCGGAAAAAAGCAAATTCTGTCGTTTTTTCGGCAGCGCAGCCAGCACTTTTTTCACATCATGGATAAAGCCCATATCCAGCATCCGGTCGGCTTCATCCAGCACAAAAATTTCAATCGTATCCAGCCGCAGAATCCCCTGCTGCATTAAATCCAGCAGACGCCCCGGTGTTGCCACCAGAATATCGACCCCTTTACGGAGCGCGTCTACCTGTGGCGACTGGCCTACCCCGCCAAAAATGACGGTATGTTTAAAGGGCAGGTTGCGCCCGTAGGCCGCAAAACTGTCGCCAATCTGGGAGGCCAGTTCGCGGGTTGGCGACAGCACCAGCGCCCGCAGGCGGTGTTTTCCCGGCTGCAACCGTTGTAAAATAGGCAGGGCGAAGGCAGCCGTTTTGCCGGTGCCGGTCTGAGCGCATCCCAGCACGTCACGGCCTGCCAGCACATGCGGGATGGTTTGTGTTTGAATCGGGGTTGGTTCGGTGTAGCCCTCCGCGTGAACCGCACGCAGCAGGGCATCCGTCAGTTTCAAATCTTGAAAGTGCATGTATCCTCAATGGTTCAAAATGAGCGTTTTGGGCTGAGAGGGAGGAAGCACAAAGGTCGCTGATTAAACAATGGATTCAGTATATCACACTTTTTCCACCGATGATGATCTCAATTTGATAATCAAACGTATTTTTGATGAACTTGATCCGGTACAAATGGCCGTTTTCTGCCAGATGACACCCCAGGAAAAAATCAGGCGGGTATCCGGTTTGTTTACAGCCATGAAAAAGCTGGCTATCACTTCCGAACGCCATTTTCATCCTGAACTGCCGGAAGATGAAATTTACCGACGTGCTATGAAACGCTGGATGCGGGCAAGCGAGTGGGACGAATGGACGCAGAATATTTTCGGTTCATAGAAAAAGTAGTCACCTCACTTACGAAATAGATATAACTACGTTGATTGCTAGTCGCACAAATGGGGCAAATAGCACCATCCTCGCCTCCTCCATTGCCTGGTTCAAGGGCGGACGGGAAGCGGAATGTAGGGGCGGGGACAAGGTGCGCTAGCACCGATACCCGCCCGAACAAGGGCAGGCATCGCTCACTTCGCTCGCTTGTTCCTGC
>CAZKZS010000189.1:0-9351 GCA_964557285.1 uncultured Anaerolineae bacterium | reverse complement strand
ATAACCGCGCCTGCGGCAGCCGCTTTTTCGACCAGCGCGGCGGCACGTTCCAGACGATCCGGTGCGGGGTTGGCATCCATTTGAATGGCGGCAGTTTTGATGGTGTGTGGCATGATAAACCTTTCACTATGGCTTATTTTATTCCAGATTCAGTTTCTGCAGAGTGGGTTAATGGGAAATCAACGCTGACAGACCTTTTTGATTGCCGCGCTTTTGAAGATAATGGAAACAGGAGGTGACTCGATGAGCAGCCTATCGTATCACGACATTATTGAGCAAATTGAGCAGTTGGCCTTTGATGAACAGCGAGCCATCTGGGAACATTTGCAAGAAAAATTTCACTTTGCGCCCCCAATGCCCGGGTTATTGGGGCTTTATCCCCGCCCTGACCTTGATTTGAGCTTTGAGGAGATAGAGCAAACGATCCACGAAAATCCCTGGGAGTCTGAAATTGATGAATTCTTCGGAAACTGAACCTCTTGCTCCTGTTTATGTTTTAGATACTCATGTCCTCATTTGGGCATTGACCAATAACAGAAAGTTGGATGCACATGGCAGGATGATTTTTAAAGCATCTGAGCAATACGGTGAGCCTGAATTGGTCATTCCTGCAATTGTGATTGCAGAAATGTATTGGGTAAACAAAAAATACAAATTGTTTGCTGACTTTGGACAGGTTTATGCCGATTTAAAAGTCAGACCGTATATTCGTTTAGTTGATTTTCGTGCTGAAGATGTATTGTCGTTTGCAGAGCTAGAGTCAATTCCTGATATGCACGACAGAATGATTGTCGGTGTCGCAAAACGTTTGGGAGCGCTGCTGATCACAGCCGATGAAAAGATTGTAGCGGCGGGCCTGGTAAAAACTGTGCAAATTGTGTGGTGAAAAACACAGAAATTTTCTATGTGTTGGATGCGGATTCTACGGAATCACGCTGTGCTAAACTGAGGAGTAACCTTTTTCCCAGTTGGCACACGGCACAGGGACTTTTCATAAGAAATTGCGGAGTACGTAACGTGAAATTAAGTGTTTTTATGCTCATCATACTTTTGATGTTTCTGCCCTTCGCGGCGGCGCAGGAAAATGAAACGGTAAGGGTATCGCCTGTGGTCAATGCCCGAAGCGGCCCGGGGTTTGAGTATACGATTCGAGGGTCACTGCCGATTGGTCAGCAGGAAGGTATCGCTACAGGCCGCACCGACTATCCAGCGGATTTTCAATGCACCACCAACTACCGGATTAATAACAAAGCCTGGCTGCGGGTTGAACTGGGTAACGGGATTGAAGGCTGGGTGAATCTGTGTCAGGTGCGGACTTCCGGTGCAGACCCGCTGACTCTGCCTGTAGTAGCCGCCGCACAGCCCATTTTACGCAATGACGCCCGCACTATTCCGGTGATTCAGGGAGAGGATTCTCCCGTAGGCAATCCGGCGCTGGTGGTGGAAGTGCTGCGGGGCGGGGTGATTGTGCGTACCCTGCCAGATGTCACCGCCGCGCCACTGGGACAGGTCCCGACCGGACACCGCGTTGAAATGCTGACCAAATTATATGACGGCTCATGGATTCGGATTTTGTATAAAGGGGTGGCCGGATGGGTGGCTGGATTCATGCTCAATACCTCCCCCGAACAACTGGCAGGGGTTCCGAATTATATTGCACCGCCGCCGCCAGAAGGCGCATTTGTCAAAGTTGAGCCGGACGGAGAAATTTTTGTCATGGTCGGCGGTGGAAATGCCTGCGCGCTGGATATTTTGACGGTGAATGTCTGTGAGGATAACTGCGGCACAGCATCGGCGGTGATGGTCGAAAAACCCCGTATTGTGAATGTATGTCGATAGGGAGGAGCAACAATGTCACCTGTAGATGAGCATAAGGAACTGGCAAAACAGGAGGGCGCGGTGCCGGTAGCGGTGGTCACGGTGAGCGATACCCGCACTGCGGAAACGGATACCAGTGGACAGCTAATTCATGAACGACTTGCGGCGGCAGGACATCAGGTGGTGGCGTACCAGATTATTAAGGATGAACCCGACCAGATTCATGCCCTTCTGGATACCCTGACCGCCGCCGACCATCCGTGTAAAATCATCATTTTTAACGGCGGCACGGGCATTTCCCCGCGTGATACGACCTTTGACGCGCTCTCAAAAAAACTGGAAAAGGTGCTGCCCGGTTTTGGTGAATTGTTCCGTATGCTGAGTTATCCTGAAATTGGGGCGGCGGCCATGCTCTCGCGGGCGGTAGCAGGCACTTACCGGGGGCGGATTATTTTTAGCACCCCCGGCAGCAGCCATGCCGTCGCGCTGGCAATGGATAAGTTGATTTTGCCGGAACTTCAGCATCTGGCCTGGGAAATCATGCGATAGGAGGAATAGATGGCAACTCTTATTGAAACTGGCATGAGCTTAGATGCCTTTATCCAGCGTTATGAGGAACAGCCGTTTGAAATTCTGGAAGGGGAAATTGTTCCAATGTCGCCGTCGGTATCCGGGCCTTCGTATCTTGCCAACAAGCTGGCGCAGTTCATCAATTTTTATGCGATTCCGAAAGGGTTGGGGGAAGCCGTTGTTGAAATGGTTTTTGTGCTGGGGGATGACCTGCAGTGGGTGAAGGGGTCGCGTGTGCCGGATGTGATGTACTTGCAAAAAGAGCGTTTTGCCGCCTACAAACAGGCCAATCCCAACTGGCAGGCCGAACCCCTGCGCCTGATACCCGATTTAGTGGTGGAAGTCATGTCACCTACAGACCGCTTTGTGACTCTCCATGAGAAAGTGCAGTTTTATTTAAAAGATGGAGTCAAAATGGTGTGGGTGATTGAGCCGGAGCGCCGCACCATCTCTATTCCTGTGCCGGACAGCACAGAAGCCGATAAACTTTCAGGTGGGGAGGTTATTCCGGGATTTGAAATCGAGATTGCCGCCCTTTTTGAAGCGTAGGCTGAGGCCGCTGTACAGGCAGATTCGTTATTTAAAAACGCGGCGTATCAATCAAAGGAAATTACGGATGACGGATTCTATTCGGTGGGGGATTCTGGGAACGGGCAATATTGCTCATAAATTCGCGGAAGGGCTGGGCGCTGTTCCCGATGCCGCGCTGGTGGCGGTGGGGTCACGGACGCAAAAATCCGCCGATGAATTTGGCCGCCATTTTGGTGTGCCGCGTCGTTATGCCAGTTATGAATCGCTGGCGGCTGACCCCGAAGTGGACGCGATTTATATTTCCACCCCGCATCCTTTTCACAAAGAAAATACCCTGCTGTGCCTGGAAGCAGGAAAAGCGGTTTTGTGCGAAAAGCCGTTCGCGCTGAACGCCGCTGATGCCTGTCAGATGATGGATACGGCAAAGGCCAAAAATGTGTTTTTGATGGAAGCTATGTGGATGCGGTTTATTCCGGCGATTCTGAAAACGCGGGAACTGCTGCAAGGCGGTGTCATCGGGGATGTTCTGATGTTGCAGGCGGATTTTGGCTTCCGGGAGGAATTTGACCCCACCAGCCGCCTGTATAATCCGGCATTGGGTGGGGGGGCGCTGCTGGATGTGGGCATTTATCCCCTCACGCTGGCCTATTTATTTTTCGGTGAACCCGACTCTATGAGCAGTGAGGCCGTATTAGGCCGCACCGGAACGGATGACCTGAACGCGATGGTTTTAAAGTATGCGGGCGGGCGGCTGGCACAGTTGAGTTCGGCGGTCAGCGTTGAAACCCCATGTGAAGCGTTGTTTTTAGGCACAAAGGGCAGCTTAAAAATTCATTTTCCGTTCTGGGCCTCCCAAAAACTGACTCTTAAGGTCGGTGGCAAAACCGACGTGATGGGGGTGCCGATGGTGGGCAACGGGTATAACTATGAGGCGGAGGAAGTTGGGCGTTGTCTGCGGGCGGGCAGCATCGAAAGTGAGCGCTGCCCCCATGCCGAAACCTTAGCCATCATGCGCCAGATGGACTCGATGCGGGCAGCGTGGGGCTTAAAATACCCGGGGGAATAAGGTGAAATCGGCTGGCTGCTTCTTTTCGCTGGTAGTGGTTCAGCATCTTTTGAAAGATGGGATGTTGCAAACAGTGACTTCTGGGTGCAACACAAATGAGATTTATTTGAGGCGAAAATGGATATTTACACCATAGGATTCACAAAAAAAAGTGCCGAACAATTTTTTGGCCTCCTGACGAAAAATCAGGTGACGGTGCTGGTTGATACCCGCCTGAGTCCTGATTCACAGCTCAGCGGCTTCGCTCGTAAGCAGGATTTGCCCTACTTTCTGCGACATCTGGCTCAGTGCGACTACATTCATCGTCTGGATATGGCGCCCACGAAGGAACTTTTGAGCCGGTATAGGCAGCAAAATGACTGGGCGTGGTACGAGGAATATTTTAAAAAGCTGCTGGATGAACGACAGTTAATTACCCATCTCGAAGCTGCATGGTGGGAAAATCAGCGTGCCTGTCTGTTATGCAGCGAACACGAGCCGGATTTTTGTCATCGGCGGCTGGTGGCAGAATATCTTGCATCCCATTGGGAGCGTGTCACCATTCACCATCTCATGGGATGACTCCCTGTGTGATTAGCTGCAAACCCTGATTATTTGCAGGGGAAATGTTTTGCTGATTTTGACTATTGAATGAGGATGAATCGCCGCCTGTGGTGTAATATAGGGGCAGGTACATGGGAGACATCATGCCGAAGGCGGCTGGATTCATCTTGATACTGCTGGCGCTGCTTCTGGTCGGGTGCGGGGACGGGGAGCAGGAGTCGCTGCCGACTCAGGTTGACCCCAACAGGATTCGGACGGAAGTCGCCCGCAACGCCACTGCCACCGCGCTTCAGCTTGCGACCCTGTATACCTATACCCCTACCGCGACCCGCACGCCTACCGCCACCGGAACGATGACTTTTACCCCGCTTCCAACGGCCACCCGCACGCCGACCCCTACCGGAACGGCCACAGAAACGGGTACACCAACCGATACGGCCACCCCGTTTCCCCGGCCCACCCTGACCTATACCCCTTCTGCCACCTTTACCCCCAGCATCACCCCGACCCGCGTCCTGAATCCTGATGCGGTGGTGGGTCAAAATGGCACGCCTCTGCTGATTGAGCCAGAGGCAGATGCCGCCGCCGTCACCCAGCTTGAACCCCGTACCGCTCTGGATATTGAATACCGAACGGGCAACTATGTAGAGGTCAAACTTATCAACGGGCAGGGCAACGGATGGGTAAAAATCGCCGATTTGATTCTGTTTGTCCCACTGGAAACGATTCCTATGCAGGGGGAAGCCGGACTGATGACCGCCACGCCGATTCCCGTGCCGCCTACCGATTTAATCGTGCCGCAGTTTGTGACCAACGCTGATGTGGGGACAGGGGTGCTTTATTTTCCCTATGAATATGGCGTCTGCGGGGATACCTACTGGACGGGGGACGGGCTGAGCTACTCGATGGAAGATTTTGCTTTTCAGGGGCGCTATCCACGTTTTAAAAATCAGCCGATTCGGGTCTATGTTCACGGCCTGCCCTCCGAAGGCGACCCGGAATGGGAACTTGCCATCAGCCAGGTGTTTGCGCTGCTGAGTCAGGCGGTGCGGCTGGAACGGGTGGATACGCATGATTTAGAATTTTTCCAGCCCTGGGTCACAATGGAAACGCTGCTGGCGGATAACCGTGTGGATATGGTCTGGCACATTGCTGACCCGCAGGATTTTAATGAGGATGCCCCGTGTGACAATCCCTATTCATGCAGCCAGTACGGATTTCGTGGGATGGTGATGGGCGGGCCCTTAAAGTTCGGCGGACTTGTTTACGTGCCGCGTCACACGGCGAACAAAGTGGCGGTTTTGCTGCACGCGGCTGTCCATGCGCTGGGGTTGTGGGTTCACAGCCCGCTTTCCAATGATCTGATGGCGGAAATTTACACCATCAGCCGACTTTCGCCGCGTGATATAGCCACCCTGCGCTGTTTATATAATGCGCCCCCCTATGGAGATTAAAGATATGACCAACGATTCACTCGCCGCGCTCATTCAAACCCATCTGGAGCGCTGTCCGGAAATGGAATTTATGGATGTGTACAAACTGCTGCATCAGGCCGCGTTTGGCCCCGGCCGCCCGCAGGTAAACCGCAAAGTGGAACGGGAATGGCTGGAAGAAGAATTTCGGATTCACAAACCCGATGCCAAAGCCTATTTAACGGACACCGTTTCGCTGGATGGAAAATGGGTGCGGCTGCATTTGCGGCCCTACATGGCGGCGGGCGGCAAAATCGAACCCCTGCTGGAATCCTTTATCACTTCCTCCAAACAGGTCAACCTGTCGCCTGAACGGATGGAGTCGCTGTGGCAGGGCTTTGAAACGCTGGTTAAAACGCGCTGGTCAGACCGCTTCCCTCTGAGAGAAGTTATCATGTTTGGGCAGCTACAGGCAGCACAGTTGTGGCCGGCAGTGCCGCACTCACCGGCGTTTGTCCGGACTTACCGCCCTCTTTATCGGGTGCTGCTGGCGGATTTAGCTGTGCAGGTGTGCCAAAAACAGGGTATTTCGGCCAGGTAGCTTATTCCTCCATGCCCCAGACTTCGATTTCGGAACTGTCGGCGGGGGGGTAATGCCGCCCAACAGCCCACCAGAACAGGTAATTCAGCAGCAGCGCGATGTACACCGCCCATTTGCCTTCAGAATCATAGTCCCGGAAGGCGGCATAGCGGCTGACTACCGCCGCGCAGAATCCCATAAATAGTGAGGTGGCTACGCGGCGGTTTCGTTCCGAACGCTGCACCAGTAAAAATAAAAAACTGTACAGTGTCGTCAGTAGCAGCAGCGCGCCTGTGTTGTCAGGGCTGCCTATTCCGGCAAAAATTCCCAGCAGCAGTCCCCAAAGCCCTACCAGCAAACAGGCAACCCTTAACAGAGCAAACAGGGCGCGTCTACGGGTCAGGCGGCGGGTAGCCTTTTCTTCCATATCTGGTTTTAGTTCCGGCAGGGGCAGAATCAGCCCCAGCAGAAAAATAAACGCGCTGTCAGAGACAGATAATAAACTATCCACTAGCATCCTCGTTTACGCAAATAATACACATGACACCCCCAGATAACCATCGGCAGCGACAGGTCGATCCATGCCGTTTCTACGCCGTAAAAAACACGGACAATCGGCAGCAAAGTCAGCAAAAAAATCGGCAGCAGCAGCCAGCGATTGTAAACCAGCAGGGGCGGAACAAACACCACCATCAGCACACTGTAATGATAGCTGAGTGCGTAAGGGGTAATCAGCACCGAAGTCACGGTTAAAAAACTGATAACCATCGGGTGTGGATCATGCCAGTGGCGGCGCAGGGTCCAGAAGGTAACTCCCAGAATCAGAAGCGCAATCAGCGCAGGCCACAGGCTGCTGATGTGCAAATAATCGGCTGCCCGCCATAAGGTCGTTACCCATTCCTGCTGCCGTTTGGTATGGATGAGGTGGTCAATAAAACGAAACGGCCAGCGTACATCAAACAGCAAAAGTGAAACCAAAAAAGTGAGCAGGGGAATCCGCAGCGCTTTGAAAAGGTATCCGCCGCGATAGGCCAGATATACCGTATACACCAGAACAATCAAAATGCTGGTCGGTTTAGCAGCAGCGACTGTCCAGCCTATCCCCAGCAGGTCTGGCTTTTTTCCCCGTATGGCTTTATAGGCCAGCAGCAGCCCAAGCAGGGTCAACGCATCCACCTGCCCGCGCCAGAGCAAATCAAACGTGTGCAAATTAAACAGACAGACGGCCAGCAGCCAGGGACGGATATAACCGCTAAGGGGTCGTGAAAACTGCTGCCATCCCCATCCCATGACCAGCAGCGAAAACAGCGCCAGTCCTGCCTGCCCACCCCGTTCTGTCAGCCAGGTAAAAGGAAGCAGAATCAGGATAGTCCAGGGGGCGTTAAAAAACAGCAGGTCGCTGGTATAGGGCTGGATGCCCTGCTGCCAGCCACGGATCACTGGATAAAAGGAATCGTGATAATCCACGCCGGACGGCCAATAAAACAAATGGAGCGCAAAAAAAATCAGCCCGAACAACGTGACCAGCGGCAGCCAGGAGGATAAAGGAATAGCAGGGGAATGTTTCATGAAAGTCGGTTTCAAACGAGCGCTGGCATTATAACACTACGCGGGCGCAACCTGTAGACAGCGACCCAAATTGATGTTATTCTAATGCTCATTCGCTGCATAAATTCGTTAACACTCAGACTATTCTATAAAAACTTGAAGGAGCGCGACATGAGTCTGGAAATTACTATTTCTGAAATGAAACGGGTGCATTTGCTGGAGGTCAGTGGTCGCGTGGACAGCATGAGCGCCAATGAACTGGGGGAAGCCCTGAATGGGGTGATCGACAAGGGTCACAGTCACGTTGTGGTTGACCTGCGCGATGTGGAATATATGAGCAGCGCCGGCCTGCGCGAGATGGTTTCCTCCCTGAAAAAAGTGCAAAAAGCGGGCGGCGATTTGCGGGTCGCTAACCCCTCTGAACGGGTGATGGAAGTGCTAGAACTGGCCGGACTGGATACCATTTTTAAAATTTATCCCACTCAGGTAGAAGCGGTAGGTAGTTTCTAATCGGTGATTGAGCGTCGCCTGAAGTTAAAGGCTCAGCTTGAGCAGGTGAGGGACGCCTGTGAATTTGCGCTGCACATGGCGGATGAAGCCGGATTTGATGCGCGTGCAGCTTATCATATTGAAATTGCCGTTGATGAAGCCTGTACGAATATTGTTGAACATGGATTCGCCGGGCAGGATACCGGACAGATAGAACTGATTGCCCGATTTGATGAGTCCTGCCTGACGCTTATTATTAGCGATAACAGCCCGCCGTTTGACCCTACTGCGCTGGCCGCCGTGAATATGCACAGTGAAGTTTATAAACGAGAACCCGGCGGGTGGGGGATTCATTTTGTCCGTCAGTTGATGGATGAAGTCCATTACGGGTATTCTGAGGGGCAAAATCATCTGACCTTAGTGAAGTGTCTGCCGATGCCACCCGAACCCATTTTAGAAACCGGTGATTTTAAAATTTTGCAAACCAGTGCCGATAAAAATTATCGGGTGCTGCACTTAAACGGGCGGCTGGATGGGGTTTCGTCGCCGATGCTGCTGCAAACGCTGAACGAACGGTTGCAGACGGGGCAGGCGCGTCTGATTCTGGATATGACGGGGGTGGACTATATTTCCAGCAGTGGACTGAAGGTGCTGGCGTCTGGCTGGCGCACTTGCAAAGACAAAGGCGGCAACCTGGTCCTGGTGGGGCTGAATGACCGCCTAACGGATATTTTTGATATTGTCGGCTTTAATACCTTCCTTGATATTTACCCGGATGTCCCAACCTTCTTCAC
>CAZKZS010000188.1:0-9359 GCA_964557285.1 uncultured Anaerolineae bacterium | reverse complement strand
GTCCAGCGCTTCTTTTTCGTCCAGTTCACCCACTTTGATGAGTGCATTCAGAGGATAACGCTGACGCGATGTGACCAGCAGTTTCATGTCCGGCGGCACGGCATCGGTCAGGGCTTTCAACGCCTTGCCGTCCCAGACATCATCCACCATCAGCAGCTTCGCGCCAGAACCCGCTAAAATCCGACGCATGAGCTTGATTTTATTAGCTTCTTCGGCCTCGCTGGCAATTTCCTCCTGCTTTTTAAACGGACGTGCCAGGGCTTCAAACAGGGTGTCGATGCTGGCTGTTCCCGCTTTGACCCACAACACAGGCAGAAAGTTGGCGGCACATTCGGCGGCCAGCGCGGTTTTGCCCATGCCGCCAAACCCGTGCAGCAGCACCGGCGATTGGGCAGCTAAAGCGGTTTGTACTTCCTGAATTAACGTCGTGCGTCCCCTGAAATTATTGGTTTTACCGGGAATAGCGGCGGCCTCTGTGACCAGAACGGCGCTGTCGGCACTGCTGCGGGCAGGCCTCTGCCGCTGCCATTCCACCAGCGTTTGCGTCAGTTTGGCCTGAAAATCCTCAACAGTGGTAAATTCCTTGCGAATCAGCTTATTGATTTTTTCCTTGAAGGCATCGAGTTTTTCCTTGTTCTTATAATCAATATGTTCTGGCGGCCAGGAGTATTTGGGGTGAACCTGAAAACACAGGCGGTCCAAGCCGCGCTCTCCGGCGTAGTCAAATTCTATTTCCGTGACACTTATATCGTGGCCGTCCTCAATGTACCCATAGCGGTAAGCAAAAATACCGACATATAGGTCGGCTTCATCCAGTTTAATTTTGCTGCCTTCCGTTGCGCCTTTGCCCATCGCCGGAAAATGCTCCATCGCTATCGGTTGCAGGTCAAGGCTCAGGCATACCTCAATGGCGGCTTTGCGGTATTCGGCCAAATCTAAGCTGGTACTGCTAATAAAAACTTTTGTCATATATGCCTCCGGTTTCACTTATTATGGCACGAAATAATCATAGTGGACAACCTATCTGACATCTGGCAGGCAAACCAGAGACAAACGATACATGCCCGCCAGAATCCAGGGCGATAGAATCAGAAATAGTAAGGAGTATGAGCTATGAAAGCGCTGGTGATTCTTTTTACCCTGCTGGCACTACTCCTGGTGAGCGTTGGTACGGCCTACGCGCAAGACCCCGAACCGGATCATCACTGGGGGCATCCGGCGGGAAACCATACGGCTGAGTCGTTCCGCGCATGGATTGAAAATTTTTTGCTGCGGCTGTATCGTTTTCGGGACTGTTATTTTTTTGCCGACAGGATGTATGAGCAGCAAATTTTGCATCTGCTGACAGAAATGGTCGGCAACTGTTCAAAGATGAATAACGTGGTTCAAAAATAAACGCTCATGAGGAGACCGCCCCTCTCCCCGTTTTTGTGGGAGAGGGGTTGGGGTGAGGGGGATATTATCCGTCCCTACGAACGGGCTTTAATCCAGTCTCGATAGACATAGGCGGTGCGTTTGGGGGTGCGCTTCAGGGTTTCAAAATCCACGTACACGATTCCAAACCTCTTTTCGTACCCATGCGCCCACTCAAAATTATCCAGCAGACTCCACGCAAAATAACCTGCTACTGGCGCTCCTTCAGCAATCGCCTGTTCAACCGCTTTGAGATGGGAGTCCAGATAAGCGACCCGCTGCGGGTCTTCGACCAGACCGTTGGTTGGCGGGGTATCTTCAAACGCTGAGCCATTTTCCGCGATATAAATGGCTTTGGGCGCGTAATCCTGATGAATCCGTACCAGACTTTGCCGCAGCCCATCGGGGTAAATTTCCCAGTTCATAGCCGTCGTTTCGATATTAGGCGGCAGCGCCCCTCTAAAATGAAGGGGCGGTAGGGAGTCATCCCATGTGTTGACGCTGCGCGTGTAATAATTGATGCCGATAAAATCCGTGGGGACGGCAGCTACCGAAATTTCGCTCACATCAATATCGGCCAGCATATCGCCATAAAGTTCAACGGTATCTGCTGGATATGTACCTTTATAAATCGGGTCGAGAAACCAGCGATTATGATAACCGTCCCATCGGCGGGCCGCTTCTTTATCTTTTTCCGAATCTGAAGCGGGGTGTGCGGGCCCGTAATCCAGCACAATGCCTACCGATGCACCGGGGACCAGTTCCCGAATGATGGGAACGGCCAGACCGTGCGCCAGCAGTTCATGATGGGCGACTTTAAGCGCGGTGGGCAGATGCCGGATGCCAGGGGCGTGCCGCCCCTGATGATGCCCCACAAAAGACACCACAAACGGCTCATTAATCGTCATCCAGTCTATGACCCGATCCCCAAGCACCCGTGCCATCAGCGCAGTATAATCGCTGAACCAGCCCAGAATATCGCGGTTCGCCCAGCCACCTTTGTCCTGAAGCGCCTGCGGCAAATCCCAATGATACAGCGTTACAAACGGGCGAATCCCTGCCGTCAGCAGTTCATCCACCAGCCGGCTGTAAAAATCGAGTCCGGGTTCGTTGACGCGGCCTGTGCCTTCGGGCAGCACACGCGGCCATGCAATTGAAAAACGGTAGGCTTTGATGCCCAGATTTTTCATCAGGGCTACATCTTCTTTATAACGATGGTAGTGGTCACAGGCCACATCGCCGTTGTCGTTGTTGGTGACGTTGCCGGGGGTATGTGAAAACCGATGCCAGATACACTCGCCGCGCCCATCTTCCAGGCTTGCGCCTTCAATCTGGTAGCTGGAGGTTGCCGCACCCCAGATAAATTGCTGCGGAAATGTCATGTTATTGAGCCTTTTCGGTATCAAGGAACGTAGCGACCCACACCAGGGGCGCGTTCCAGTTAATGGTTACTTCATTGGTTGAATATGAGCCGATGTTATCCACGTAACGCTGAGAAACCCCTTCCTGCATCACATCTGTGTTGAGGGCTGCCGGATCTTCCGGGTTAGCGTTCGGGCCGCCGACCAGCACCCCCGGCGGGGGTGGGGGATAGCCCAACGATGGGTCGTTTGCCCAGAAGCGGTGATGAGGATGCAGTGGCGAGTCGTCGCCATAACCGGAGACAAAACTTTTTGCCAGCGCGTTACGCCCCAGAATGTAATCGGCGGTTTCGGTAACTCCGTGCCAATAGCGCGAGTCATCCGTCAGGTGATAAGCCAGCGCCATGACCATAGCATTGTTTAGCACGCTGGAATTTGACCCCCAGACGTAACCTTCGCTGGAAATCGGTACGAGATACCCTTCACGGTTTAGTATTTCGAGATAGCTGTCCGCCGCCGCGATAATTTGCCCGCGCAGGCTGGCTATTTCTTCTTCGGAAAGGTCATTTGGAACAGTAATCAGCGAAATTGTGCCTAATGCGGCAGTTTCTCCCCACGACATAGCGGCGGTTTGGCCGGAACCGAGGAAATTTTCAAAATACGGCGAAGCGGTGAGGAAGTCACGGTATTCCGCTTTGCCCGTTGTGATAAACAGTTCTGCCGCCGCCCAGAAAAATTCATCCTGCACATTGGCATCAGGGTAGTTGCCGCCGCCCGCGCCGGGGGTATTCCCGATGAACGTGTCTGGGTGTTCCAGCGCCGCCGCCCATGCTTTTTCAGCAGCCGTCAGGCAGCGTGTGGCAAATTCAGCGTCAATATCCTGCCAGATTCGCGCACACTGCGCCGCGTTTGCCGCCAGATTCAGAGTCGCGGCAGTGGTCGGGGGAAAGAGATAACGTTCTGCTTCGGCAGGCGGCAACAATGGGATGGCTGCCCACGCTAAATCATGCAGTTTATGGTGTGCCATACCCGCCAGAGCTTCGCCGTCAGGGACTTGCATCCCCAGTAAAAACTCAAGTTCCCACCGCACCTCATCCAGAATATCCGGTATACCGTTACCACTTTCAGGGATATTCAGCGTGCCATCGGCAAATACATCGGGATAAAGTTCATACAGATTCAGCAGAGTCCACACCGAAATACCGCCGTTGACCACGTATTTACCGTAGTCGCCCGCGTCATACCAGCCTTTACCAGCATCCAGCGTATAATCGCAGCCTTCCCAGGTGATACCATCGGCATCTGTACCCGCGTAACAGGTCACGGCACTGTCGGAAAGATGTCCGGCAGCACGCGCCCATTCGCCCGCATAGGCTTCTTCTAAATCGATGCCACTGCGATTCAGATAAAAATAGCGCAGGGCATCCACTTTCATCTGGCTGTAAAGGTCATCGGCAATTTCAAACGGCGCACTCTGCAAATTATCGATCATCAGAATATACGTGCCGGAGGTAGTAAATTCGGAAAAATCAGCCACCCGTACCGTTTCGCCAGACGCTTCATCTACAAACCCCTTGCTGGTCGTCCCCGCAAACACCATTTCATTGGTTTCCGCGTCAATGAGCGACCAGACGGTACGAAATTCATCGGGGGAGGACATAACCGCCCGTTTTTGTCCGTTGGTAAAATACCCCACCTGATTCACGCTGACTCGTTCGGCAGGCGCAACTACTGGTTCGGGGCGGGCAGCGGGTTCGGGTATATCGGTTCGCCCGATTTCAAAAAAGATGCCCTGACCAAACACGCCGGGGTCTTGATAGGAGGTATCGGCGGTATCTGCCAGCGACCAGATGAGTTTCACATCGCGGTCTAAACTGGATGCGCCGTTGGCGTGTGCCTGAAAGCCGATGGTGAGTCCGTGTTCGGGCGTGATGTAACTGGTAATTGGCACGGCGGCCTCAAACCCCCAGCCGTCCTCCGTCGCAAAAACGATGCCCTGGGTGGCGCTGGCCGCCCCGCGTGTTCCGGTGATGGTCACGGCGGCAGGGTCGGTGTTGCCTATGTCACCGGCGTTAAGATTAATCTGAAATACCCCGTCGGTATAATCACTGCGGAAAATATCTCCGGTCAGATTCAGGTAAAATTCAAGCGAATCTTCGTTCCAAAAACTTGTGCCGTGCTGTCCGGTGATGATGGTTTTGTCCGGCATGGTCATGGTGACATACAGATTTTCCATATCCGCCGCCACCGAAAAGGTAAATGAACCGTTTTCCGCCGGATCCAGGGAAGTTAGTGTACCGCGTGTTACCGTAACAGTAGGCACACCCTCCCAGTCGCTTAAATCACCATCAAGGGTGATAGCAACGGGGAAGGGGATATACACGGCCTGGCCTTCAATTTCAGGGGGAGCAAGGGGGTCCTGCGCCAGCACCCCCCCCATAACCAAGACAAGACAAAGGAGAACAAAACGACGCATTTATTTATCGACTCCTGTAACGACCACCCCGCGCATAAAGACCTTCTGCGCGAAGAAAAACAGCAGCACCGGCACCACAAGCGCCATGAGCGAAGTTGCCTGAATGTACTGCGGCTGCTGGTCATACACATAATTAAACTGCTGGATACCCACCGTAATCGGCTGCAATTCACGTTTGCCCAGCAGGTAAATCAGGGGTTCAAAGTAGTCATTCCAGGCAAAAACAAAGTGGAATAGGGAGATAGCAACAATGGCCGGATAGGACTGCGGAATAATGACCGACCACAGGACACGCAGCGGCCCCGCACCGTCAATCATGGCCGCTTCATCCAGTTCACGCGGCAGCGTGCGGAAAAACTGACGCAGCAGGAACACGTTATACGCATTGGCGAAAAAGTGCGGCACAATCAAAGGCAGCCATGTTCCCGTCCAACCCAGATATTTATCGGAGAAAAAGGCATAGGTTGGGACGAGTGTTACCTGTCTTGGCAGCACAATCGTCGAAATGAGGATGATAAACAGGATGCCCTTGCCGGGAATGGGGAAACGGGCAAACGCATAAGCGACACAAATGCTGGAAATAATCGTGCCAATCATGCCCACGATGGCGATAAAAGCCGTATTAAACAGCAGACGTGGGAATTTGACTTCACGGTAGGCAAAAGGATAGTTATCCCACTGGGGGTCGAGTTTTTTCACAGGTTCAAGGTCGCCGACCCAGCGTTCATTCCAGACAAAAATCCCTTTATCCACGTCCGCTGGATCCATCCAGTAGGTGTCTGTGCGCGGTGGACGCCCTTCTTTGACCATCGCCCACTCCTGACCGTCGGGCATGATATAAAGCGGGTAACTTTCGCCGGAAATCAGGCTCACTTCGGGCAGCGCTTTGGCGCGGTGGGTGTATTCGATGGGAAGCTGGACGGTTTCCAGTTGAGTCACATCGCCCTGCCAGACGATAGGGGCAGCGTCTGGCGCAGCGGGGTCAACAAACACACTTTCCGTTTCGCCCTGTTTTGCCAGCGCTAACTCCACCGTGCCGTTTTCCGTTGGCACTAAATACACCGGATACTGGCTGTTCCGTTTGATTTCATATTCGGGGTAGTCCGCACCAAAATATTTAAAAATTTTGGTTTCGGTGGCGGGAACGAGTCCCTCCATCGGCGGCATTTCAATAATGCCCACATTGGGGTTTTTGGTATCAATAAAAAGTGTTTTTTCGTCGTCCGACTTCACAAGGGCATACTGCTTAACTCCGGCCTCAGTTTCCACTAGGTACACCGGTAGCTTATCGCCCTGTTTGACGTTGTAATCGGGGATGGATTCCCCTTCGTAACGGAAGGATTCCGGAGATTTAGGCAGTACATCACTGGCGACCATTTGCTCACGATTTTTGAGTGAAGTTATCGTCATGTATCCAAATGGCGATAGATACACAGCCAGCACAATTGCCGCCAGCAGCGTGACCATGGCCCCGCCCCCAAAACGGCGAAGCTGTTTGGAATAAAAGGGAGAGCTATTGTTTACGTTAAAACGGGTACGTTCGCTTGCAATTGCCATGCTGTTTAGTCCCTATCTCCAGCGTAATAAACCCAGTATCGTGCGCTGGCAAAAATGATAAGGGTCGCAATCATAGCGACAATGAACAGCAGCCAGGCCAGCGTCGAGCCGTATCCCATATCCTGATAGCGGAAGGCCACACGGTAAAAATACACGTTATAAAATAAAGTCGCGTTGCCGGGGTCGCCCGTTCCATTTTTAAGAATGTAGGGAATATCGAAATAACGGAACAGCCCTACCAGCGCCAGCACCAGATTATAAAAAATGACGGGTGAAATAAGCGGGAGGGTAATTTTGCGGAAGGCGGTCACACTGGTTGCCCCGTCCACTTTGGCCGCTTCATACAGTTCTGTTGGCACAGTTTGCATACTGGCAAGGGTCGTCAGCATGGCGTTGCCCGTTGTCCAGACCCCGATGATAAACAGCGCGGGATAAATCCAGAAGGGGTCAAATAACCAGTCTGGGCCGTCGATGCCCAAAAAAGATTCCAGCGACCGGTTGAGCCAGCCGGAATACGCATTCAGATAACCATTAAAAATGTAGATGATAGAAACGGTAGGGACTATATAGGGCATATAAAACAGAGTGCGGAACAGGCGTTTTGCCCACAACGATTTGGCATTTAACAGAGTCGCCATGCCCACCGGAATAATGACAGACAGGGGCAGGGCAAACGAAGCAAATTTGAATGTGACTCCCAGCGCTTTCCCAACCAGCGGATCATTGGTCAACATGCGTTCCCAGTTGTCCAACCCGATAAATTCCGCCTTTTCCGGCTCGCTCAGGTCGAAGCTGGTGAAGGTGAAAATGAGGGACGCCGCCATAGGAATAGCCGTAAAAACCAGAAATCCGATAATCCAGGGGGAGAGGAAAATCCAGCCCCAGCGCTCCTGCTGGCGGGCCAGCGATAGATGTTTTTTCGGGGCGACCTGCGGGCTTGTGGTGTAGGATTGAACACGTGTTGCCATGAGGTTTACTCCAAATGATCACTTGGGTGAGAGAGTGCCGGGGGAGATTGCCTCTCCCCCAACACCATTTATAAATGGAGAGTCGAATTTAAGTTATTCAGCCGCCTCGAAAATGGCCTGAAGTTCACTGCGGAGATTTTCTAATTCAGCAGGAATATCCAGTCCTTCCGTCCCCTGAATAAGGGTCATGAAGGCAGACACACGTTCGTCGGCTTCGTTAAAGTTGGGCATCCACCCTTCATGGCTGGGGTTGTCAGGATACGCCTGGCTGTCGATAGCAACCTGCCAGTTCACACCCTGCGGATAGGTTTCATCCAGCGCCGCAAAGAAGGCATCCTGTTCGGCGGCATCGGCGGGCATCCCACCGTAGACCTGAAGCAGAGTCGGGGCAGCATCACCAATGAGGTAGGTCAGCACTTCAAACGCCGCTTCGGGATTGTCCGTCATTTCCAAAATACGGAAGGTGTCGGCATGGAGTTTAGCTGTTACCTGACCGTTGTAGGAAGGCATGGCGGCAATATCCCAGTTGGTGACTTCACCCAGGCAGCAGGTGTACCACAGATGCGTGGCGGCCATGGCGACGTTACCGGAGGAGAAGGGGTTGCCGTTGGCAAGCAGGTCGCTGTTCATATACGGGTCATTGGGGATAAAGTAATCTTTCCACATGCCGTCATAGTACCACTGCGCGGCGGCGGCCCAGTTTTCGGGGATGACGGCGCTGCCATCTTCACCGACAAAGCTGCCAGCACCAAACGGGCTGGTGAACAGAGCGCGGGCGTCCGCAGGCCACTGCGACACAAAACCAAACTGCACAATCTTGGTCGGGTCAAAGTCCGGTGAGGTGGCATCGTTGCCGTTTTCATCCAGCGTTAGCAGCATCCCAATTTCGCGGACTTTATCAACGTTCCATTCGTCACCATCAGCATAGGGTTCACCATACGCCTGGGGCGGATAGGGCAGACCGGCTGCATCAAACAGGTCACGGTTGAAGAATATAAATGAGGGGAAGACACCAAAAGGCAGACCAATCAGCCCTTCGCCTTCCACGCGGTAGAAGTCCACCAGCGCCGGATCAAAGCGGCTGAGGTCATATCCTGTCGATTCAATCAGGGGATCGAGGTCAAGCCAGCTGCCCGCATAAGCATTGGAACCGCGAATACCGACGGGGCCAACAATATCGGGTGCATCGCCGGAAGCAATCAGCGTGCTGAGCGTATCATACGCAACGGTGTTGTCTGCCAGCACCAGTTCAATCTGAACGTCGGTGTGGGTTGAATTAAATTCTTCTACCACTGCTTCCTGGGCTTCAATCTGTTCGGGCTGACCACCCGCACCCAGACCGACAAACCAGGTCACGGTGACAGGCTCTTGCGCGACAGCAATTGAAGCTCTGTGGGAAGGCAGGGCAACTGTCGCCAGAAGCAGGGCAACGACTAAAAGAACGAGCAGAGATTTGAGGTACTTAAACATCATTTACTCCTTTATATTTACTTTCCCTCGGGAGGTAAACCCGATGTAATTCACGAAATTGGATTGGTAAACAGCTTTTTTTCGATTTTTTCCTCACCTCCTGGTTTTGAGAGC
>CAZKZS010000187.1:0-9387 GCA_964557285.1 uncultured Anaerolineae bacterium | reverse complement strand
TATGTCTACAGCCTCAGTGATGATCCAACCTCCGGCGCGACCAGCTTTTTATATTCCCCCCTTCTGGCGGCAGGTTATCTTATCGGATTTAAAGATTTAGCACTTGCATACTGGGCGGCTGGCATCGGGATGGTGTGCCTGCTGCTCAGCGCGTGGCTGATTTATCGACTGCTGCCTGCGGGTACATGCATCGCCTATGGAATGCCGATCCTGTTTGTGCTGATGGGTGCGATGTCCTGGGCGGCCTTTAGCGGCATGGAAACGATGCTGTTTGTGCTGGCGGTGTTATTTGCCCTGTATGCGTATCAAAAACAGGAAAAAATCGTGCTGGCGGGGGCGCTGGCGGCGCTGGTGCGGCCAGAAGGAGCGCTGATCACGCTGACTCTGGTGGGTGCGTCGCTGTGGGAGAATCGAAAATCAAAGCGGCTCTCTTATCTGGTGGCGGTGCTGGCAATTTTTATACAGCCGGTGGTGAACTGGCTGGTAACAGGCTCGCCCGCCGCGACGGGAAATCAGGCCAAATCTCATCTGTATAACCTGACTCAGCCACTTTCTTCCCGGCTCCTGGAAATTCTGGAAACCTGGCTCAAAATCTGGCGCGAACTGCTGACCGGATACTCGCCTGTGGACGGCTGGTATCTTGTGCCGGGGCTGTCGCTTCTGGCGCTGGGAATGGTCGGAATCGGTGCGTGGAGAAGCTGGCAGTCTCGCCGGATTCATCCCGCGCTGCTGGCGGGGGTATGGATTCTGCTGCTGAGTGGGGCAGTGGCAACGCTGGATACGGCCAACTGGCACTTTAAACGGTATCAGATGCCCCTATTCGCGCTGATGTTTCCTCTGGCGGGCTGGGCGCTGGAAAGTATACCCTCACCCCCCGTCCCCCTCTCTCAGAGCAGGAGAGGGGGTGGACAAGAAGATGAATATAGGGGCGGGGACGTGAAAGCCCCTCTCCCTTTATGGGGGAGGGGTTTGGGGTGGGGGCTAATAGCAATAGCCGTTCTTTTTTCCTTGTGGACGACCTTCACGTTTGTTGGCTATTACGCGGCCAATAGTCGGGTCGTGAAAACGCAGCAGTTCGCTATGGCACAGTGGGTCGATGCAAATTTGCCACAGGAGGCCAGAATCGCGGTGCATGATGTGGGAGTCATGCGCTATGTGGGCAATCGGCATACGGTGGATGTGGTCGGCCTGACCACCGACGGGTATGCGGCTGTATGGAGGCAGGGGCCGGGGACGCTGTATGAGCAGCTTACCCATGAAAAACCAGACTATTTTGCCATTTATCCCGATGTGTTAGGGCTGCCATTTCTGGTAGAGGCGGGTGTGTACGGAGAAGAACTGGCCCGTTTTGAAATCGAACTGCCGCCGCATACCGCCGCTTCTGCCACAGGGGTTCAAGTTGTGACTCGCGCCGACTGGTCAGGGGTTGAAGCGGCCAATGAACTGCATCAAATTGAAATAAAAGCTGGGCGGCTGCTGGCGGTGCTGAATGTGGCCGATTTGAGCAGCGAATCCGACTTTAATTATGAGTGGCACAACAACCCGCCTGTCGATGGTTTTATCACGATGGTGCGAAGGCTGCCTTACGCTTTTTGCACGGCTGACCCCTGCACCCTCATTGACGGCGGGCGGGTGATTCGTGGTACGGAAAAATTTGATTTGCCCCCCCTTGATTCCGGCGAGTCGTATCTGATTCTGGCACGGGCAGACGCGGCTTCCAGTGCCACCCTCTCTATCGGCTGCGGGGCGGAAAAAAATACGGCGGTTGTACCAGCCCTGCCGGGCCAGTGGGTAGAGATTCCGATGCTTTCCGATGAAAGCCATTTTTGTTTACACACCCCCGACCATTATTACAGTTACCGCTACTGGATTTATGCGATTCCCACACCCGAATATGCGCCGGAAAACGATGTGCTGGCCGAAGTCAGCGACCCCTTTACGCCGGATTTAAAATTTCAGATTCTTGATGTTGATTTTCAGCAAACCGATTCAGCTTTGAATCTTAAAATCCAGTGGCAGACGGACGGAAAAATGACCCACGATGGCAAATTTTTTGTGCATGTGTATGCCGACCCGTCGCAGCCGCCCGTTGCCCAGATGGATACCTATTTAAACGGCCAGCCACCCGCCAACTGGCTGCCGGGGCAGCACACCGCCAGCCTCACTCTGGACTTGCCTCCGGTGGGCGAGTATAGGCTGGCGGTTGGCTTTTATGATCCCGTTTCAAATCGGCGGTATTCTATTGGGCAGGATGACCGCTTCTTCCTGGGAACAATTCAGGTAGATTAAAATGGGCGGGAATCGGTGCTAACGCACCTTGTCCCCGCCCCTACGACCCTGTATTCGGGGCTGTTCAGCAGCATTGGCTGACCTCACTTGTTACCCGAACTCTATATCATGGGAAAAATCACCTGTATAGTTGTTCCCTGGTCGGGGGCGCTGTCAATGACCAACTCACCCTGATTTAATTCCACCAGCCGCCGTGTTATGGACAGCCCCAGCCCTGCGCCCTGCTGCTCAAAAATTTTGCGGTCAAACTGGATGTACGCCCCGATGCGCTCAATCGTTTCCTGAGTCATGCCGCGTCCCTGATCGGAAATGGTCAGGTAAAAGGTGCGGCTGTCGGCTTTCATTTGTACCCGCACGGGCGTGCCTGCTCTGGAAAATTTGAACGCATTGTCCAGCAGTTCATCGGCGATTTTGCGAATATCATCGGCGGATACCTGTACAGGCACATTGTCTACATCCAGTACAAGGTCATCATCACGGTTCAGGTAGTGGGCTTTTTCCTGAGCTTGCAATTTGATGCTGCTGGCGGGATAGGCGGGGTTCGCTACCAGGAACTTTTTCAACTTGCTGATTTTGTCGGATTTGATGTCCATCAATTCAAGCTGCGCGTACAGCAGGTAATTTTCAACCAATCGGCTGAGGCGTGTTCCTGCCCGATAAATGCTGTCGGCCATATTGCGAATTTTATCCCGTTCCATCGTATCCCATCCCTCAACGATGAACATGGAATAGCCTAAAATCGCGGTGATGGGTGTGCGAAGCTCGTGGGGAAGGGTCTGAGCAATCGCGTGGCGAAGTTCTTCAATCTGGCCTTCATAATGACGGGTGAGCAGCCGACGATGTTCCAGCCGTGCCTGAATCGCCTCCAGCAGTTCTTCGTTTCGGAAGGGTTTAATCAGATAATCGTCCGCGCCCAGCACCATACCGCGCCGCATGTCACTGCGTTCGGCTCTGGCCGTCAGAAACAAAAAGGGAATCGTCGCGGTCTGCGGGTCGCTGCGGAGTTCCAGCAGCACGCCGTACCCATCCAGCACAGGCATCATGATGTCACAAACAATCATATCGGGGCGAAAGGTGCGTGCCATCTCCAGCCCCTCCTGCCCATGAGATGCCCCTACGGTTTCAAACCCTTCAAAACCAAGAATATCGACAATTTCCTCTCGTAATCCCTTTTCGTCTTCAATCACCAGGATTTTTGGCATACGCTCCCTGCTCCTGCAAATTGGGAAGGGTGACGGTAAAAATGGTCCCGCTGCCCTCCTCACTTTCAAAGCTGATCGTTCCTTTTAACATATCAACGGCCTGCTTGGTGATGGTTAACCCCAGCCCTGTACCGGAAATCGTACCGACATTTCGGGCGCGGTGGAAGGCTTCAAACAGCAGTTTTTTATCCTTTTCCGGTATACCAATACCCCGATCCCTGATTTTGAGTTGCACATGGTCGGGATAACAGGCGACCTCAAGCTGGACTTCATGCTCATCGTAAGAATATTTCACCGCGTTTGTCAGCAAATTGGTCAGAATCTGGCGCAGCAGCCGTTCGTCGGTGGTGAAGGTGTCGCACGCTCCGGTATGCGTTAGGATGAGGGGATTTGACCGGGTGGTGGCCTGCACTTCCTCCATGATATTCTGACAAAAGCGGGGCAGGTTCACATGAATCGGGGTGAGTTTGAGCGTTCCCCCCTCCCCATAACTCAGCGTGAGCGCATCTTCCAGCAGATGGGTCATATGCTGAATCTGAGTGCGGATTTTTTCAAACCGTTTGGCACGCTGTTCGAGGTCAAATTTATCAAAGTAACTTTGCAGACTGTCAATCGTCACCTGAATGGTCGCCAGAGGGGTGCGGAATTCATGGGACACCATCGACACCAGCCGATTTTTTAATTCGCCCATTTCTCGCTCTTTTTCCAGCGCCAGCCGCAAAAAATCTTCGATTCGTTTGTGCTGGCTGATGTCATGGAAGGTACAGACCAGACCAGCCGATGCCCGGTGTTTGCCCTGAATCGCGGACAGCGCAATTTCGACCTCAAAGGTGCTGCCATCGTTGCGAACGGCAGTGGTTTCAAACCGTTCCCCCGACTGTTGGGTGGCAATGGTGTTAATCATCGCCTGTATTTGTTCAGCGTGTTCGGGAATGACCAGCGCCGTGAGCGATTTCCCAAAAGGTTCATCCATATCGTAACCAAACAGGTCATCAAAGGCCGGATTGGTCTGGCGAATCGTTCCGTCAGGGTAGGCAAAAACTACCCCCTCGCTGCTGCTGTTTAAAATAGCTTCTACATGCTCTCTGGCCTGTTCCAGCAGCAAAGTGCGCTCAGCCACACGCTGCTCAAGAATAGTCGCATGAAGCTGGACTTCACGGTAAAGCTGAGCATTTTCAATCGCCGTAGCGGCACGTTCGGCAAAGGCTTTTAACAGACGCTGGTCATTGACGCTAAAGGCATCCAGTTCATCACTTTGTAAATCCAGTACGCCGATGATGTTATTTTGTGTTTGAAGCGGAATCACCAATTCGGAACGGGTGCGCGGGTCACTTCTAATATAACGCGGGTCGGCGCTAACATCTGGCGCGTAGACCGTTTCCCGCCGCCGAATCGCTTCCGGCGCCAGCCCCGGCCCATCCAGATAAAGGGAGGTGGTGGCCTGCACATGATAATCGCCTTCGCGTACCAGCCGAATCAACTGATTGGCTTGCGGGTCAACCAGCATAATCCCACAATCTACTTTTCCGAAGGCTTTCAGCACCGCATACACAATTTGTTTGCCCAATTCCTCAATGCCCTGAGAAGTGGACAGCGGCGCGAATAAATAAGCTGTTGCCCGATTGAGGGTTGCCATTTCGTTGGCATACTGGCTTAAGGTCACGTACACCTGAGCGTTTTCAATGGCGATGGCCGCCTGGTCTGCGAACGCCTGAAGCCGTTCGATGTGGGTGGGGGTAAAAAATCCGGCTACAGAACTATCCAGATTCAAAAAACCAATCACCTGCCCCTGCCGACAGATGGGAACACCCATGTGAGATTTAATCCACTCCGTACCAGGAATTTTAAGCCAGTTCGAGTCTAGCCTGACATCGGCCACCAGATGCGGCTGGCGAGTAGCAAGCATAATATGTAAGTTGGGTAGTTGCAGAGGAAAACGCTGTTCTGCCAGAAACACCTGGTCAGCTTGCGAATAGCCATTCATGTAGGCAATCCGGCAGCTGTCGCCTTCAATCATCATGATATTGGCGGATTCATGCGGCACAACCCGCCCTACATTTTCCAGAATCCGCTGCATGACCTCCTTCAACTCCAGGGTGCTGGTCAGCACAGTAATCGAATCCCGCAGCGCTTCGGCCAGAATCCGCTGTTCACGTTCGGCCTGTTCCATTTGTTTGCGGGCGGTGATGTCCCGAAACACCCCGATGACCCCTTTTTGCCACTCACTGTCATCACGGGTTGGGATAATGGTCATTTCGGTGATAATGACCGTGCCATCCTTGCGCCGTACCGGATATTCGGATTGGAATACCCCGTGCTGCTCAATGGCTGCCCCGTAAAGCTGAACAAAACGCTGATAGTGGTCGTCATCAATGTGCATAAAAGTGGTTTTTTGCCCGATAACTTCGGCGGGGGTGTAGCCAAAAATCTGCTCAATGGCCGGATTACACATCAGCAGCGTGCGGGTGGTGGGGTCAACCACCATCACCACTTCATTCATGCTGGCAAAGGTCTTTTCCAGCAGGGTTTTGGCCTCAGTCAGTTGGGTTTCCTGCTGCTTCCGTTCCGTGATGTCATTCATCACCAGCAAATGCAGATGGGGGATGATGTCTGCAACCGCCCGATACTCAAAAATCGCCTTACTACCGTCGGCCTTTTGGAAACTGTACTCCCCCGACATTTTTTTCGTCTGGAGAAATTCAATCCAGTAGGCGGAGATTTCCGCACGTTCGTTGTTCTTTACCAGCCGCAGGATAGACTGGTTGAGCAGTTCTGCCCGTTCGTATCCCAGTAAGCGGCAGGCCGCCGGATTTGCCTCTACGCAGATAAATTCATCATTTAACAGCAGCAAAGCAGTATGGGTATGTTCAAAAATGGCCGCCAGATGCCGTTGATTTTGTTTTAAAGCCTGCCGTGCCTGCTCCCGTTCCACCACCCGACTGAGCAGGGCGCTAATCTGTTCCATCGTTTTGAGAATGATGTCATCTGGCGGAAGGGCAGCATGGGTAAAAAATTCCAGCACCGCGACGACCTGCTGTTCTTTAAGCACCGGAAAGGCAAAGCCCGTCTGAAGGCCGGTTGCTTCAAAAATCTTCTGCCTGAACAAGCGGGTATCCTGCTGGATATCCATTTTCCAGACAGGTTTCCCTGTTGAAAAAACCCGCCAGATAAAACTGTCCCCCCTGACCGCAGGCCGCGATTCGGTCCTCTGACGCAGCGACTCGAATCGGTCTGGTGGTTGCAGAAACCAGATGTCAGACGGATACAAAAAATGGTTTTCCAGGGTATATGCATGGCCGACAGGCCATTCCAGACTGGTACACACCGCTTCCAGCGCCGCCCGGAACATCTCACCTTCAGAAACGGCTTCATTCACTAGCAGCGCGATTTTGTGCAGCAGGGTATCAAAACGTGCCTGTTCCCGCACGGCGGCTTCGGCACGGCGGCGCTGATGGCGTTCTCTGGCATCTCGTACTTCGCGCTCGACGGCGGGAACGAAGCGGGTCAGGTTGTCCAGCGCAAAAGCATCGTCCGCCCCTTGTCGCATCAAAGCAGCCGCCATTTCCTCATCCATCTGCTCAAACAGCACAATCACAGGAATATCGAGAGTCAGATGTTCCAGCACGGACTCCGCAAAGCTGGCCGCCGTCAAAATGAGGTCCCAGGGCTGAGCAGGGAGGGCAGTGACAAACGCGGCCAGTGTATTCACCTGTTCTGCCGTTATTTTGTAACCTGCCTGCTCTAAACCGGAAAAAAGGCGGCTAAGCTCCCTATCATGAATAAGGAGGATGTGAATGGTTTCGCCAGGTTTCATACTTCAATTTTTTTGCTACATGTCTATTCAACAGCGACTATACCATTTTATAGACTTAACCATAGTTTAAGTTAGATTTTTATAAGGAATTCAAACTTTCGTTTTTTTTTCATAACCCTTTTCTATTTCTTTGCTGCAAATGAAAAATTCGCAAAAGATGAGAAATCCTTTAGAATCTTTCCTCATTTGATGGAATCATGCACGATTGATTGACGATGGAAGGAAATAATGAAAGAATATTCACAAAACAATGTGTTGGATGAGTTAGACCGGGCGATTCTGCTGGAACTGCAAAAAAATGGACGAATTAGCCATGTGGAACTTTCGCGGATTGTCAATTTATCACCGCCCGCCATCCATACGCGCATTAAAAGGTTAGAGCAGCAGGGCTATATTAAAGGGTACGCCGCGCTGTTAGACCGGGAACAGGTCGGCTATGAGATGCTGTGTTTCATTAGCGTGAGCTTGCAGGTGCATCAGCTTGAGCAGGTCGAGAATTTCCGGCGGTGTGTGTCGGACATGCCGGAAGTGCTGGAATGTTACCACCTGACGGGCGAATACGATTATCTGCTGAAAGTGGCGGTACAGAATCAGAAAAGTTTGCAGCAGTTTCTGATGGACAAACTCACGCCCATTCCCGGAATTGGGCGCATCCATACCAGTCTGGTGCTGACGGAGATTAAACACACAACCATTTTACCTCTTTAATAAAAGGATAACAGTAAATGTTAATCGGCGATGTAAACACCTCGTTTGGCTTTAGCTCGGAGACAACCCATCTCAAACGCTCGGTCATGCGTGACCTGCTTAAACTCGCCGTTGACCCCACGATTATCTCTCTGGCGGGCGGTCTGCCTGCCAGCGAATACCTGCCTGTTGATGAATTTCGCGCCTGTATGGAAGCTGTGCTGCTGCGGGATGGCAGCCGCGCCCTGCAATACAGCCCTCAATATATGCCGTTACGGGAATGGATTACCGGATATATGCGTTCGCGCGGAGTCGCGTGTAAGGTGGAGCAGGTATTTATCACCAACGGCTCGCAGCAGGGATTGGCGCTGCTTTCCCGTCTATTTTTGGACAGTGGTCAGGTAGCCGTGACGGAAGAAGTCGTTTTTACGGGTATCCAGCAGGTGACAGCCGGACGCGGCGCGGAAGTCCTGACCGTCCCTACTGATTCACGGACAGGCGCGGATATATATGCCCTGGATAGCGCGTTTCGGCACTACCCCAAACCCCGATTCGCGGTGCTTGTACCAGATTTTCATAACCCGCTTGGGGTAAGCCTGACGGAAGAAAAACGCGCTCAGGCGGCCTCTCTTGCTGCGGAATACGGCGTGCCAATTATCGAAGATGACCCGTATTCGCCCCTACGGTTTGAAGGCGACCCCCTGCCGCCAATTAAAGCCTTTGATGACTGCGGTTATGTGTTTTATCTGGGGTCGTTTTCTAAAATGCTTGCCCCTGCGCTGCGCCTCGGCTGGATTGTTGCCCCCGAAAATCTCATTCCTAAAATCACCGTTCTCCGCGAATCAATTGACCTGGAATCCTCCACCCTGACTCAGCGTGCAGTGTTTGAATTTTTGGATCGCGGCCTGCTGGAAGGGCATCTCAAGCGGTTGAATCAGGTCAACCGGGAGCGCTGTACGGTGCTGCTGGAATCGCTGCAAACACATTTTGGCGATAGTGCAAGCTGGACAGTTCCGGCGGGTGGTCTGTTTAGCTGGGTGACGCTGCGTGAAAATCTGAATACGTGGCAGTTGTTTGAAGAAGCCGTCAAACAAAAAGTCGCGTATATTCCGGGGGCGGCCTTTGCGGTACATGGCGGCCATGAAAATACCATGCGCCTGAACTTTAGCAACGTCCAGCCCGATATGATTCAAGAGGGGGTCAAGCGCCTGTCCCAGGTGGTAAAACAGGCTTTATAGCGGTTAGCCATTGGCGGTTAGCTAAAAGCGAATCGCTAACCACCGATTACTTAATACCTTGATTGTTAGTCGTGCAAATGAGGCCAAGAGAACCCTCTCCTGAGTGGTTCAAGGGCGGACGGGAAGCGGAATGTAGGGGCGGGGACAAGGGCGGTAC
>CAZKZS010000186.1:0-9410 GCA_964557285.1 uncultured Anaerolineae bacterium | reverse complement strand
AAACAGGCGCAGGATGTTTATAAAATCGGGATGCAAAAGCGGTTCACCCCCGCCATAAAAGTTGATGGTGGTGGCCTGGAGTCGGGTAAGCTGACCCGCCAGTTCCTGGATAATGTCAAAGGGCATAATCTGTTCACTCAGGCGGTGATGGTTATCCTCATACATTTTTGAAATACAGTAGTAACACTGCAAATTACATTTGCGGGTATGATCCAGCCGCACTCGCTGTACAAGGGTTTCGCCCGCCAGCACCCGTTTGATATAAGCCAAAGTTTCATGATGATCCAATGCTGTATACTGCTGAAGTTTATCCGGCTGAGCAAAATACTCTTTTTTATCGTTCATCATTTTGTCTCCACTGCCTGAAAAATTTTCTTTGACGGGGGGAATCGAGAAGCCATTCGATATGCTGGCCTCCGTGTATCTGCTGTGCTAACCGCTCTCGAACCGCGATGTTTCCGTAAGAACTCAGAGGGGGCTGCACCCATTTTAGCCTGACCCGATCCCGCAAAGCGGGTTTCTTCAAGAAGGGCAGCAAACCGGAAGGTATCCCAATAATCGTTTCTATATTTTTGAGACAGAACCAGCCTAAATGAGCGATTTCATAGTCGATAAGGCGCTGACGAACCACATCCCAATCTGCCTGCTCAAGCCGCCGAATAAGATAATTCCAGCAGTTCACAACTTTTGCAAAAGGAACATAGTTGTGATGCAGGGCCGTATGGACGAGCATGTATATCACTGCATCTTCCGTACTTAGACAGGGGATGTGCGTATTTTTCAGCGTAAAAAACTGCGCTCGCTCAAACAAACTTTCATACACGGAAACCTCCCAAAACCACTCCCCTTCGTAAGGGCTGAGTTCAAGATGCAAATCAATAGAGGTTCGTCCGGTTTTCTTAAATCGTAATTCCTTGACACTGCTGCCGTATCGGGAAGGCACAAACTGATACTGAAGGTGATGGAGTAAATTTTTTGCCCCGGGTAAATCCTGCTGGCGGATAAGGAGGTCAAAATCATTCTGCCGCACGGCCCCCAGGTCCTGATAGGTAGCGTCGAAAGCGTACTCTTTCAACAGGAGATAGGGGATGTTTTCCGCTTGAAAACTCTCATGTAAAAAGCACAGTTCTGCTATACGCGCTTCATTGGCCTGGTAAACCTCCATATACTTTTGCTGAAGGTCATTTTGCTGGTGTGGAAGCCTATTTGTCCTGCACAAAGCCACATAAAGTAAATGCGATAAATCGTGGTCTGCTGCAATCTCAGCCAGGGATTGCAGGTCTGCCGTGTTTACCGCAGCAAAATCCTGGGTTTCCGGTGAGAAACAGACAAGCGCGGCAAAAGCACGAAAGTCAAAAGACTCATCCATGGTCATGCCCTTCTAAATAGAGTCTATGCAAAAGTGCTTTTCCACGATGGATATGTTTTTCACTTCGGTTCTGGATTCCCAGCAGCAGGGTAAAAAATCCATGTCGGATGAGGGAATGACGCAGTTGAAGCGGAGCTTCCACCAGCAGATTTCGACCATACCCCTTAAAGTAGGCGTCAATAAAATCGCCATCGGGCAGCGCGTATTTGGAGAGCAGGTGAGCAAAGGCATCGGAGCGTACCCCCCAGTGAACGCGTTCAAAATCAATGACCCCAACCAGTTTATGCTGCTGATTGATTAACCAGTTGCCCGGTGTATCATCTGGATTAACGCAAACTGGCTTTTCCCCTGCATAAATGTCCAGCATAAAAAATAACCAGTCCAGCAGGGTTTGTTCTTCGGGAGAACAGGCGTAATGTCGCGTAAGGTTGTCTTTTAGATGTTTAGTGATGGCAGCAACATAATCTATAGGGGCAGTATGAACAAAAAAAGCGGGCTGTCCATTCTGATTCGGAATCCCAAAAGAGGAACTTTCCAGCGACTCATGGATACGTCTGGTTAGCTGACCCGCATCCTGCCATATCTGACAGGCGTGCGTTTTTTCCACATCAATATGTTCCAGAGGAACACCCTCTAATGCCTTCACCAGCACCCCCTGGAAGGTATCATATACTTCAACCAGCGCCGGCAGATATTCCTTTACAGCATCAAAGTGGTGATAAGCAAAAAGTTCAGCCTCATACCACCAGGGATTGGCGATGAATTTAAGATAATAAGTCCCCGTTTTTGCCCTGATGCGCCAGACACGATTTCCAAAAAAAGAACGGCTGACTGGCTCAACTCTGGCGACTGCCTCTATCGTTTGCGATAGTTTTTTCGCTGCGTCGTCTGGCACATCCCAGGAACACACCTGCTGAACGCTCATTCATGCTCCCCTGCACAAACTTTCAATAGTTCTGACGGCAAAATCAAGATCGCCCACCAGCCGATAGTGAGGCAGCGCGGCGATATAGCGGGCAAGCTGATATGTGGTTGTCAGTGTTTCGGCGTCCTCAAGGTGCGGGTAAAAACACAGCCAGTCCGGTTGAATCCAGTCAGACCATTGGGCTACATCCTCCAGCACAATCGACTGTTCAAGGCAGTCATTCAAGGAGAGCTTTTGGCAGGTACGGGTGGCAGCACCAGATTTCAGTTCTACCAGAAAAATATGGCTTATCTCCAACCACTGGTTTTTGTCTGCATAATAAGGCTGCAATTTAGCGACAGGCAGCTCGATTTTCCCCTCAAAGGAAGGGGCATCCAGTTGGGCGTACAAGTCTGGAAAACTATTTTTGAGGGTGGTTAGATACAGATTCATATGAATTGTTCCCCCCAGCGACCGGTTTCCCTGCACAAGGGTTAAATCGGTGCCAACGATGGGATAACCACGACAGGCGAGGGCAAGCGCCAGAGAAGATTTGCCAGAGCCACTCTGCCCACAGATAAGCATACAGGTGTTCTCTGTGATCTGAACGCAGGAACTGTGCACAAAAACCGCATTTTTCCACTTGGCCGCAATTCGCATCATATAATGGACGGTTCGGTTCAGCGCATGATGACTCAGGGTTTCTAGCTCTCCTTCAAGGCACAACATACGGTCATGTTTCTGGTAATGAATATGAGGAACTGTACTTTCAATGAGTTGGATTAAAAAATCCGGCTTTGCAGCATGGAGAAAGGACAACCCGGGAACGACTCTTTCAAGTTCCGGGTTTTTTCGCCAGGAGTCGAGAATCTCCTCTGGGCCTTCCAGCGAACCCGTGATGAGCCGGAACATTGAAAAATCGAGTCGGCGGCTGTTCATTTTTCCGCTTCTCCGAAAGTTAATGGCAGGATGCTGTCTATCGTGTTTTCATCACAGGCCACCTGAAAATGAGGCAGCGCTGCCATGTTTCGGATGGCCGTATGGCGTTCTTCCTGACAATCCATATCCAGCGAAAAAAAATACTGCCATTCGGGGATAACCAGAGGCTGTAAGGCAGTGGGAGAAATAAGATGACTGGATCGAATCAGGCGGTCTTTGGCTTTAACATACACCCTATACTCCGGAGTCAGATGCTCAACATGCAGATGATAAACCGCCGATATTTTGTTTTGGCCCGAGTCCGGCTTTCCGTAGCAATCTATGTAATTCATTTCCTTATCAAGGATTACAGGGGTAACACCCTGATGAGCATGAGAGACTATTTTTTCTCCCACAAACAGGATGAAACGGTTATCCGCATATAAAGCCGTTCCGTTGATAAGGAATACCCCCTGCGATGCCATAAAACGGGCTGCTGCTCCCAGCAACAGGCGGGTTAGAGTCCTTTCCGAAAGCACATCCAATGGGCCTGAGAGAACGAGCAATCTCTGTGCGGGGTGAAAGGCAATAGATACATTCGGGGAGTTTATGAACTGAATCAAACACAGGGCCGGAAGTCTGGAAGGGGTATTCTCCTCCGGTGAAGGTCGCAGCCGATGGATGAATTTTTTTTCAGCCTGAATCCACAGGTGATATTTATTCAGGAAAGGAATACGCAGTTCAGATTCATCACTCATGGATGGGGAGCTGCCAGCACTTTTTGAAACGCTAAACGATATTTTTCAATCAACGCTGGATTCTGGCGTGTAAAAGGGGGAAGCAATATCATACGCTGGACGAGTTCGCGGGCATTGGGAAACGCATACGGGTACTGATTTTTGAAATGCGGCAGGTCGGGAAGGATCTCAAAATTCGCGCCAAAAGCATTTACCTCCGCTTGCTGAAGGGCGTTCCGCACTTCAGAGGGGGAGAGGTAAGAATCCTGGATAAATAACTCCTGCTGCCAGTAGACACGTTTTGCCCCTGCCATCACTTCAGGAATATAAATTCCGGGGATGGCTTTTAGTTTGCTTCGCAATGCGTCGCACATTTCATTTCGGATACGGATGGTCGTGTCCAGTTCACAAAACGATTCCAGAGCGAGCGCAGCATGAAGGGTTGAAAGGCGAAATTTGTATCCCAACCCACTCTGATAACGTTGTCTTTCAGGAGGTAATTCTTTGATGCGCTTGGGATGCCCCAATTCCAGCGCCCGTGCATAATAGTCAAAATGTGGGGTAAGGAGCGCTCCCCCTTCTCCGGCAGCAATCAGCTTACTGGCCTGCATGGAAAAAAACGCTATATCACCAAAACTCCCTACCCGCCTTCCCCCAACGGTCGCGCCGATGGCATGGGAAATATCTTCAAGCAGCAGCAGATGATGAGCGTCGCATAGCTCCCGAATAGCTACAATATCCACTGGATTGCCATACAGATGACAAACAACAACTGCTTTTGTTCGGCGGGTAACAGCGCGTTCAAGGGCGTCAAGTGCAGGGGTAAATCTCGTGTTTTCAAAATCCGTAAAAATAATTTTTCCCCCCAGCAGAGTCGCTGGCAGCACCGTCGCCGGATGGGTGTAAGGCGGCGCGATAATTTCATCCTCTGGCTGCATCTGAATGGCGTGGAAGGCACTGAAGGCGGCAGAAGTCCCGTTACAGGTCAGGAGGGCATGAGGAACACAAAAATAGTCCTGGAAACGGGTTTCTAACTCCTGAGACAGCCTGGAATCAAAAGAGATGTTCCCCTCTGCCAGCAGATGGTTCATTTTTTGGACCGCCTTTTCAGAAATAATCGGCCACTGAAAATAGGATTCGTCAAACAGCATTTTTAACTGAAATAATCCTCCAGCGTTTCATCGCGGCAAATATCCAGAGAGGCACAATGGATTCCCCCGCCAAAAATGCGCGAATGTCGAAACCGAATGGGGATAGGTGTAAACCCGTGTTTTTCTAACGTTTTGATGGTGCGGGTCGCATGTTCATTAATAACCACATGTCTTTCATCCAGGGACAACACATTAACGGTAATCCGTTCACTGGCTAACAGAAGATCTTCTGGCAAGTATCGGGATAAATCTTCATCTTCCAGGTAAAGAATATCCCATTTTTTCAGGGGGTCAGGGAGGAGATGGAGCTTATCCTGTACTTTGTGGCAGATGAGGAGTTTGCCGGGGCGCAGTGGCATAATGCCCCCATCGAGATGATTATCGACCAGAGCAACTTTATGCAGACGGAACTCATCCCCTAACTCACGCGCAAGCCACTGAAAGCCCAATTCATGATTATAGGTCGTCACATTCATCAAAATATCTTTGCCAAACCGCAGACATTGGGCTGCATCGAACATCATCTCAAAACGGCTATCGGGCAGAATCGGCGTTTTGTCGATATACGCGGGGTCAAATGCTTCATCCTGCATCGTCGGTCGGGGGGCGCAAATCCATCGAGCGCCCTGCCTAAAATAGTCATAAAAAATGGGCTTAAAAAGGTCATTTTCAAAATAGCGATTGCGAACACAGCAGGAGGTTTCAATAATCCGATTTCCCACAATGAGAACCTGGTCACGCGGGTTATCACAGGCTTTGGTGATGGCATTCCAATAAGGAGTTGTAAAAGCAGTGACAGTTTCGAGACGCTGTGGGCGGCGAACACAAATCCCAAAAGCGAGCAGGAGTTCAGCAAAATGAGTAACATCTTCTTCCCGTTCTTCAATATACTTTTTGTTGATTGTATATTCTCTGGTGGGGTCTTTCCGACGGGCGCGTTCGAGGTTGTCATGAAAAAGCATTTTCATACTAATATCCAGTTCCCCGACCTGGGTATTGTAATGGGACCCCAGAATCACTTCTTTTAGTTTTCCCCATTCGGTGTAACTGTTCACTGGATTCATCATCAATAGCTTTTTAATAGAGCGAACGAAAATAGTCCGGTAAAGAGGGCTGGGGAGGAACAGATTTTTGCCAGGTCGTCAGGGGCTGGGGATCAGGAGGTTGCACAGGGGGAATAAGCGCCAGCAGCCCTTTGATAATGGCTTCTTTCTCTGTGCCTTGTTCATACTGCTTCTGGGGCGATTCCATGCCGGACTCTATGTGTTTTTTATATAGTAGAGCAGGCAGATAAAATGAAAACGGATAAATTAAATGAATTTCTTGTTACAAAAGTCAATAGCCTTCCTATTTCAAAAGAGCGATGCTCTTTGAAAGGAATTTACCTTTACGCGAATGAAAAGAAAAATATATTTTCTAACCGACTACTGGCTTCCTAAGTTAGGAGGGATGGAAAGGAGCATCCAGTATTTAAGTGCTGGCTTATCAAAAACAAATTCTGTCTACTTAATTACGGGAGCAGCGCAAGACTCCCGGGAATCCTACGCAGGCATGACGGTGATCCGTTTTGCTGCGAATCAGCACACTTCTTACTACCCATCCGCCCTTTCCTTTATTGCACAGCAAGGCGGAGAACAAATTGCCCATGTCTTTGGGTTTTCTTTTCAGTGGCCTGAGCAGCAGGCACAACTGCTGGTGGAATTAAAAGAATCCTGCCACCTTCCTATTCTGTTTAAGATTCCCACCAGCGGGGATGTCACCAAATATCTGAACCATGAATTTCGGGCGGCAAAGCATCATATTGACCAGTTTATTACGCTGAATGCTCGAATTAAACAAGAGTTGTTGCAGGCCGGAATCGAGGAAGAAAGAATCCTCAGCATTACCAATAGTGTCCCTTGCGACTTTTATAAGCCGCCCTCCCTCAAAGAAAAATTGGAGGCACGCAAAACTTTAGGGCTGCCACAGGAAGGGGTTATTTTCTGTTTTTGCGGGCGATTTATTGCGCGGAAACGTATCGACATTTTAATTGATGCTATGCGTGCTGTGCCAAAAGCAAAACGCCCTTACCTCGTGCTGGTGGGTTATGCTGACCATACGTTTGGGGATGGCTTTCCTGTGGAGCAATATCTTGACGGATACATTCAGTTAATTCCCACCCAGTTAGATATGCGTCCGGTTTACCATGCGGCTGATATTTATTTTACGGCCTCCGAAGCGGAGGGCATGTCCAATGCGGTACTGGAAGCGCTGGCATCGGGGCTGCCTGTTTTAGCGCATAATATCGCCGGTCATGCTGAAATGGTCATTCATGGGGAAAATGGTTTCCTGTTTGAACAGAATATTCCTGAAATCGCCTCCTATATCCTTGCGTTACAGGAAAAAGTTTTGGAAAACAGAATACAGGACTTCGCCGCATGTTCCCGGCAACTGGCGCTGGCGCGATTTGACAGTCGCCTGCTGGTTGAACAGTACAACACTATCTACAGCAGGTTGTTAACATGAATGGCATTTCCCTGGTTATTCCGACCTGTAATCGCCCTGAGAAGCTAAAACTGTGCCTTGTACACCTCCGGCAGCAGACCCGCCCTCCCGATCAAATTCTGGTGGTGAATGACGGTCAGGGAGAGGTTGCTTCGTTATGCCATGCTTATTTTTCTCAGGAGGTGATAACGGTCTTAAATGGCGCTCAGGCTGGCCCCTGTGCTGCCAGAAATTTAGCCCTCGGATACGTTCAGCAGGAGGTTGTTGGTTTTCTGGATGATGATAGTTATCCGGTGGAAACATGGGTTGAAAGCTGTCTCGACTTTTTCCACAACTATCCGGCCATCACAGCGCAGCTTGGATACATCCAGCGCTATGAGACCTCCTATTCACCTCTCCAGACTTTTATCCCGACCCTTCGCCAGAAGATTTATACAGCCCGCCATCAGTTATTCATTTTAGACAATTTTCGCCAGAAGTTTGCAGAAATAACCTGCAACCCGACCTTAAAAACAATCCCCGGCCTTGCCCTTCATCTATCGGGGGGTAACAGCGCCATCCGCATGAATTTTTTGCGGGAACATGGTTTTTTTAATCCTTGTTTCGTAACCTATCACGACCGCGAGATGGCCTGGCGCATCCTCTCCAAAAATTGCTTTATCGGTTATAACCCGCATTTAATTGTCCACCATGAACACGAACCTTCCCTGCTGCGCTGGATACGACGTGCCATTTTTTCAAAGCCCTATGAACGGCTGTTATTGGAAATGTATCCTGAACATATCTGGGAAAACAGCGCGTTATACCTGTTTGTTAGGGAGTATTCCCGGATTCCCCTGAAGGACAACCTTACGCTGGCAGAACGATTATTTTTACACATCAATACTGGATTACTCTCTTTTTTGACCTTTTCCGGCTTTCAGGCGCATGTTAATCCTATTCAAAGAGACTCTCATGAAAAAGCTCATCATACGGCTGGATGATGTTGGAAAAGAGGAAGCCTGTGTCTGGACTCTGCTCAATATTTTCTTGCAGCAATCCCTTCCCGTAGCGTGTCAGGTTGTCCCTCTCTGGCTTACTGAGGATACCATCCACAAACTGAACCAGATGGCGACCTACCATCACCCGCATGTTATCCTCCATCAACATGGCTATGCCCACGTGAATCATGCACCTTCAGGAAAAAAATACGAGTTTGGTCACAGCCGCAGTTGCGCCAGCCAGGATGCGGATATTACGAATGGCATGAAAATATTGGAAGCCGCTTTTCTGTCGCATTTTGTCCCCTATTTTACGCCGCCGCATGATAGATTGAATCAGGATACGCTGGATATTCTGGAAAAATTAGCGTTTAAAGGCGTATTTGGTTCAGACCGCACATTTGAAAATCGGGCTATTTCATCCCGATTGGGGGTGGTGCGCTGTATAGATTGCAGTACACGGGTTTCTAATCGGCGGCTTATCGCATCGAAAGCGGAAATCTGCCATCAAATCGCGCAGTCCTCCAGTGAGGTACTTGGGCTTTCCCTTCATGCACAAGAATTTTGTTCCGTGCAGCAAATGGTTGACCTTGCAGCAGCACTATCGGCGTTGCGAGAAAATGGCTATTACTTTGCAAATACGCTGTGAGGGTGAGGATGAAAATATTGTTAATTGCTGAACCCTTCGGATTTGGTCCAGCAGGAAGTTTAATGGCCTGTAGAAGCCAGATAGAGAATCCTGATTATCGCTGGCGCTATATAGGTCCCAGTTTTACAGCGCATATCGTGATGCAGGAACAGTTTGAACAATGTTTTTTCATGGATAACCACGATGCCCTCCCTGAACAGGTTCATGATCTGATTGCC
>CAZKZS010000185.1:0-9442 GCA_964557285.1 uncultured Anaerolineae bacterium | reverse complement strand
GATATTAAAAGTTGTCCACACCCACCTGTCAATTTCCGGGCGGTAGCTGAAGCTGCCGGGCGCCTGCTCCGGAAAAATTTCGCGCAGCATGGTTTCGTAGGCATCTGGCAGGGTGCGGTCAGGAAAAATCAGATAATACTCCTGATAATCTGCATCGCCCTGAAGCGCTTTTAAAGCCCATTCATGCTCGTCGCTGGTATGGTTAAACACAAAATCCAAAACAAGGCTGATTCCCTGCTGGCGAAATTCAGCCGCCAATTCGCGCAGTTCATCCATCGTGCCAAGCGCGGGATTTACTTCCCGATAGCTGCTGACCGCGTAGCCGCCGTCGCTGTTTTCTTCCGGACAGCGAAACAGCGGCATCAGGTGTAAATACGTAATGCCCAGTTCCTTCAGATAGGGAATTTTCGCGCGTAAGCCCTTCAGATTTCCGGCGAATAAATCCACATACAGCATCGTGCCAAGCATTTTTTCGGATTGAAACCACAGAGGATTGGCTTCCCGCTCAAGGTCAAGGGTATGTAAATCGTCCGGTCGGGCTGCGTAATAGTGGGCAGCCGTTTGTAAAATGCTTTCCAGATGATAAAAAAAGTCGGGGCGGCTGCCATAAATCCCGACCAGCAGCGCATACAGTTCCGGGAAAAGCGCTTCCAGCCGCCGTTGAAAAATCGTCTGTCGCTGTGGCGGCATGGCGGATAAATCAAGGCGGGGCAGCAGGCGATTCAGGGTTTTACGAACATCCCGGTGCATGTTTATCCCAACTTCAGCCAGAGATAGGCATACGGCGCGAGAGTCAGGCTGTAACCGTTCGGCTGGACGGGCGGCAGCGTTTCATCCGTTAAAATATTCACGGGGGTTTGACCCACACAGTCTAACCCCTCAAAATGGGCGGTTTCTTCCTGGTCAGATAGGTTAAAAACACACAGGATACGTTCCCCTTCATATTCCCGCAGATAGGCCAGCACCGCTTCATTATCCGGCAGGCAAAAATGAAATGTGCCTAAACCGAATGTTTCATGTTGTTTCCGCACCCGAATCATGTGTTTGAGGGTGTTGTACAGCGAGTTCGGATCGGCTCTCTGGGCCTGTACATTGACTTTTTTGTACCCGTACACCTCATCATCAATGACAGGTTGATAAAGCCGATTCGGGTCAGCCGTCGAGAATCCGGCGTTGGGGCTGGCGTCCCACTGCATCGGCGTGCGAACCCCGTTGCGGTCAAACAGCCAGATGTTATCCCCCATCCCAATCTCATCCCCGTAGTACAGAATGGGCGACCCCGGCAGGGTAAATAATTCGGCATTCAGCAGTTCAATACGGCGGCGGTCATTGTCCATCAGGGGGGCAAGGCGGCGGCGAATCCCCAGATTCAGACGCATCCGGCGTTCCGGTGCGTACTGTTCCCACATATATTCACGTTCTTCCGGTGTCACCATTTCAAGGGTGAGTTCGTCATGGTTTCGCAGGAAAATACACCACTGGGCATTTTCAGGAATTTCCGGCGTCATATTCATAATTTCGACGATGCTCTGGCGGCTTTTTTGCTTCAGCGCCATGTACAAACGCGGCATGACCGGAAAATGAAATCCCATGTGAAACTCATCGCCATTCCCAAAATATTCGCGGGTGTCCTTCGGCCACTGATTCGCTTCGGCCAGCAGAATCCGACCCGGCCACTTCTGGTCAATATGGGCGCGAATTTCTTTGAGGAAGTCATGGGTAGCTTGCAGGTTTTCGCAGTTTGTCCCCTCACGTTCAAACAGGTAGGGAACAGCGTCCGCGCGGAAGCCATCCAGCCCCAACGCCAGCCAGAAATCCATAATCTCAAACATGGCAGCCCGCACTTCGGGATTATCAAAATTTAAATCCGGCTGGTGGTCGTAAAAACGATGCCAGTAATACTGCCCCGTTTTTTCATCATACGTCCAGTTAGAATCGTGAGTATCCAGAAAAATAATGCGCGTGCCGCTGTATTTTTCCGGTGTATCACTCCATACATACCAGTCCCGTTTCGGGTTATCCCGTGAGGAGCGCGATTCAATAAACCAGGGGTGCTGGTCGGAGGTGTGATTCATGACCAGATCGGCCACCACTTTGATATTGTACTGGTGCAGGCGGTCAATGACGGCTTTCAGGTCGTCAATCGTTCCCAGGTCAGGGTATACGCTGAAAAAATCGGAAATATCATACCCGTCATCCCGCAGAGGAGAGGGATAATAGGGCGTAATCCATACACAGTCCACGCCCAGGTCTACCAGATGGTCAATTCTGCTTAGCAGCCCTTGAAAGTCTCCCACCCCATCGGCGTTGCTGTCCATATACGCACGGGGGTACAGTTCGTAAAACGTCGCCGTTTTGTACCACATAGATACCTTCTGACAAATTTCGCACTAATTTACCCGTTTTGGGGAAAGTTGGACAGATATAAGTAAGAGGGATTGTCAAAAAGTAGGTTCCCTCTCACCCTGCCTTCGGCATCCCTCTCCCACTGCTACGTGGGGAGAGGGACAGGGGTGAGGGTTGAAAACTTCATGCACACAAAATTCGATACTCCCGACTTATCCCTGCCCCTGAATGGAAAATGAAAGGTTTATCCGCAGCCGCCGCCGGACAGCCCACCTTTGGTTTGCAGTTTGACCTTTGGCGTAAATTCAAATTGAAACACATCCTGGCTGGGGTTGGCCGCCGGATAGCGCGAGCCAAGCGCCGCCGGAAATGTAAAATGCAACAGTTCGTCCGCGTGAGAAGGACAAACAGTACAGGGTTTGCCTTTCGGATCAGAAAAAACACTTAGCCAGTTATTGATGCCGCCCTCAAGGATATACACGTTAGGGACACTTTCGGCCACCATTGTTTTCCAGACTTCCGTCGCCAGTTTTTCATCGTTGCTCATCACCACAAAAACGGTGTTGGCGGGGGCTTCCAGAAATTCATCCAGCTGGTCGGGGATAGTTCTGGCTGGCACATGCTGAGCATCCAGAATATGAAACAGGTTGTAGTCCGCTTCCCCGCGCACATCCAGCATCGCCAGTTTAATTTTGTGGTCGTGCATCAAGCTGAGCAGTTCGGCGGGTTCAATTTGCACCTCGCGGTTGGCAAGCTGTGTTTCTTTTTCATCGGCTACCCAGTCCCATCGGTCATCGGTGGTCGGCTGCCCAATCACAAACACACCCACCGCCGCCAGCACAAACACGCCTGCCGCGCTGTAGCGCCATTTTGGAGTAGCAGGGCTGCCGCCAAAAAAGCGTTCCGCCCATTCCGCACCAAAAAAGGCCAGCATCGCCAGCACCACAATCATCAGCACCGTCGCGCCCGGACTCATACCCAGAAATTCCGGCACAGTCAGCCGCCCTTCGTAGGAGGAATACCAGAAGTCCTCAAACCAGCCGACGGTTTCCCCAAACAGGAAAATCCCAAAAAATGCGCCCAGCGCAAAAAATAAGCCATCGAGTTTGAGGGTGGCCGCCGCCACAAGCGACGTACCGGGGCAAAATCCCCCGATGATAAAGCCTACACCCATCACCAGACCGCCCACAATACCCGGCCAGAGATAGGTCGGATTCACCCAGATGAGGTTATAATCCAGCAGTCCTATACCTGTCGCCATAAAAATTAACACCATCGCGGTCAGGATGGCCGTAAACATGACCTTAAACACGGTCATATCGGAAAAATAAAACTGCGCTGCCAGCTTTTTAGAATTTCCAAATCCGGCAATTTCCAGCACATAACCAAAGGCAAAACCAATCACCAGATAAACAAGATACGAGCCGGTTTCGCCCAATTCATCGACAAGATTCAAAGGGAAGGGAGGCATGAGGTTTTCTCCTTATATCCACAGGCGGCGGACAAAATACGCCAGCGCATACGCGCCCGCAAAAACCGCAAACATAAACGCCCAACTACCTGCCGACAGCACCGCCCCGCCAGAAAGTGCCTGACCGGAGGTGCAGCCGCGTGCCAGCCGCGCCCCGTAGCCCATAAACGCGCCGCCGATAAAGGCCAGCAGCCAGCGTGATCGGACAGATACCCGCGGCCCCCGATTGGTTTCCACTTTCAGGCGTCCATTCCGCCAGCCGGAAATAAACCCGCCAATTGGCACACCAATGCTGATATACACGACCCAATTTTTAAGCGGATTCACGTCCCCGCCCGCAATATCAGAAAGATACGCCGTGCGGTCTATATGGTCTGGCACGATTTTATCTTCGCCCCAGACCAGAATACGGTTCATCCCACCGGACGCGCCCAGGCCGTTGCCACTGATAAAAAAGGCAGCAAACAGCACGATGCCTAACAGGATTCCGGCCAGATAAGGATGCCTATAAGGTTTGGCGGCGGTATCAGTGGTTTTGGTTTCCACCGCCACGCTTTTTATAGAAGGGGTATAAGTTGCCATATTATTTTCCTTCGTTGGTAGCCCACTGCCCTCCTGAGAGGGCAGTGAGGATTTTTTATTTTGTAGGGTGGGTTTCCACGTCATCCCAGCCCATCATCATGGATTTGATGCCTGCGAGTGGGGTATGTCCGGCGGTGGTGGTCAGGTAGACATGCGCGACGACAAACGAAGCAAACAGCCACGCGACCAGTGAATGAAGCGGGGCAAGGAACAGCAGCCCGCCCAAATCTGCCGCGACATCCGGCCAGCGTTGAGCGCCCCACATCAAAATGCCCGTAATCACCTGCAAGGGCAGCAGCACATTCAAAATCATGAGATAGGTCATCTGCTGAAGCGGGTTCATTTTGCGCTCCGGTGTTTTTTCCATCGGGTGCGCTTCACCCTTAAAAATGCCGGACAGGTAATATCTGGCCTGTGAAAATGCCTGGTCAAAAAATCCGTGTGGACGGGGCAGGAACTGGCGAATTTCGCCGCTTGCCAGATGATAAAAGGCCGCCAGCGCTGCGTTAATGAGCAAAATCGCGGCCATGATGTTATGCACCTGCACTACGTAGCGGAAACTAAACATCCCAAATTGGTCAGGTTTATGAATCACCAGTCCGGTGAACAGCAGGACAAAAATCACGGCGGTTTGTAACCAGTGCCACTGACGCTCGTAAATCGAGTACATATACACCCGTTTGAGTTCAGGTTCATGAGGGGTCATTTTGCGGGCAGCTAGATACCGCAGGCCGCCGTGACCCAGTACCGCCGCAAAAACAGCCAGCAGCAGCAAAAAGCCGAGCCAGTCAATCCACCATACACTGTCATGGCCGAGAATATACAGGCCGATAGTGTCAGTGCTGGTATCGGGTTCGTAATACAGTTTGCCCGACCCTTTTTTGAGCAAGTCGCCGCTTATTTTGACCGTGCCATCGCTGACAAAAGTTGGCATGACTCCGCCTGGCAGATTTTCCGCCACCAGAAGCGGCGCGTTCAGCCGCGAGTCGCTGGTATGGCATGTATCGCAGTCGCGGGTTGCCCAATCCCCCTGCGTCACCCCATGATGGATGGCATAGGGCTGAACTTCGCCTACAATACGCGGATTGTCTAACCCCCGCGCCGCTAAACGCGACTGAATCAGGGCTTCTTTCTCATCCGTGTTGATGAGCAGCTCATCATCGGAAAGGCTGCCATCCGTATTGCTATCAAACACCGCCAGCACGTCCGCCGCATAAGATTCCCCTTCAAACCAGACTGCCTGCAAATCCCGTAACGGGACAGGCCGCGCGGGTTCGCCGTACACCCAGAACCAGTAGGAAACCAGATTATAGGGGCTTAATACACTTGAGTCGCCATTGGCGCGGGGCAGCAGCACAGGTTCAAATCCTGTTACCAGCGCTTCATCTACCCCCCGACATTCGGTACGGGGTTCGTCGGCGCTCGCCAGCGCCGTCCAATCGACAGTTTTAAGCGCAGGCGCGTATAGCTGCGGAATATGACAGGTTTCGCAGCTTACCGCGCTGAGATGACGGTCTTTATACGGCAGCCAGTCATGATTTTCTTCCAGCGTATGGCAGGACTGGCACGGCTGCGTTGTATCATTCACCACAATCGCGCCGGTGGCGTCCGCGCTGCTGCTGTTGGCAAAACTGTGCAGGGGACGATTCAAATATTCGGAAAAATCCAGGCGGCGCGGGTCAAAGGCCAGATGGTCAGGACGGTCTGCGGAGGCTTCTTCATAATAAATCGGGTTATTCAGCGCATAGTGGCAGTCAGTACAGGCTACTACACGCTCCGCATGAACATCCCATGACCGCGACAGGCTGCTTTTGCCTTCCAGATTCACCCCCGAATTGGAAAGACGCTGCGGGGAAAACACCTGCCCTGTGGTGAGCGTTGTATACTGTGCGCTGTCACACACCTCACTGGTCAGCGGAATTTGCGCGTTGTTATGCACCTGCCCATGACACAGGCCGCAGTTTTCATTTTTCGGGTCGCTGATGGCTAAGGGCAGCACATTTCCCGCTTCATCAAACTGGCTGGTGTTCCATGTCCAGCCCGCATCGGTTTTCGTAACCAGCCCTACCCCTGCGAGTGTGGCCGTGTTTGCCCACCGGAAGTTCCCTGCTTCCAGTTCCGCGATTCGGGCTGCGTTATCCGGTGAGGACAGATGGCACAAAAAGCAGTTCATTTCCTCCACGCCGGACTGCTGCCAGTCCCAGGGAATGGCTTCTCCGGTTTCGGGGTCGATAATCGTATTTTCAAGGGTTGGGTCGGCAGGTAAATCGGTCAGACGTTCCCCATTGCGGGCATAAACCGCCGGACCGCCCCCCGCATGGCGCAGTCCATAGGTTTGAATCCATTCGGCGGTGGTCAGGTCAATCCGTTTGTCGCCTTCCGGCGAAAGATAGCGGTAAATCAACGGATTCCAGCTTCCAAATGCGCCCGCGCTGGTATCCCAGACTCGCCCATTTTCCACCTCGCCCGCCCCTGTCATGCCCGTCAGTCCCACCTGAGCATGGAGGCTGTGTTTTTCAATAAATGCTGTATCGTGGCAGCTTCCACAGGTGTTCATGGTGGAAACAGGCTGACCGGAGTCCAGCACATTGTTCCCATTTTCATCCAGCAGGGGGAATGTCGGGTGCATGGAGTTCCCTGTGGGTTCATCTTCCTGTGCAGAAGCACCCCACACCACCAGCAGCATCCCCGTCAAAAGCATCGTCAAAATCAGGAAAAATCGCAGTTTCCGCATGGTTAATTATCCCTTCCCCCCCAGGTCATCGGGTCGCCCGGATAGCCCAGCGCTTCCCAATCCATCCGGCTGTTTTCCCCATGACAATCCGTACACTGCAACGCCTGTTCCGAAGGCGTGACCATATGCGAAAGCGGCCAGTGCATTTCAGTGGAAGTAAAATCGTACTCCCCACTGTACGGCAGTCCGGTCGCTTCCGACCCCGCCCGCAGCGCTTTATCCCAGTCAAAATCCACCCAGTAGTTGCCGACGGTCTGCGGTTGCAGCAGGTAGTTGTAAATCACATCGTAAACTTGTTTCGCGCGGTGAATTTTAAACGGCCAGATGAGCGCGTTGGGATCGTTGATGTCTCCCACAGGGTCATTCATTCCGGTAATGCCGTCCGGGTCAAGCGGGTCGCCCAATAGATAACGGTCATTCAACCCGTTAAACCAGGCATATTCCGGCGTAAAATTGTCATCGTAAACAAAACTGCCTTTGATTTTCAGGTATTCGTGCGGGTCTTCGGCCAGGTCCTGCCCCGCCGTTGACCAATCCCATTCCATTTTGGTGGGTTCGCGCACCGCGCCCTGCGGCACATGGCAGGTCTGGCAGGCTACCGCGTCGGTATGGTCATTAATACGCGCGTCGTCATGCCCTTCTTTCTCATGACAGTCGGTGCAGTAAATCTGATTTTCTGTGTCGATGCTACTGGTCATTGAGCGCCCGCTAATCTGGTGCGATTCGGTCTGATGGCAGTCGATACATAGAAAATCGAACTGTCCCATGTGGACATCCACGTTTTCCATCGGGTAATACAGGCTCTCATCCAGGTCGCCGTGTTTTACGCCCGGGCCGCCGCCGCCGTTAAAATGGCAGCTTCCGCAGTTCTCACGGGTCGGAATCCCTACACTTTGCGCCGCCACCACTAAATCTACCCCTTCGGCAGGAAGGCCAGATTTGGTTTTTACATAAGTGCCTGTATCGGCATGACACGCCAGACAGTCGATATTGTTCTGGTTAGAAAAATCGTAGTTGGCATCACTCCACCCATATCCAGCATGACAGGTGGTGCAGCCTGTCCAGTTGGATTGAATCCCGATGCAGAAATTGTTCAGCAGGTTGGCTTTGCCTACTGCTACTTCCTCATCACGTCCTACCAGAGGCGCAGGGTCAGCTTTCCATGTCCAGTGGACGCTGTGTTGCATTTGTTCGCCCGCATCCTCATGGCAGGAAAGACAGACTTCGGTCACTTCCGGGCCGGTGGTCAGCGGCCCTTTGATGAGATTGGTATGGCCGACCTCCGGGTTCCGTTTGGGAACGTTCGCCCAGGGGTCTTGTTTGGCTTCCGTCGTATCGGTTGCCAGCAAAAAAACGGGCAGAGCGATGATCACAAGGGTCACGCCCAGCCCAATCAACCAGATATATTTGAAATTTTTCATAGCGAGTCCATTTCTGTAAAAGCGGCGCTCTCACCCGTATCGCCGCTTAAGAGTCCACCCCTGTGTTGTTCAAGTAATCTGACTGCCGTTCCAGCGAGTCGCGTAAAATCTGCCGCATGAGATTCAGAACTTCCACCATGCGGGGGTCGGTCAGACTATAAATAACGGCTGCCCCTTCCCGGCGGGTCGTAACCAGCCCTTTGTCCCGCAGCAGCGCCAGATGACGGGAAATGGTCGGCTGCGGGCTGTTTAAAACTTCGGCCAACGCCGATACATGCAGCGGCTCGTCGTAAAGCGCGTACAGGATTTGAATCCGTTTGGGGTCGCCTACTGCCTGGCAAATGCGGGAGTGTAGGAGTTCGAGTTCTTCAAGTTGGGGAACAGCCACCTTTTCACCTTTCCATGTATTCGGGTATGCGAATACATTACTCGCAGTGTAACGCCGCACCCGCTATGACTACAGTGATACCCTGCATGAGTATTTTGTGATTTTTGTCACATGTGATGCCTGCTTTGGTTTCACCGGAGCAAAATGGTACACTCTCCGTCGATATAACCCTGTTATGAAGGAAAAAGTATGCTCACTATTGGGGAAAAAATACTCTTTTTCATCATCGCTATGGCGGCGTTGGGGGTAACTGCCGACGGTTTTTACAAAATGTGGCTGATTATCAACCGGGGGGAAGGCAAACTACACTGGAATGAACTTCCGGCGCGGGTATTTCGGGCGCTGCAAGTCTATCTTTCGCAGCAAACGACCCTTAAAGCCCGCCCCCTGACCAGTTTATTCCATTTGGGTGTGGTGTGGGGCTTCACGTTTTATTTTCTAGTAAATCTGGGGGATGTGCTGGAAGGTTACTTTAAAGATTTTGAATTTTTAGGTGATGG
>CAZKZS010000184.1:0-9456 GCA_964557285.1 uncultured Anaerolineae bacterium | reverse complement strand
AACATGCTTTTTGACACTCCCTGACTCTAGAATCGCTTACCGGAAACGTTTTAAACGATTAAACGTGGGTACTGGTCGAAACTTATATTTCTCGTGTATGATAAGAGTTAAGGATTGGGGTTAGATTGATGATGCTGATTTGTAAAGCGTGTCATGCTGAAAACCCGGAGGATATTGACTTCTGTCAGGTCTGCAACGCTCCCTTGACTGATGAAACTATGGACTTAGATAAAACGTATCTCGTAACTAACCTGTTAGGGGAATATGAACTGGGAAACGACCCCTGGAAATGGGGACAGTTTTTATTTCAGGAAAATTACCTGTTGATTCTGGAAATTAAAGGCACAAATAACCAGATTATTATTTCCCCACGTAAAAAAGTCATTCTTGGCCGTAGTGGTATGGATGCTTCTCCTTCTGAGGAAGAAAATGAAGGGACGCTGGTTGATTTTCAACAGTTGGGCGGGCTGTTGGCCGGAGTTTCCCGCCAGCACGCACAGGTCGCCTTTAATGACCATTTGGTGACAGTCACGGATTTGGACAGCACCAACGGCACGCGCATTAATGGCCGAAAGCTCGACCCCCATGCGCCGCGTCTGCTGCGGGAAGGGGATGAGCTTCAGCTTGGTAAACTTACGCTGACGACCCGTTTTTATAAACCGGAACGTGAAAAACGCAAAGTGAAGGATTAGTCTCCGTATTCTAAAGTTTTCACCAGCGCATAGGTTGTGGTATCCATCAGGCTACGCGGGGCAGCAGACGCCCCCACGATGAATAGATAATTTTCGCCTTCTAAATCTGCCACAATCATCATCACGTTGATGGTGACTCCGTTTTCTCCCTCTACGATTCCTTTCACCAGCGCCGCCTCATTACCGCTAATGAGCGTTGCTTTGGGTGGGCCAAACGAGGATTCAAAATCCGACTCGGTAAAAACACTCATGAGAGCATTCATGCCGTCCATCGGGGTGGTCGCATTTAATTCCTGAGACACATCTGCTGTCGGAAAGAGCGTAAAACTAATCAGGATTTCGTCATTCACCAGTTGGCGGGCATTTTTCATCATGGCCGATTCCTGATTGGAGAGCAGGATAATGCCATCAGCTTCGTCAATAATCCAGGCCGAAGGATATTGCACGGTCAGCAGCCCGTCGGCAGTGGTATAGGGGGCGCGGGTGTCGTCCTGAGCATAGACGTGAAACGGAAACAAAAATAAAACGGTGAGGAGAATCCATCGTTTTGCCATCGTATTTCACTTTCCTGGGGCTTGTTTATGCGATTAATAGTATTATAGAGAGAAAAGATACAATACGCCCACTCAAGGAGTTTCCGTGACGCTGAAAGCGCAGATTGAGGCGCTGATTCAAGGAAAAGAATTTATTGGTGTGAACTGGCTGGAATCGTCGGCAGTGATTGTGACCCTCAAAACTGTGACCCGTGCCAGCATTGATGTGTGTGTGCAGGTGCTTGAACTGATGATGAAAAACTGGCCGCAAAACCAGCTTTTTATCGCGTTATACGATTTTCCTGAAGTCGGGCTGACACCTTATCTACGCCAGAAAATGCACGAAGTCCGCGATTCAAAACCCGCCCATTTGAAATGCCATCTGGGGGTTATCATTCCGAACAACTCACTGGGTTATATCATGTATTTGTACTGGCACGCCTACCCGCAGGGGGATTCGACTATCGAAATGCAGGTTTTTGAGTCGCGGGCGACAGCGCTGGAATGGATACATAAAACTGTGCAATAAAGTGTGTGCTAGTCGCGCAAATGAGGCAAATAGCACCATCCTCACCCCCTTGCCCCCTCTCCACCATGTAGAGTTGAGGGGCGGACAGTAGGGGCAGGAACAAGCGAACGCAGTGAGCGATGCCTACCCTTTCCGTAGGGGGCGGGAATCGGGCGTACTGCCCTTGTCCCCGCCCCTACATTCATCTTCCTGTCCGCCCCTGAACCACCACGTACAGAGGGGACTATCAGTCACAGGAAAAATTACGCAATGGCATTGATGCCAGTGAGTTCGCGGCCTAACAGCAGCAGATTGACCTCATTTGTGCCTTCGTAGGTATAAATCACTTCCGCGTCCAGCATCAGACGGGCGATATGGTTTTCAATCAGGATGCCGTTGCCGCCCAGGGTTTCGCGGGCAAGCTGACTCACATAGCGGGCTTTGCGGGCATTGTTATATTTTGCCATCGAGACCAGTCCCATGTTGAGATGCCCCTGCATGACTAAATCGCTCATCTGGTAGCACAAAAGCTGCATCAGGCTGACTTCGGTTGCCATCTCGACCAGTTTTTGCTGAATCAACTGGAAGCTGGCAATGGGTCTGCCGAACTGCTCCCGCGTTTTGGCATACTCTAAGGCCAGTTCAAACACGGCTGTTGCGACGCCCGCCGCTTCCCACGCCACGCCGTAGCGCCCGTATCCTAGCACCAGCGCCATATCACGGAACGCTCGCACATATTCAAGCCGGTTTTCCGCCGGAACACGCACATTATCCAGATGAATATCAGCATTCATGACGCAGCGTTTGCCGATTTTGCCCTCAATCACGTTCATGGTCACGCCCTCAACTTCGGACGCATTTTCAATCACAAAGCCGCCCAGGTCGCCGTTTTCGTCCCGCGCCCAGACAATCAGCACATTGGAAATCGTGGCGTTACCAATCCAGCGTTTGGCCCCGTTGAGGATATAAAAATTGCCATCTTTGCGGGCGGTGGTTTGAATGTGTACCGCGTCTGAGCCAACGTTAGGTTCAGTCAGGGCAAACGCGCCGATTTTTTCCAGTTTTGCCATCGCGGGCAGCCAGCGCTGTTTTTGTTCTTCTGACCCCAGCAGCCCGATACTGGACATCGCCAGACCGGAATGGACTCCCATGAAGGTGTTTATAGAGCCGTCGCCGCGTGCCAGTTCAAAAATTGCTACCCCTATCGACAGCGGATCAAGTCCCGCGCAGCCGTAACCGTCAATCGTGCCGCCAATAATCGGCAGGCTTTTCATGGCTTCCGCAATTTCCCAGGGGAATTCGGCTTTGTCCCAATAGGGATTAATCTTGGGCTTGACTTCGGTTTCGACGAACTGGCGCACCCGGTCACGGATGGCACGTTGAGCAGGGGTTAAACGGTCTTGGAGTTTAAAAAAATCAAAACTTTCCTGAGCTTCTTTAACCAGCACAGCCACCTACTTTCGCCTGTTATCAAATGGTGATTTGATTAGAGCTTAACAGAGGGCAGGTAAAAAATCAAATTTGAATTTGATTAATCCCGGGGAGCGCTGGAAACACCACCCGGAAACACGTCCCAATGCCAACTTCGCTTTCTACGGAAATGCTGCCACTGTGATTTTCAATAATGCGGCGTGCAATGGCTAAGCCCAGACCGGCGCGGCCAGTGGTGGTGCTGCGGGCAGCATCCTCCCGGAAAAACGAGTCAAAAATATGGGGCAGGGCTTCTTTGGAAATTCCTGCGCCATTGTCGGTAATTTCCACGATGACCTGTTCCCCGCGCACGAGAGTCCCCAGGGTAATATGGCCGCCATAGGGGGTGTAATGGATGGCATTTTCAAGCAGGTGGCCGAATGCACGGGAAATTTTAACTTCATCGGCCAGTACGCCGGGCAGTTCCAGCGCGAATCGGCGTAAAACCGTATGATTTTTTTCCATAATGGGAGATTCATAACGTTCCAGCAGCGTATCCAGTACCCGATTTATATCCAGCCGTTGCAATTCAAAGGTGGTGGCACGGGAATCCAGACGCGAAAGGGTGGCTATGTCGCTGAGCAGTTGATCCATCCGGTTGGTTTGCTGGTTTAAAACGTCCAGATAGTGATCCCGTTTGGGATTGTCCAGATGTTTTTCCAGCAGATACAGGCTGTTTTTGATGGCTGCCAGTGGTGTGCGAAGGTCATGGGAAAGATTATTCAGCAAATCACGCAGCGCGGCCTGTAACTGCTGATTGTCCTCTTCCAGACTTTGAATATAGGTCTGCAATTCCATGAATTCCTGAGTGGTGAGCGCCATACTACCTCCCGCAAGTTACCGAATTGTATCATGCGGGAGATGACCTGTTTGTGAATTTGCTGTGAATGTTGGCAAAAGCAAAAAAGATGGAATATAATAATCAAATCGCCATTTAATTAATTTTGATGAGGAATGAAAAATGGTCGCCATTCAAGCACCTCTATCCAATGAGCAGCAGATGTTACGCGATATGGCACGGGATTTTGCCAGAAAAGAAATGGCTCCCAAAGCCGAACACTATGACCGCACGGGGGAATTCCCCTGGGACATCGTTAAAAAAGCACAGGAAATGGGACTTCTGATCATCAACATCCCCGAAGCCTATGGCGGCGGTGGGGCGTCCGTCTTTGAAGAATGTGTGATGGGTGAAGAACTTTCCTGGGCATGTTCGGGCATCAGCACCGCCCTGATGATTAATAACCTGGCCTCCCTGCCGATTACCATCGGCGGCACGGAAGCGCAAAAAAAATACTGGCTGGGCGAACGGCTGGTCGGTAACAATGAACTTTCCGCCTACGCCGTGACCGAACCCGGCGCTGGCTCAAATGTGGTCGGGGTTCAGACTCGCGCCGTGAAAAAAGGCGATAAATATATCGTGAACGGCAGCAAAATGTTTATTTCCAACGCCAGCCACGCGAACTTTTATACTGTGCTGGTGATGACTGACCCCAATGCCGGGCATAAAGGGCTGTCCTTCATCGTCATTGAAAAAGATGCGCCCGGCGTCAGTGTAAGCAAACATTTTGATAAACTGGGGCAGCGTGCTTCAGATACCGCCGCCATTACCTTTGAAGATGTGGAAGTTCCGGCACAAAATATTCTGGGGCAGGAAGGCTACGGCTTTTACATTGCCATGAAAGTGTTTGACAAGAGCCGGGCGCCTGTCGCGGCGGGGGCGGTCGGGGTAGCGCAGCGTGCGCTGGATGAGTCGATTAAATATTCCCGTGAACGCGAAACCTTTGGGCAGCCGATTTTCCAGCATCAGGCCATTGGTCACAAAATCGCGGATATGGCAATGAACATTGAAGCCGGACGCGCTCTGCTGCATAACGCGGCGCGGGCGGTGGACGCCGATTTGCCCACCAAAACCAAACTGGTGTCGATGGCAAAAGCCTTCTGCGCGGATATGGCGATGAAAGCCACCGTCGAAGCGGTGCAGGTTTTCGGCGGCTACGGATATATGAAGGAATATCCCGTCGAAAAACTCATGCGCGATGTCAAAATTTATCAGATTTACGAAGGCACGAGCGAAATTCAGCGTAACGTGATTGTGCGCGAGTTGTTCCGGGAATGAGCAGTCAGCAGTTAGCGATTAGCTTTTAGCTGGTCGGGATACTCTCCCAGAGGTTTAGACGCGGGGACCGTAGGGGCAGGAACAAGCGAACGAAGTGAGCGATGCCTGCCCTTTCCGTAGGGGACGGGAATCATCGGTCTACGCATACAGATTGGCTTTTAAAAATTCCAGGGTGCGGCGGATAATCTGCTGGGAGGTTTTATCCTCATAGCCCATATCAAAACCGTGTTCCCCCGTAGGATGATTAATAAATTCAACTGGAATATTTTTGGAAATGGACGCCCGCACAAAAGAATCAATTGAATAATTAATGGCAGCACGGTCTTTGCCCGCCCGCACCAGCATCATCGGGGGGATGGTTTCCGGACTTTTGCCCAGGTATAGAATCGGAGAAAACTCTTTTAGCGTTCCCATCATGACGCGGGAGGTGGTGTGTTCGCTCATGTGCTGCAAGTCCATGTAACCGTAATAGCCTACGGTGCAGCGAATAAAATCCCACCGGTAGCGCAGCACCAGACTCATAGCATAAGGCACACCAAAAGAGAAGGAAAACAGACACAGACGGTTTTCATCCACATTCAGCAGATGGGCGTTATCCCGCACAAAGGCCATCGCGTCGATAATATCATTGGCGACTTCGTGCATCTGGGTCAGCCCCTGCGAAGACCGATGGTTAAACGTTACCCCGACCAGACCGGACACTGCTGCCAACTGCCCCCAATTGACATACACCGTCCACTCTTTAATATCGGCCAGGATTTCCGGCGCTCCATCCCCGTGAATAAACAGCACCGCCGGAAGCCGTTCATCCTCTGCCAGACGCGGCGGCGTGTAGACATCCATTTTTAAGTCCGCTTCTTTAATGAACTTGTAAAAGATGTCTTTTTGAACGACAGCCTGCTCCATGCCATCAATTCGATAGACCAAAGGATGTTTAGTAATATCATCTGTCATCAACATTTGCCTGGAAATCCCTGCCCTCGATTGTATCAGAGAGTTATCGGGTGGGTTATTATTGTAATGAAATATTGCTGACTACCAACCACCTACCCCTATTCTACAGGATTCTCATAATATGCGCCTTAAAATCACCTGAAAAAGGTTAGTTTTTTTTCACGGGAAACCAAAGCAGAGTTTGATACACTTAAGTTAATAGGATGGCAGTGGTCATGTTTTCAGACAGTGAATTAAAACAATTTTATGCCCTTTCCCAGGATATGTTTTTTATGCTTGGTAAAAACTTCCATCTCCTGCGGGCGAATCCTGCGTTTTTCCAGATGGTGGGGCATCCTCCAGAAACGCTCACCGCACAGCCCATTTTTGATGTTGTTCATACTGATGACCACACCGTCTTAAAATTGGCGCTGGACAAGCAGGAAGCCAGTTTTATGCAGGTGCGTTTTGTGCGTTCGGATGGAATGATTCGTCTGGTGCGCCTGACCACCTGTTTTGTGGCTGAAGAACAGGTGTTTTACGCTGCTGGACAGGATGTGACCGCCGCCTTTTATCGACCTGATCTCGAAAAAACCCTTCAGGAACAAGAAAATTACTTCCGTCTGTTGATTGAAAACATGAATGAAGGGATTGTGGTGCGCGATGTTGCAGGCGCAGTAACCTATATCAATAAAAAATTCTGTGACATGCTGGGTTGTGAGATAGAAGCCATCGTCGGAGCATCCGTAGAGCAGTATTTATGCGAGTCCTCCCTCCCCATTTTTGAGGCAGAACTGGAAAAAAGGAAACGCGGCATAGGTGGGGTCTATGAACTATGTTTTTTGAGTCGGAACGGGCAGCCCGTCCATGCGATTGTGGCGGGGTCGCCGCTTCTGGATTCTCAGGGGCGCTACAACGGCAGTTTTGCCGTCATTACCGACATTACGGAAAAGAAAAATATCGAGTATCAACTGCGCGAAAGTGAAAGCCGCTACCGTCAGATGTTTGAACGCAACGCGGCGGTGAAGCTGGTCATTGACCCGGACACAGGCCAGATTGTGGATGCAAATCCGGCGGCGGCTGCTTTTTATCAGTATGAGCGCGAAAAACTTAAAACCATGCAGATTACGGATATTAATCTGCTGCCGCCAGAGGAAGCCTACCAGCAGATGCAGCTTGCGCGTGCGGAAAAACGGAGTTATTTCCGCTTTCAGCATCGGCTGGCAAACGGGGATATTCGCAGTGTGGATGTGTTTGCCGGACCGGTAGAAATGCAGGGCAAGACTCTGCTGTATGCCATTGTCTACGATGTTACAGAACGTGTGAGAATAGAAGCTAATTTGCAGGCGACACAGGAGCGCTGGAATAATTTTGTGAAAAACAGCCCTACCCCCATGTTTGTGAAGGATGAAACGGGTTATGTGGTTTATGTGAATCCGATTTTTGAGAAAATCTTTGAACTGAATGAAACCGATTGGCGGGGGAAAACAGACTTTGACCTCTGGCCGAAAGACATGGCCGAGCAGTTTCGCCAGAATGACCACGAAGTCATGGAATCGGGTGAGCCGCGTGTGATGGAAGAACGTGTTCCTTTAAAGGGAGAAACACATTTCTGGCTGACCTACAAATTTCCCTTCCAGGATTCGACGGGACAGCGTTTTCTGGCAGGGATGACGTTTGATGTCACTGAACGCAGACTGGCGCTCAACCGGGCGCTGGAACTGGCGATGGAACGCGAACGGGTGCGGATTCTGTCCGGCTTTATTGAAAATGCGTCCCATGAATTTAAAACCCCGATTTCGGTGATTCAAACGAATCTGTATCTGCTGGAAAAACATACCGACCCAAACAAACAAAAACAGCATATCCATCGGATTCAGGAACAGGCAGATAATCTGCTGCGGCTGGTCGAAGAACTGGTCAGGATGACCGAACTGGACAGCACGGTACAGTTAGCCAAACGGGATGTAAATATTCATCTGCTGCTGGAAGAAGTTATTGCCAGAGCCGTTGCCAGAGGTGGCAAATGCACGATTACCCGCCGATTTGAGGCAGTGCAGCCGGTCATTCAGGCTGATGCCGACTGGTTGGGCGACGCGCTGCTGGAAATTGTGGATAATGCCTTCCGGTTTACCCCTGAAACCGGAGAAATTACCCTGATCACCCGGCAGGATGAGGACTTCTTAAAAGTGGATATTCAGGATACGGGCGATGGCATCCCACCGGAAGGGCTGCCGCGTCTGTTTGAACGCTTTTATCGCGCTGACCGCGCCCACTCCACACGCGGATTCGGGTTGGGGCTGCCCATTGCCAAAAAAATCATCGAGCTGCATGACGGCGAGATTCGGGTCAAAAGTGAAGTCGGCAGGGGCAGCCTGTTTACCGTGATTCTGCCCTACTCAGGCAGCCTTTAAATCCAGACTGTTCAGCACTTTCAAAAAATCGTCCTGCTTTTTGTTAAAGGTTTCCCTGTTGACCGCCCAGAACGTAATTTCCAGCAGGGTGTTGCCGTTCATAACATGAATCTGCCTGAAATACCGTTTGTCATCAGGAAAAATGAGTTCAAAGTCATGGGAAATTGCTCGTGCGCCGTCTACGTTGATTTCCTGAGCCTCTGTGAAATTGGCGGCACCGGCATCAGGTCTGAATTGATTCCACCAGTAGGTATCCAGTTCATCCAGGCTCTGGTTGCTGTCGGCGGGAATCTCGCTCATGACGACATAGCTGTAAGTAAAGGAGTCGCCGCTTCCAACCAGAAAAAAGCAGGGGTAAGGGTGGGTTTCACAAAGTTCAATATCGGAAAGTTTAATGGTTTCCCAGGATTGGGGGTATTCAAATTTCACGGAGGCATTTTCATACATTGGGTCGCCGCGCCCGGTAGTGTAAATCACCAGTCCGGTAAGCACGATAACCGCTATCATCAGACGCAGTAAAAAGCGATCGCGGAGAATCGTGTCAAATACTTCCAGCCCCATCCCGATTGCTCCCACGGCAAAAGCGTTGTCCGGCATTGTCTTCAGGATTTCCCGCGCCTGGTCAAATTTTATCTTCTGGATAAGCTCATTCACATAAACCAATTTGTCTTTCTCCTCCTGACTCATGCTGCTGAAATCAGTTCTGGGAGGCGTATAAGAAACATGGGGCAGGGTCGCCGTTTTACTTTTATTCACCGGACGCGCATAACTAAACAGGTCGTCATCCACT
>CAZKZS010000183.1:0-9507 GCA_964557285.1 uncultured Anaerolineae bacterium | reverse complement strand
GGTATCGATCCAAGCGGCCAGTGGATGGCAATCGCCCTTCATGAGACTGTGAAGCAAAAGCGGCGGCAGGGTGAAGTTATACACCATCTGCGCCTCATTCGCCCCATCGCCAAAATAGGAAATATTTTCCGCATGAGGGACGTTGGTTTCGGTAATCAGAATCACATGCGGCGCAACGACATCTAAAACTGACCGGAACAGTTGAATGATGGCATGTGCCTGGGGGCGGTGGATACAGGATGTCCCCACTTCTTTCCACATATAGGCAATCGCGTCCAGCCGGATGACCTGCGCCCCATGCTGCACGTAAAAAAGCAGTACGTCAATAATCCGTAACAGGGTATCGGGCGCATGGTAATCCAAATCAATCTGGTCGTCGCTGAAAGTTGTCCACAGATAAACTTTTTCCCCACTGGCTTTAGTAAAGGGGGTGAGCAACGGGGTCGTGCGGGGACGTGTTACCGCGCTTAAATCGGTTTCCGGCGATTCCGTCAAAAACAGGCCACGATAGACCGGCTCATCCGCTAAAAATCCTTGAAACCAGGGGCTTTTTGCCGACATATGATTAATAACCGCATCAAACATCAGTTTAAAATCGCGGCTGATGTGTTCAACATCTTCCCATGTTCCCAGCCATTCATCCACCGCGTAATAGTCAATCACCGAAAAACCGTCATCTGAGGAATAGGGGTAAAACGGCAAAATATGGACGGTGGAAACGACGGATTTAAGGTAATCATTCAGAAAACGGCGCAGGGTTTGCAGGGGTTTTTCATCATCCTGATACAGGGTATCCCCATACGTAATGAGGGTCACATCACGCTCAGAAAAAAAACTGTCAAAGGGCTGAGCAGGCAGCTTTATCTGAGTCAGGATTTTCATCAAACGGCGGTGGGTTTCTTCCGCAGTCTCAGGCGCATAAATCTGGTGCAAATAACCACGAATACGCTCGCTGTTCATTTTTGAAACACTCCGAATTCTACACAGGCCAGCGCCGCGTTCGGCCAGGCAAACCAGTGACGTGATACCACCTCGCCCGTTTGGGGGTCGTAGGCTTCTGGCAGCGCCCCATCCCACTGAGCGACCATTGCCAATTTTCGGATGACTTTTTGCTGGCGGCGTTTATCTCCAGTAAGCCGTGCAAACACCAGTTCCTGCACATCCCCCAACGGCCAGGCAGCAGGTGTATGAACTGAACCCAGCCCACGAAATTCATCTTCCGCCACGCCGTAAAAACCGCCCCTGTTGGCTTCTGAAAACGCAAAATTCATCGTCGCTAGCCAGATGGGATTATCCGCCGCGCAAAAGCCCCACAGGGGCGCAAAAGCCAGCGGCAAATCATTGGCGTCATGGTAAAAATGATACTGCCCACTGCCATCCGTCAGATAAGCAAATAGCGTGTTACCCTCATATTCCACCGAAAAATACCGAAACACCGCCGCTTGAATCGCGTCGGCCAGGTCGTCATAGTTTAATTTTTTCAGGGTGCGCCAGAGCAAAATATGGCTGGAAAGATGGTAAGGCAAATGCACCGGATCATCGGCAGGGGTTTCATCGGTAGGGAATAAGCCGGTTTTTTTATCCTGTCGTGCCAGCAGCATGTTTAAAACCGCTTCCACCTGCGGCTGAAACTGTTCCTGCATATCCCCCGTTTTTGCTCCATAGTCGGCCAGTTCGAGTAGGGGGTAAAGCTGCTGGTCAAGCTGAAAGGCAGGGTCTTTCATCCGGCCATTGGTCAGATAGGCCCGCCCCCAATAGCCCTGTGGTCGTTCGGCTTTTTCAAACAGCCACCGCAGATGTTTTTTAACTGTATCTGCAAATTTCCAGTGGAGAAGCGGCAGCACCGTGTAATACGCATCCCGTGTCCATGAAAGCGGCAGCAATTGATGGTCGGTGATAACACAAATATGCTGTTCATCCATCGGAATGCAGCAGTGAAGCGCATATACTACTGCCCGCCGCAGCAGCAAATCCAGAGGATGATTTTCATACGGCCAGCCCGCCCAGCAGGTTTGCCAGTGCTCCACTTCAGCAGAAAAATCTTCCGTTTCAGGAATCCCCTGCCCAAAAGTGTAAATTTGTTTTTCGGTGGTGGGAGAAGCAGCCGTTAATTCGACACTTCCATCCTCATGGGCTGTTCCCGTGACTCCTGACAGGGTAAAGGTGGCAGGCAGAGAGGGATTTTCCAGAATCACATGGTCATCTGTTTGGGAAAAAATGCGGGTTTCTGTAGAAGGCATGGGAATTGGGCCGCCTTCAGTAAGCTGTGTGTAAGCGCAGCGCTGCACCCAAACTCTGCCCTTAAAATGAGCATTGACATCTGCATCAGAAAATTTCCAGGCATACTGCACCTGCTGATGAGTCACAAAAACGGTTACTTCGGCAGCAGCACCGGAGGCCAGGATGAATTTGAGATGTGGAATCGCGTCCTCAATCAGCCAGGCTTCTACTGCGAAGGACTCCGAAAAATGGAGGCCATAGCCTTCCTGAGCCGTTAAATTTTTGCGATAAGCCCGCACCGCCGCCGGAGTATACCGTGCGGATTCATCAAACGGCGGGGCGGAGGTCAGGGTGATATATCCATGTTCAGGATGGTAAACATTCATGGCGGTCAGCCGTCCCTCACGATTGATGCTGCCTGTGATGCCGTTGCCGCCAAAATCCAGGGGTTTCTCCCCCGGATGAAGCCTCCGATACTTTTGCGTCATGCCAGCACTTTATCCAGAGTGGGAGTCAACGCCCTACCCGTTTCTGCATCCATCCAGCGAATTTTTTGGATGGGGAAGCGTATCCACAAATCGCCGCCCATCGTCGCCGGAAAATCAGGATGCGTTGAGACTTTTAATACGTCGCCGCCGATGCGAATGGTGAGCAAATTATTGGCCCCCAGAGGTTCAACCACATCCACCCTGACTTTGAGTGCATCGGGAGCAGGCTGTGCCAGCGCTTCCATATTTTCCGCCCGAAGCCCGACAAAAATGGTTTTCCCCTCATAAACCCGGAGGGTATCCTGCATTTCATTCGATGGGCTGAGATGGAAATCGCCAATGTTTACCTGAATCCGGCTGCCATCTCGCTCCACCCGTCCTCTCAGGAAATTCATGGGTGGATTGCCGATAAAACTGCCCACAAAATGATCGGTGGGCAGGTCATACACGCGAGTTGGGCTGTCACACTGCAAAATTTTCCCCTGCCGCATGACCGCAATTCTATCGCCCATGCTCAGCGCTTCAATCTGGTCATGAGTCACGTAAATGGTGGTCACATTCAGCTTGGTAAGCAGCGCCTTCAGTTCCGCCCGCATTTCCAGCCGCAGCAGCGCATCCAGATTACTGAGGGGTTCATCCATTAGCAGCACCTGAGCGTCATAAGCGATTGCCCGTGCTACGGCGACACGCTGGCGCTGCCCGCCACTCATTTGCCCCGGATAGCGGTCAAGCAAATTTTCGATGTGCAGCAGTTTGGCGGCTTCGTTCACCCGTTCCTGAATTTTGGGCTTGGGCGACTTCCGCATTTTTAACCCGAAGGCAATGTTATCAAACACCGTCATATGGGGGAAAATGGCGTAATTCTGAAAGACCATCGAAATATTACGGTCTTTGGGGTTGAGATAGGTAACATCCTTCCCATCAATCAGCACCCGGCCAGTATCAACCATACCCAATCCGGCAATTGCCCTTAACAGGGTGGTTTTACCACAGCCGCTTGGCCCCAGCAGCACCATAAATTCCTGATCTTCAATCGTCAGGCTGACATCATCAATAGCCGTAAATTTGCCAAAACGTTTGACTGCATTTTGAACGATAATTTGAGCCATCTTATTTATTAATCCCCCACATGCTGAACAGGTAGCGGCGAATGAAAAATATGAAAATCATGGCGGGAAGGAGCATAAAAAATGCCCCCGCGAACTTAAACGGGTCGCCGGATTTGTCCAGCGTATACAAAATCTGGGCGGGCAGGGTGCGGTTGGAAATGGTCAGCAGGATAGCCGCAAACACTTCATTCCAGGACAGCACAAAGGTTAAAATCGCGGCGGCGGCAATCCCCGGCATCGCCAGGGGCAGCACCACCCGAAAAAATGCCTGAGTGGGGGTGCAGCCAAAAATGCGGGCAGCCTCCTCCAGTTCATAGGGAACACCTGTAAACACACTGGCAACCACTAAAATTGTCGTGGGCAGGGTCAGCGCGGTGTGCATCAGCGCCAGACTGTACACCTTATCGTACATATTCAATTCGATAAACGTGACCGCCAGTGGCACAGCCAGCACCACAATCGGAAAAGCACGCACGGAAAGAATCCCTAACCGAATCGCATCCCGCCCCGGAAAAATATAACGAGCGATGGCATATCCGGCTGGCACAGCAATCAGAGTTGAAAGCACCAGCGTGGTAATAGCAACCACAACGCTGTTGCGGGCAGCCCTTAAAATCCCGTCCTGGTCAAGGAAAAATTCCAGCGTATCGGTAGAAAGCGGCGCGGGAACGATTTGTTTTGGAAACCCACGTACATCGGCGGGGGTGCTGAAAGCCATCACGGTCACTAACCAGATGGGAAGCAAAATCCAGAGGGCAATCGCTATCGCCAGCACGTAAATGCTGGCACGGCGCAGGTTGTAGCGCAATTTTGCCCGCCGTGCGATTTGCTCCTGAGTCGCTTTCCATGTTGCAGCAGGAGGTGAATAGGTTTCTGTGGTCATTGTTTGCTCGCTCTTTCTTCCTGGGCGCTGACCGTTCGCAGATAAAAGAACGAAATCCCCAGCGAAAGCAGCATAATAAAGCCAGCATAGGCGGCTGCCATGTTGGGGCTGTTAAACCGTGCCGGATCGTACCAGCGATAGGTTTCGTTCGCTAACACCGTCATCACGTCACCGCCTGTGATGGCAACTACGACGGCAAACACCTGAAACGCGAGAATCGTTCGCAAAATCAGCGCTACCTGCAAACTGGGCATCAACTGGGGCAGGATAATATGACGGACACGCTGCCAGAGATTCGCCCCGAATACCTGGCCGGCTTCAACGTAATCTCTGGGAATACCCTGCAACCCCGCCACTACAATCACCATGACAATCGAGGTAGCACGCCAGACTTCCGCCAGCACAATCGCCAGAATCATCCAGCTTTCATTTCCCGACTGGATAAAAATAAACGGGCGTTCGCGCAATCCCAATTCAATCAGCCACGAATTTATAAAACCACGCTGCGTAAAAATGGAATACCACAGGATGCCGGAAGCCAGGTCAGAAATGCCCAGAGGGATCGCGTAAATGTACAAAAAGAAATTTGTGAACCGGATACCGCTTTGCAGTACCAGCCCCATGACAATCGCCAGAATAAATTGCAGAGGGAGAATCAGGACAATCAATAAAATAGTTGTTTGGAGGGCTTCCCCAAACCGGAAATCCTTGACCATACGTTCAACAAAATCAAACGTCCATTCCTGGGCGGGTTCACCTGTCACAATGCGGGCGGATTCGGAGGTGGTACGCGACTCAATAAAAATATTTTCCTGATTCACCCAGCCTTCTACTGTGCTGCCTTCGGTATCCTCTCCCTGCACCTGAAACCAGTAAATCGGGCGTGTACGGCCATTCGGCAGGGTTTCTTCCAGCCGTAAACGGTCAAGCACTGTGACCGTCGTTTGCATTGCCAGCGTCCCTGTTTCTTCGGCGCTGGCTTCCGGCTCTTGCCGCAGTTTTAAATACTGCACATCTTTACGGAAGGCAAGCTGTAGAGAAGCCACCATCGGATACGCAAAAAAGAGGACAAGGTAAATCATGGAGGGGAGTAAGAGCAGGTAAGGAGTCCAGTTCACTTTTTTCAAAATAAAACTCCTATTTATTAGAAATGGGCAGCAGCCCGTGTTGGCACTGCTGCCCCATAAAGGATGGTGCTTAGTTCAACTGACACGGGCCGTCGCTGGGCGGATCAGGCGCCCAGCAAGCCGCGCCGGTTTCATCCAGCAAAGTTTGCAGCGCCGCGCCTTCTTCTTCCAGCACGGTCATCGGGTCTTGCCCTTCCAGCACAACACGGGTGAAGGCATTACGGAAAATCTGGTTGATTTCACCGCCGCGATCTCCCAGACCAACGGGCAGCAGGGATGGAATACCATCGGCTGAATTGGCCTGAGCTTCCACGGCCGCGCTCTGAGCAGCAACTCCGGCAGGCAAATTGGAGGTATCGACCCCCGAAACCACCGGATAGAAGCCGAGGTCGCGTAGAATCGCGCCCTGCACTTCGGGGCTAAGCAGGTATTTAATCAATTCATCTGCACCGTCCGGGTTGGGGGAAGTATATGGAACAGCCAGACCAACCACCACAGGCATAAAGCCGCGTCCTGCCGGGCCTGCGGGCGCGGGGAAGGCGACAAAGTTTTCGGGCTGTTCGTCAAAAGCTGCTTTCAGACGGGCTACATGGTCAAAGGCAATCCAGACTTCGCCAGACAGCAGAGGTTCGCTCATAAATTCGTAGTTGATGGATTCAGGGTTCACGTAAGGCCACAATTCATCCCGCATAAAGACCAGCATATCGGCGGCTTCCTGCGTTTTGAATCCGGTCACCATGCCACCCGTCCATGATGGGAAAGCATACCCCTCAAGGAAACGATGGAACAATCCCGCAACAGGCAGCCCCAGACGGGCTTCGCCAGTGGCTTCCTGAATATTTTTCGCCCATTCCGCTAACTGTTCCCACGTCAGGGCATTAATATCCGCGCCTTCGGGCAGGTATTGTAGGGCTTCATTGTTGGCGGCCATCGTAAAGGTTGCCTGCATCCAGGGGATGTAATACTGGTAATCTTCTGTCCCAAGTTTGCCAAGCTCTACAAACGCATCGTTGACATCAGTGGTTTCTTCAATTTCGGCCAGCAGTTCGCTTAGGTCGAACAAAGTGTCATTATTTGCCAGGGTGGGGAATGTCCCGTGCAGCGCCCCCAGCAGATCAACCGTGCCTTCTCCGGCTGAGGCTTCCGCCAGAATAAGCTCAATCATCGGGCCTTCTTCGGAAGGTACAAATTCCGCCGTACCGCCGCCAAAGTCAGCCAGAATTGCTCTCGCTTTATCGGTTTCTTCCACTACGTTAAACTGCGTGGACATAAATGTGACTGTATCATCCTGGGCAACAGCACTTGCTACAAGGCTGACCAGGAATACTAAAGCCAGTAAAAGACTCAATTTCTTAGTCATAAAACTATCCCTCCTAAAAGATTTTGATGCTTGAAACGAGCGAATTGGTGATAAGTTTCCACGCGCCTCCTTAATCTCTTTTCCCGCCGCTTGATTCCCGTATTTTCAGCGTAGGGGTTAATAAAATCTGGGTGTCTTCCAGAGGATGACCTTTAATCAGGCTGAGCAGCATATTCACCAGCCGCTGCCCAATTTCATAAATTGGCTGTCGCATGGTGGTTAGAGTCGGATGGCTGTATTCAGCCGCCGGAATATCATCAAAACCGGCTACTGCTATATCTCCACCAACCCGCAGCCCGCGCCCTTGAATCGCGCTCATTGCTCCCAATGCCATCAGGTCGTTGCAGGCGATAATGGCGGATATTTCGGGATGTTCGTCCAGAAACTGCGATGTGCCGTAATAGCCGCCTGAGCGCAGTAAATTGCCATAAATCACATACTCGGTTCGGTAGGGCAGTCCGGCATTTTCCAGCCCTTCACGGTATCCCTCATGGCGGTAGGTGGTAAAGGCAAGTTCCGGCGGGGGCAAAATTAAGCCCACATGCTCATGCCCCAGGCTGACAAAATGTTCGACCAGCATCCGAATACCAGCCTGGCTGTCTACATCAATAAAGGGAAAATCGGTTTTTTCGTCCGGTGCGGCACGTCCCGAAACCGCAAACGGGTACTGCTGCGATTTTAAATAGGCGATACGTGGGTCACTGCGACGGGTTCGTGCCAGAATGATGCCATCTACCCGCCTGCCGCCAACCATCCGGCGATAAGCCTGCATTTCTTCGTCACCGGGTCCCTGGGCGCTAATCAGCAAATCGTAGCGGTGCAGGGATGCCATATTACCCACACCCATCATCAACTGGGTGAAAAAATCATTGGAAAAACTTTCATCATTGGCAGGGATAATCATGCCGATGGTGCGGGTTTCCTGAAGCCGTAACTGCCGTGCCAGGGAATTAGGTTCGTAGCCAAGTTGGGTTGCAATTTGAAGGATGTGTTCGCGGGTTTTGGGGCTGACATCTGAATATCCGGTCAGCGCCCGTGAAACAGTGGTGATGGAGTATCCCGATTTTTCAGCTAAATCTTTAAGTTTTGGTTTCATGACACTATTTGCATATCCAAAACGTTTTGGACACTACTTCTATCTTAATCCAAAACGTTTTGGATGTCAAACTATTCGATGGGGATCATCCGTGAATCAACTGTCAGCCAGGCCAGCGCCGCACTCAGCCAGGCTAAAACGGCGGTAATAATCAGCACCAGCCGAAAGGTATCCACAAATGCGCTTTTAATGGCAGCCTCAACTTTCGATTGTTCCGCTTCACCAAGGGAGTCTGGGGGTTCGGTATTGCCTAAATCGGATGCATTTTTTTCCAGCGCTGAACGTTCATTCGCGGTTAGCTCAATCGACTCGGTATGATTATCCAGCGCGGTTGTAAAGCTGAACAGCGCCACCGCCCCTAAAATCGCTACCGCCAGCACCCCTGCTGTCCGTGCCACCGCATTATTGACCCCTGAAGCAACCCCTGCCTGCCGCGACGACACTGATCCCATCACCGCCGTTGTAAGGGGGGCAACTGTGATTCCCATGCCAATCCCCATAATTAAAATTCCAGGAAAATAACTTGTCCAGTAATCGGAAAAACCATTGGTTAAGTCAGGCAGGGTGGTCGCAAAAAATCCCAGCCCTACGATGGCCGGACCAACAGTGAGAGGCAAACGCGGGCCGTAACGGTCAACCAGCCCCCCCGCCCAACGAGAAAGCAGAGTCAGGGAAAGGGCAAACGGCAGCAGGGCAAAAGAAATTTCAATCCGGCGGTAGTCCTGTACCTGTGCGAAATTGAGGGGCAGAAACAGGGTAGCTACCGACAGCGCCCCATACAAAAAAAAGGTCATGATGTTCGTACCGCTAAAAGTACGCGATTCAAACAGCCGCAGGGGAATCATCGGGTGTGGGCTGCGTGATTCTAGCCACACAAACAAAATCAGCGCGATAAACCCGACGATGAGGCTGGCAAGGATGGCCGGACTGTCGAACCCCTGCCCCGGTGCTTCAATAAAGCCATAGGATAAACCCGCCAACCCAATTGTGACCAGCAGCGCCCCGGGAAAATCGAGTTTTTTGGCCTGTTCATCCCGGCTTTCGGGAACATACTTGATAAGAATCCACAGCGCGATAGCTGCTAGAGGAAGATTGATAAAAAAGATGCCACGCCAAAAGTCCACTTCAGCCATGGCCCCGCCTAATACTGGCCCCAAAATCGTGGTTACGCTGCTAAACGCCGACCATGTGCCAATCGCTTTGCCACGCTCCCCTGTTGGAAAT
>CAZKZS010000182.1:0-9510 GCA_964557285.1 uncultured Anaerolineae bacterium | reverse complement strand
CTCGCCGCTTAATAAGTGATGCGATTCGTTGGTCACAAAACTAACCATATAGGGGATTTTGCGATAATGGGCGGGGCGTGCTGCTGCTACTGCTTCATGAACGGTGTTCATGGTTTCAATCAGCAGCATATCGACCCCCGCTTCGACCAGTGTATTCACCATTTCAGCCTGTTCACGCTGGCAGTATCCTTCATGCGGCGTCAGGTGCGGCGAATAACAGTCCTCCAGTGGCGCAACACTGCCCGCCACCAGCGCAGAGCGTCCGGTTTGCTGCACGGCTTCTCTGGCAAGCTGCACCGCCAGATGAGTCAGCCGTTTGGCTTCCGCCGTGTTTCTGATATTGCGGGCATGGGTGCGAAAGGTGTTGGTGGTAATAATATCTGCGCCCGCATTGAGGTAATCTATGTGAATTTGCCGCACGACTTCAGGATGGGTAATCAGCGCTCCGGCAGACCACAACGGTAACTGGGTATCAACCCCGCGACGGGTGAGTTCTGTTCCCATTGCGCCATCCAGCAGCAACGGTTTAGACTGGTGAAAAATTTTTGACACAGCAGCCTCCAACACGTCTATTGTATCAATTTAGAGGGCAGGCATGAGCAACCGTAATAAATCTCAAACTGGTTTAATGATATTTTTATTAGTTTTGATTCTGCTGGTGGTGCTGCTCTTTTTGCTTTTTCGACCCCGCGATACGGAAACAGAGATTTTTTTGCCAACGGTGCGCCCAACCCTCCTTACTCCTGAGCCAACAATCACCCCTTCCCAAACAACCACCGCTACTCCTTCCCCCTCTGCTAGCCCCAGCATTACCCCAACGCTGACGCTCACGATGACCGTCAGCCCGACCAGCCTGCCGCCTGTGCTGGATACCCCCGCGCCGGAACTGCCGCCCCTGCCGCCCGTGGTGGCTGTGAATATTCCTGCGGCGGTAACGGGCGGCGTGCGTCACTATGGACGTTACGGAGAATTGCAGGATGGCGGCCATATCATGGTGGGGTTTCCGGCGGCTGGCAACATCAGCAGCGCTGCTTTTTATATTGATATGTACGAAGTGACCAACGCCCAACTTGTGACCTATCTCAATGCCAGCCGCCTGACCAGCATGTCACTGGATGACTGGCCGAGTGAATTTGCTAAATGGATTGATACCTTTAAACCGGAAGCGCCGCTTAAACAGGATGAAAATGGCCGATGGTTTGTCCAGCGCGGGGATAATACGCCTGCCCGATGGGTATCGGCGCTGGCGGCACGCGCCTACTGTGCCAATCGGGGTGGCAGGCTGCCCACACCGGACGAATGGAAACAGGCGGCGCTCTGGGCGGAAGCAAATTCTCCGCGCCCTTTCCCCTGGGGCAGCGCCCCACCAGATAAAGCGCACGTTTGGTTTGGGGAAACAGAGCCGAACACCGTGGGCCAGTTGGTGGATGGGCGAAGCTGGATTGGGGCGTTTGATATGGCGGGCAACGTGGCGGAATGGGTGCAGGTGGACGAAATCACCTTCGGTTATATGGGCGGGTCGTTTGAAGATGACGCGGCCACGCTGGAAAAATCCATGCAAAATGTGACTCTGGTCGATGCAAGCTGGGCGCTGCCAAATGTCGGCTTTCGCTGCGTGAAATGAGGTGCTTGACACCGCCGGAGAAATTGTGCTATTTTGAACAGGGATATTTGTACTCCCTCAAAAATCTTCAGAAGGAGGCGTGAATTTATGCAAGCCGAAAAGTTTGTCCTCAGCGCTCTGCACGCCTGCCTTCGGCTTACCCACTAATTTTCGGTAACTGAATATCAGGCGTTGGTTCCGGTCTGCGGCCGGGGGTTGTTTGCCTGCCCGCCGCCCAGTCGATGCAATCTGATATTCAGGAAAAACCAGCAGTGAATAACAAACAACTGAAAAAAATCATGCACGGCTTCGAGAAGGAAAAACAGCGCCGTGATTTACGCAAATCCGTCAAAAACATGAAACGCAACCGGGATGACCGCGCCCCTCGTCAGCGAAGTTGGTCGCAAGAGGAAGAAGGTGGGTTTGAACGGATTATGCCGCCGGGTGAACGAGAACGCCGTCGTCGGGTCGAAACGGCTGCCTTTGAAAGCCAAACCGAAACGCCGGAAACCATAGAAGGGCTTCAGGGAACAGTCATTGAGGTCAGCACAGGGATGTGCAGGGTTATCTTCAATGGAAAAACCCTGCTGTGTGGCTTACGCGGGTCGCTGAGCGCGAAAGAAACCGGTTTTATGAATGTGGTCGCCGTTGGAGATAAGGTTATCATCAGCGAAGATGGGCAGGGCGGCGGTGTGGTAGAAGCGGTGCTGCCGCGCCAGAATGTGCTGGCACGTCCGGACACTTTTTACGGCCATCTACAACAGATTCTGGCTGCCAATGTTGACCAACTGCTCATCGTGGCCGCGTGGCGTCAGCCGCATCTCTGGCCGGAACTGATTGACCGCTACCTGATTACCGCCGGACTCAATGACATCACGCCCATTATTTGCATTAATAAAATTGACCTGGCGGACAACCGGAACGACCTGGATACCTACCTCCTGCCATATCAACGGCTTGGGCATACCCTTGTTTTAACCAGTGTGGTCACAGGCGAAGGGCTGCAAGAACTAGGCGACCTGTTACGTGGCAAAATTACCGTGCTGTCGGGCATGTCCGGCGTCGGAAAATCATCGCTGCTCTCCGCCATTCAGCCCGGTTTTGAACTGCGGGTGCATGAAGTTAGTGAGGCCAGTGGCGAAGGCCAGCACACGACAACTCAGGCGGTGATGCTGCCTTTTGGCGACGATGGGTATGTGGTCGATACGCCGGGGATTCGGGAATTTGGGATTTCGGAACTGGAACGTTCGGAACTGGTCGCGTTTTACCCCGAATTTTTGCGGTTCACGAACTTTTGCCGCTTTGGGGACTGCGCCCATATTCATGAACCCGACTGTGCCGTGCGGGACGCTGTGACAAAAGGGCATATCGCCGAATGGCGTTATCATAACTACCGCAAGCTCTACAAAACCCTGTCATAGGAGAGAACAACGCCCCTCATTGGGGCGTTTGTTTTTTGCCTGACGTTCCCTCTACGCTGCCCCACAAGGACTTTTCGGGCGGCTATAATCGCTGATATGCGTGAAATAGCTTCCTGGTTCATGTTAATTGTCACCCTGGCGGTGGGGTTTTATTTTTTGATTACCGTGCCGACAGGTGGGGAAAAGGTTACGATTCTGGAAACCCGAGTCGCGGCGTTGCAGGCCACCAACGATCTGCTGCTGGGCCGTGTTACCCCTTCGAGTACCCCCTCTCCTACCATTGACGCCACCCTGAACGCTGCCGTGAATGATAGTTTTGTCGCCACCACCAGCGTCGAAACCCCGACTTTAGACATGCCGCAGCCAGTAACGACCATAGAGACTTCTGGACCGCGTATCACCAGCGTGCAGGCCAGCACCAGCGTAAACAGCGCCGGATGTGCCGTGAATCCAGCCACCACGTTCGCGGCCTTTGATACCATTTACGGAGTGGCAGCGCTGGCAGATATGGAAACTGGAACTACACTGGCCGTCAGTTTTACGTTTGGGGAACAGGTGATTTACGAAGAAACCTTTACGATAGAGGTTCCCGGCACCTTTTGTCGCTGGTATAAAATTCAGCCGGATGCTGTTGGGTGGGAAGCTGGCACGTACACCATTTCCTACACAGTGAACGGCGCAACCACCGTAACCGCCAGTTACACTATTGAATAGTTAAACCACCAAGCAGAGTTGGGGACAGTACCACAGGCTTCATCGTGGAGTGGTTGACCAGCGCCCCCACGCTGTAATCCAGCACCACCAGTTCATCGGTTTCCGCGTGGCGAATCTCATGCACGATGGCCGCACGGGTACGGGTATATTCCGCTAGACGGGACACAATTCGCAGCGTGTCGCCTTCTCTGGCTGACTGGAAATACTCAATTTCTCGCCCCACCATCGTAAACACTGCCCCCAATTCCGCCTGCTGCCGTTCAAATGACCAGCCCACTTCGCGCAGCGCACGCAGGGCAGCATGTTCTGTCCAGCGCGGGTACATACTGTTATTCACATGCCCAACCCTGTCAATCTCATAGGATTTAACTTCGTGTTCGCTGGTAAACAGGCGCGGCTGCTGCACCTGATACGGCTGCCGCAGACCAACCGGAATGTTTTCCGGCATTTCATCCTGAATCCCGAATGACTGAATAAAATTCGCATCAAGGCGCTGCGGACGCAGGGTATCCATATTCACGAACACCCAGTTGGCACGGGCACGGACAATCCGCTGCCCGTTCCGGCGAATCACATACTCGCGGTTGGAGCGCACCCGTTGAAAATCCGATACCCATGTTTCGGCTTCTAACTCGTCCCCATGAAACGCTGGATGCTCATAACGAATGGTCATTTTGCGAACCAGCCACATACAGCGATTTTGCCAGTACCATTCCATCGGGTATCCGGCGGCAGCGCTGGCCTGAGTTGCCACTTCTTCCAGATAATTCAGGTAGGATACGTTATTGACCCAACCAAAACGATTGGTTTCATACGTCCGCACTTTAAACCGCCAGTGATAGGATTTTCGCATTAGTTTTCCTCAATGATAGGTATGAAGATCTCCGCCAGCCGCCGCCCTACTATTGAATATCCTTCGTTGGTCAGATGCACGGGGTCCACAAACAATTCCTGCGAGTCTGGCAGGCGGCTGACATCCCGGAACGTACATTCAGGATAGGCCGTGCTGAGTTTTTGATATTCCAGACGTGCCTGCTCATACAGGATGCGGGTGTGATTTTGATAGTCCAGCGGCCCCAACAGGGAAGGTTCTTGCCCTGTGAGGGTATCCTTGAAAAAAATCATGGGTTGCAGCAGCGCCACAAATTCCACATCAAAAGCGCGGCTGATGGTACACATTTTGGCAAGATTCGCTGCATATTGCTGGAGAATTGCTTCCTGCCAGCTATCCGAACCAAAACCGACTTCCTTTTTAAGGTCGCTCTGGCGGGTGATTTGCTCCTCAATTTCAAACTGGAACAGGGTATAACCCAGACGAGTCGGGCGCAGCAGCACCGCGTAAATATCAAACAGGCTAAAATTCCCTTCAATGATACGTCTGCCTCCTTCAGCAGCCATATAATCAAACGGATACCCGGGACGTGGGTCAAAAAAATAGGGTTCGGTCAGGTCGTTGCTGCCGTCATAAACCACCACCATATCCGGTGCAAAATCAATCGCCCGAAAAACAAGCGCAGCCAGTTCCTGACCGGAAACCGTCGAATAGACGCCCCAATTATAAATTTTAACCTGGCTATATCCCTGTTCATGCAGGGTATTTTCCAGAGCGCCAACAATCGAAAAGTCGCGTGGTGTTCCCTGGAACAACGCCGACCCACCCAGCATGATAATACGGTATTCGTTAGCCGGCTTGGGCATCGGCACATTATCCCGATACCCCAATGGACTCAGACGAATGTTGAAGGACTCGATTTCCCCGTTGGGCTGTCCCGCAAACATGATATAGGGTACGCCCTGGCGAAAATCCGGGTCTTCAGCAGGATCGGCGGTCAGGCGGGTAAAAATTTCACCGCCTATCAGCACAGCGACCATACCCACGACCATGATGCGGCGAAGGCGGGGACGTGCAAATAAAGCAAAAAGAAGTAATCCAAATCCATACCCCGCCAGTACCATCCCCTTCAGCCGCATGGTGTCCGACAGGTTCATCTGTAAGCTCCATCCGGCCAGTGAAAGCAGCAGCAGACCCATCAACATCAGGATAAAGGTGGTAGCGGTTGGCTTTTGCATCCTGGCGAGTTTACAGCAAAATTGCCTCTGTGTGGAGTAAGATAGCCCTATGGTTAAAAAACTGCTGGCTTTTTTACGTCTGGGGCGGGTAGGCATGTCACCCCTGACGATGAGTGTTCCGGTGTTAGGCGCATTTTCGGCAGGCGAGTCGCCCCCCCAGCTTTTGCCATTGATGCTTATCGGGCTAAACGCTCATTTTTTCGGATTCGGGCTGAATGACCTCATTGATGCACCAATTGACCGGAAAGCGCCCTATCGACAGCGCCATCCCCTCACTACAGGCCGCCTTCAACATGGAGAAGCATGGGTATTTGTCCTTCTGCAAATTCCCCTGGCACTGGCACTTTACAGCCGCTTCCATGCCAAAGCCGGACTTATAACCTTGATGATTAGCATGGCGCTGAGTGTGATTTATAACCGGTTCAGCAAACGCGGACTATTTTCGCGGGTGGGGGCGGAAATGGCACTGGCGGCTTCGGTTGGCCTGCTGTGTTTTGCAGGGGCGCTAACCCAAACCGAAACCCCTCTCCTTGCATCCTCTCTTTTTGCGCTGATTCTGTCCCTGATTCTGCTTCTGCTGAACAGTGTTCCCAGTGGGTTAAAGGATTTAAAAACCGATACCGAAGCTGGAGCATCCAGTTTTGTTATCGTCATGGGCTGCACCATGCTGGATGACGATCAGTACAGGCTGCCTGCCCGCCTACGCTGGTACAGTGGATTGTTACAGTTAGCGATTATGGCCGGAATAGGCGGGCTGCTTTATTTATTTCGTCCGCCATCATTACTTAGCCTTTTGATTATCGTACTCACCCTGTATGGCGGTTTGCACCTGAGGATGCTGTTAAGCCTCACTTCGTTTCGGCTGCTGCGGGCTTCACTGTCCCTGCTGAACGGATTTTATAATTATGTGGCGTTGGCGCTGATTCTAGTGGATAAAATGCCGACAGGTTTGCAGATTCTGTATGGGCTGCTGGTGATAGGAGTAATAAGTGTCCCCCTTCGGCTGAGTTTTGCCCTGTGGCGCACCAGCCGGGTGATTCGATAAAATAGTAGAATACATGTTCTGAGGAAATGGAATGATTACACCCCGCGAATTTGTAGACCGTTGGGCGCAAAGTAACTTAAGCGAACAGCAGGCCGCCCAGAGCCATTTTAACGAACTGTGTGAACTGGTCGGCCACCAGACCCCCGCACAGCTTGACCCGGAAGGCCAGTTTTTCGCCTTTGAGGAACAGGTCGAGAAGGCAACAGGCGGCAAAGGGCGGGCTGATGTCTGGTATAGAGGGCGTTTTGCCTGGGAATACAAAGGCAAACACAAAAATCTGGATTTAGCATATGCTCAGCTTTCGGCTTATCGCGGCGGGCTGGAAAACCCTCCCCTGCTGGTGGTGTGCGATTTTCTCGAATATCGTATCTACCCACAGTGGCCGAATACCAGTGGGCAGCCATTTGTTTTTAAAAACGAAGATTTATTAAATCCGCAAATTTTGCGCTACATCAGTTGGCTGCTGGAAAGCCCGGAAAAATTTCTGGAACTTCGCCATGCCGAACGGATACGCCGCGAAAAAATTACTCTGGAACTGGCATATAAATTTGCCCACCTTGCCGATTTAATGCGCCAGCATACCGACGAGCAGGGCAAGCCGCTGTGGGAATCCATGCAAATTGCCCGTTTTCTGACCAAAGTGGTGTTTGCCCTTTTTGCAACTGACATCGGCTTAATCCCCTATTTTGAAAACCGGGGCATGGTTCATTATATGGCAGATGCGGCGGACGAACTGCCCGAAGTTTTTGCTTCTGAACTGACGGATTTGTTCAAAGCCATGGACGGGCAGCGTAAAAGTATGTATGGGAAATACGTTCCCTACTTCAACGGAAATTTATTTCTGGATTCCAAACCGGGGGCAAATGATGGGCTTGAAGTGCTGGATATATCGCAAGTCCCCGGCGCGTTACAGGTATTGAGAGAAGTCAGCGCGGCAGATTGGCGATTGGTCAACCCTACGATTTTTGGCACGCTGTTTGAAGGAGCATTAGATGAAAGCAAACGGGCGCAGCTAGGCGCTCATTACACCAGTGAAGAAGATATTCGGCTGGTCATCGAACCCGTGTTGATGCAGCCGCTTCATCGGCTCTGGGATGAAATTCGTACTGAAGCCGAACCCCTAATGCAAATCTTCCTCAAGGCCGAAACACCCAAGTCAACGCAGCAGGCCAAAGACCGCCTCATCGAACTGCATGACCGGATGATGGATACGCTGGAAAGTACCCGCGTGCTTGATCCGGCCTGCGGGTCGGGCAACTTCCTGTATATGAGTCTGCGGGCAATGAAAGACTTAGAAGGCGGCGTTCGCCACTTTTTTGAGCCGGTAGGTTTGCCCTTTCGAGATGTCGTCACCCCCCGCCAGATATACGGCATCGAAAAAGATGAATTTGCCGCCAAACTCGCCCATGTGGTCGTATGGATAGGCTATCTTCAGTGGCGTTATGATGACGAAGGTATTTTGCACTATGTTGCCCCGATTAAAAGGCCGCATCCCCGTGCGCTTTCCAACCCCATCCTGAAAGACAAAATTCGCCCTGACGAGCCAGAACGGATTATTTGCGACGATTCCATCATGCGGTATGACGCAGACGGCACTCCCTATGAACCTCTCTGGCCGGATGTGGATATTGTGGTCAGTAATCCCCCTTTTTTAGGGGACAAAAGAATGCGCTCCGAATTGGGAGATACCTACGTTGACAATTTAAGGAGGCTCTATAGTGGGCGTGTTCCCGGTGGGGCAGATTTAGTAACCTACTGGTACGAAAAAGCCCGCGCTCTTATCGAACGGGGGAAAGATTTAGGGGAGCATCGACGTGCAGGGATGCTGGCAACCAATTCCATCCGCACAGGCGCAAATCGGACGGTATTAGACCGAATCAAAAATACAGGCAACATTTTTATGGCATGGTCAGACCGCCCCTGGGTGTTGGAAGGGGCAGCCGTGCGGATTTCTGTGGTCGGTTTTGACGATGGAACGGAAAAGCGTTTTTTTCTTGATGATGTTCCTGTCACCCATATCAATTCCGATTTACAAAATACAATCGATGCCACTCAAGCGAAATTACTTCCTGAAAATAAGGATTTGGCATTTATTGGGATTCAGAAAGGCGGTAATTTCGAGATTTCCTCTGAACAGGCACAGGCTTTTTTTCAGGCAGACGCTGCCAATAAGCAGGTTATTCAGCCCTGGATTAACGCGGAAGATATAGTCGCCCGTCCTAAAAACCGATGGATTATCAATTTTAAGGACATGCCCTTTGATGAGGTTCAGAAATTTGCTGCCCCCCTACAATATCTCGAAGCACACGTTAAACCTGCACGGGAAAAAAATCGGGATAAGGCCAGTCAGGAGTGCTGGTGGCAGTTCCAGCGTTACCGCCCCGCTTTAATGACGGCGCTTGAAAAATTGAATCGTTTTATTGCTACGCCGCGTGTTGCTAAACACCGTTTATTTGTATGGGTTTTGCCCCATGTTTTACCTGACAGCCGGATAGTTGCCATTGCTAGAGAGGATGATTATTTCTGGGGCGTGCTTCATTCCAGAATCCATGAAATCTGGTCTATTCGGCTGGCGTCATGGCATGGGGTCGGCAACGATCCCACTTATAATGCCCAGAGTTGTTTTGAAACTTTCCCCTTTCCCTATCTCCCGGGCA
>CAZKZS010000181.1:0-9518 GCA_964557285.1 uncultured Anaerolineae bacterium | reverse complement strand
CACAAAAGGCATCCGTCGTGAATAACGGCGCAGTGCTGATGATTGAACGCTGGACAGACACCGAAAAAGTAATCGCCCTGTATAATTTCAGCAGCCAGATACAGGAGGTAAAAGTTCTGCCCTGTATTGACCTGCTGACCGGACAGGCCACTTTGGGTAATCAGGTCGTATTAAACCCCTACGAATTTTGCTGGATGCTGATGTCCTGAATTTCAAGCCACTGTGGGGTCGATGCTTCAATCAGCCCCCATCCAAACCTGCCCTGCGGGGTCACGATGGCATACTGGTTATCAATCCACGCCACAAATCCCATTTTTCCGGTGGGGCTGTACGGGCTGGTATGAACCACCTGCTCATCAACGGAAAAAATCACCTTGTCACTGAGCCAGTCCATTTGATAGGTGTGCCATTGGGTGATGTCCATCTGATTTAAACTGACTTCGCTGACCTTTACCGCACGCTGTCCAATCGGCCACAAAAGCCGATATAAAAACGGCACACGCATCAGCAAAAATCCTATTGGGGCAGTCGGCAGCAGCACAAAAAAAGGCCAGTGGGTCGCGTCCATCGTAGCGGCCTTCCAGCCATGCTCCGGCACATCTTTCGCCAGCGCGATATTCAGGGGAGGGCTGCCAAAGAAAAACCAGGCCGTTTTGGGAAATCGCAGCCGTCTATTCCCCGGTGTAAAAGGGACATTCCAGAAGCCGAATCCTGCCGTGCCTTTCAGTTCATGAATCGGATGGCTGAAGCGGGCAGAAAGACGCATTGTTAGCGGTGCTTGATAAAGAAACGCTGCACGATAATCATCAACCTGAGCGTTGCTGTATTGTTGTTGGGTGGCTGACTGGCGCAGCAGATGAAATTTTCCATCCTGAGCCTGAACTTTGCCCGTTCCCTGTTCTATGTGTTGTAACATCGGCTAAAATCCCTCCCATTCGAGGATAGGGTTTTTGTTTTGAAGAATCGTATTTTAACAGCCGTTGTAGGAATTCCCATTGTAGCGGCCATCCTGCTTGGCCCTCCCATTCTGACAGAAATTTTTATTTTGCTCATCGCGGCGGGCATGGCCTGGGAATATGGCAATGTGACCGGACAGACCAGCCTGCCGGCGCGGGTTATTTTAATCGGTCTGGTACTTGGGATTGTGAGTCTGGCGGCGGTACTTTCCACGACGGAACTGGAAATTGAGTTTATCCTTCTGATTCTGCTGACTGGAATTGCAGCCCAGACGGTGCTGGTACAGCATCCCTGGGTCGCGGTTGCACCAATGTATATCGGCATTGGGCTGGCCTGTGTAGTTGCGCTGCGGCTGCTGGATGCGGGTCAGGAGTGGCTGGTCGTGCTGCTGGCTGGCACATGGGCAACCGATACAATGGCGCTGTTTGGTGGCAAGAGGTTCGGTAAAACCAAACTTGCGCCGCGTATTTCCCCCAACAAAACCCGCGAAGGCACAGCTATTGGGATTGTTTTTGGGGCAGCAGCGATTTTGCTGGCCGGAGCGCTGGTTGGATTGTTAGAAAAACATACCCTGACTATTCTCCTGGCAGCTATTTTTTTACCCCCTCTGGCGGTGATTGGAGATTTGACCGAATCCCGGTTAAAGCGGCACTATGGGAAAAAGGACTCAGGCGGGATTCTGCCGGGGCATGGCGGCCTGCTTGACCGGGTAGACAGTACCCTTTTTACAGCCACTGCCCTATGGATTCTCAACGTTTTTACGACTTAGGGAAGAATTCACAAATTTTTCGACCACCAATTTATTGAATCGCTATAGAATAAAGTAAGCACCTCAGTAGGTTATAAGTATTGTCAATTGAGGAGGTTCTATGGCAGCGCCTTATCAGATCGACTTTTATACCAACACCCGGGGGCAGCATCCGATTGAGGACTATCTTACCTCACTGGATGATAAAGAAATTGATGCGGTCATGTGGACGATTAGTTTGCTGGCTGCCGCCGGCCCTATTCTGACCGAACCTTACTGTAAAAAACTGCAAGGCCACCATAATCTTTGGGAACTCCGTATTCGCCACTGGCGGCGGCATTTTCGGATTGTCTACACCCGTGTGGACGAGCGCCGCTATGTCCTGCTCCATATTTTTCAGAAAGACCGTAATGCCCTGCGCCGGGAAGACCTTGATATTGCAACACGGCGTTTAAATACTCTGCTCCAATAATTTGTCGCAATTATTTAGCTTATCTTACAACTTGGACGATAGCTGTTTAGTGGCTATCGTTTTTTTGCCTGTTGACTAAATCTCTAAAGGTGATAAAGTGTTTTTAAGGTTCATAACAGGCCATCTCTGTTGTGAGCTTTTCTTTATCTTATAAGGAGCGTCGATGGCTATCATCACCCTGAGAGAGTTAAAGAAAGTGTTTCGCCTCAAGCAGAAAGCCGCTGGTTTACGGGGCAGTATGCAATCGCTGTTCAAACCCCAATATCAGATGGTAGAAGCCGTGAAAGGAATTTCGCTTGAGATGGAACAGGGCGAACTGTTGGCCTTCATTGGGCCAAACGGGGCTGGCAAAAGTACCACCATCAAAATGCTAACCGGAATTTTGTATCCCAGTTCCGGTGAGGCCAACGTGCTTGGGTATGTTCCCTGGCAGCAGCGCCGCCAGCTTTCCTATCACATTGGCAGTATCTTTGGGCAAAAACCGCAGTTATGGTATCACCTGCCGCCCATTGATACCTTTGACCTGTTCGCCCATCTCTACGAACTTGAACCGACAGCCTTTCGTCAGCGCCGCGATTTTCTGGTCGAAGCCTTCGATTTACATGACCTGCTGCATATCCCCGTTCGGAAATTGAGTCTGGGTCAGCGAATGCGCTGTGAAGTGGCTGCCAGTCTGCTGCACCGTCCGCGCATTTTATTTTTGGACGAGCCAACAATCGGACTGGATGTAGTCGCCAAACAAAAACTGCGGGAGGCGATTAAACTGCTGCATGAACAGGAAAAATTAACAATTTTCCTGACCAGCCATGATGTAGGCGATGTGGAAGCCTTATGCAGGCGGGTGATTGTCATCAATCATGGGCAGGTGATTTTTGACGATTCTACGTCGGCGCTCAAACGGCGTTTTTTACACAAAAAGATTATTTCGGCGCGGTTTGGGCAGCCTGTACCGGAAGATTTTTCGGTTAAAAACGCGACTCTGCTCAAACGCGGCGAATGGGGGGTAAAAATTGAACTTGATACCCGTCTGCGTCCGGTAGATAACCTGATTCAGGCCATTATCAACTATGCACCAGTGGCGGACATTAACGTAGAAGATCCGCCGATGGAAGATGTCATTCGAGAAATTTACGCGGTCAAAGAGCCAGCATGATGACAACACAGGCCAAATCAAACCTATGGGGTGCGGTTTTCCGCAAATATTATGCAGTGGTGCGAATCAATACCCGCAACAGCCTTGTTTATACCTGGGATGCGATTGCTCAGGGGGTGCTGATTGCCATTTTTATGCTAATTTTTGCGCGGCTGTGGCAGGTCACGTTTGCGGCACAGGGCGCGGCAACCATCGGCGGACTCACCCTGCTGCAAACCATCTGGTACTTTGTATGGGCGGAGTCAATCCAGCTTTCCAAAATGAATGTGTCCTTCAAAATGCAGCAGGAGGTTCAGGATGGCACACTGGCTTATACACTGGGGCGGCCTTATAACTACCTGCTGTATCATTTTTTCTCCGGTGTAGGTGAGGTACTGGTACGTTTTAGTTCTACGCTGGTTTTTGGCTCTTTTATCGCGCTGGTAGAAGCGGGAACACCTCGTTTTATCCGATGGGAAACGCTGCCTTTGCTGCTCCTGGTCACACTGCTGGCGCTGGTAGTAGATTTCTGCATGAGTGCCATGATTGGCCTGACCGCCTTTTTCTTTGAGGACACGATGGCCTTTCGTCTGATTTATCAAAAACTGCTGCTGGTCCTGGGTGGGGTGCTGCTGCCGCTGGATTTTTTACCGGACGGCGTGCAAACGGTTGCCCGCCTGCTGCCGTTTAATGCGGTCATTTACGCGCCCGCCCGTTTATTTGTGGCATGGGATACCCGGCAGTTCATCGAAATGATAGCAGTGCAGGGATTCTGGATTCTGGTGCTTGGATTTTTGTTAAGCCTGTTTTTCCGCTATGGGGCGCGGCTGGTGAGCATCAACGGAGGCTGATTCATGCGGCGGCTGTTTAAAGAAATCGGATTTGTCTGGCATCTCATTCAACTGGGGCTGGCGGGATTAATGGAATACCGCGCCAGCTTTTTGATGCAGGCTGTGGGCATGTTTATCAATAATGGGGTTTATCTTGTGTTCTGGATGCTGTTTTTTGACCGCTTTCAGGAGGTCAAAGGCTACCAGCTAGAGCAAATTTTTCTGCTGTTTGGATTTGTAGCGCTGGGCTTCGGTATTGCTTATACCTTCGCGGGCAACGCGGGACGGCTGGCAGAATTTATTGCTCAGGGGCGGCTGGATTATTACCTGACTCTGCCGCGTCCGGTGCTGCCGCATATCCTGTTTAGCCGCATGGGGTCGTTCAGCGTGGGCGATTTAACCTTTGGGTTGATGATGTACTTTTTCGTCGGCCAGTTTGATTTGATTTCGCCTGTGTTGTACCTCCTATGTGCGGTGCTGGCCGCCGTGATTTTTGTCTCCTTTTCGGTTATCACAGGCTGCGCTGCGTTTTACATCGGGAACGCCAACTTTTTACACATGCAGCTTCAAAACGCGATGATTACCTTTTCCCTGTATCCGATGGGGCTGTTTCAGGGAACAATCCGCCTGCTTCTTTTCACCCTGATTCCGGCGGCTTTTGTGGGGGCAGTTCCGGTAGAAATTGTACAGACCCGCAGCATTGAACTGCTGCTGGGCATGGTAGGCATTGCGATTTTCAGCGTATTTCTGATGACAATGGTTTTTCACATCGGGCTGCGGCGTTACGAAAGCGGCAGCGCCCTTAACGTGAATATCTAAAAGGGCGGCCAGAAAATTTTCCGGCCACCCGCCTCCATTAGTCCTCAGCTTCCTGGGTTGGCTCTGGAGTCACCTCCTGAGTCGGCTCTTCTGTAGCTTCTTGAGTGACTTCTGGAGTCACTTCTTCAGTGGGTTCTGCGGTGGCTTCCGGTTGGATAACCAGAAAATCCTCGCGTTTTTTGTCCGCCAGCAGCCCCCCTACGGCCTGAGCTATCCGTACATAGTAGTCCGACTCGGAAGACTTGGCGACATACCCATTTTCCTGAGCCGCCCCCAACTGATACGTGTACGTTTTTGAAGTGGGCGATTCTCCCTCACCTGTCTCCTGCACTTCAATTGTCACGGTTGCCGACGGGTTATCCAGACCAAATTCGTCTTGAAGCTCCCTGCCGATAGGTTCTTGCATCCGAAGTTGGGAAACCTGCTGAACGAAGGAAGTGATTTGTGTGGGGTCAGGGGTTTCTCCTTCCTCAAGTCCTGCCATGACCCAAGTTTCTCCGTCTTTTGTAAATTCAAACGTGCCATTTGCATTTTCAAGGGACACATGGGTCATATTTTCAAAGGGTACGCTGACATACACGGGGTTAATCCAGGCGGAAAGTTCCGTGCTGGCATCCTGAGCGCTCAAATTGTTGACCAGATAAACCTGGGACTGGTCACTGCGCCGGATGTGTACCGTGTTGGCGCTGACGGGGCTTCCCAGATACAGCGTCGTCCGGCTGTTACCCTGCTCAATTTGAATTTCGCGCACAAATTCATCGTCGCTGACTAACAGGCGGCGCTGGCTGGTTTCCGAACGGGTGATGAGCCGGTCGGCCTGGAGTCCGGCAAGCTGTTGCAGCAGCGACGTGACTCGAAAGGCTTCCACAGGATACGAATCGTATTCCGGCAGCACCCAGTTTCCGTCATCGGTTTTTTCCAGCACGACTTTTTTGCCTGTATCATCCGTCAAAGTGAGTTTTGTGACCTGTTCCGGCACAAAATCCGCCAGCAGCGCCCCCCCCGATGATTCCTCAGAGGATTCCGAACGAGGCAGGTAAATCACCAGCACCAGAATAATCTGAACGGCCAGAATCAGGGATAAAATTTTGTTGTTGCGGTTCATGCAGCACGCTCCTCCGATATGACAAGCGGCATGGGCTGTTCGGTGCGTTTGCGCCACTGCCAGAGAATCCCAAGTGCTACCAGGCTAACCAATGCCAGCGCATAATTCAGCCCTTCCCAGAAGTTCTGGTCATCTTCTGAAAGCGGGTCCAGCAGGCGGGTCGATGCTCCCCGCGAACGGATGCTGAGCAGGTCGGTATCCTCTGTCGCCCAATCGACGGTATTCTGGACAAATTGCAGGGTGTTCAGGTAACTTTCCCGGTCAAAATTGGCAGAAAGGTCAAAGATGTTGTCGTTCAAAAATTCGCTGCTGCCGACCACAATCAGGCGGGCAGTAGCTGGAGAGGTTTCGATTAATCCTGTGGGGGTTGTGGTAGCTTCTCCCTCAGCAGAGGGTGTTTCTCCGAACGGTGAGGGTTGATCCTTAAAAAAGCTCTGGAAACTGCCTTCGACCATTACCGCCAGAGGATAGGATTTGGCGTCGCCCTGTGTGGGGAAACCAAAATTCGGATAGGTGGTTAAATCCGGCTGAATATTTAAATCCGTCGTGGTCCACGCTTCATCGCTGGATTTCATCAATACCGTCACTTTTGCGTCGGCCATTTTTTCCTCATCTACCGTGAGGGGCGATGTCCAGTTCAGCGTAACCGCAGGCAGTTGAGCAAAAATTGGACTGTCCTCATTAAATCCGTCCTGCCGCACATTCACAAAAAACGGATATTCAATCGCCTGAATTTGCTGCACGGCGACCCCGCCTATATTTTGGGTGACGGTGGTTGGGAACGGCGTGTTTTGTTTATCCAGCACCAGCGACGGCTCAACGGTAATTCCATAAGAGGTAAGCATGTCCTGTAACCCGCCCTGAATGGGCTGCAAGGCGATTTGTCCGGTGAAGGGGTCGGGCCCAAGCTGATAGTTGCCTGCGGCCACAAATACCGTCCCGCCGCGCATGAGATACTGGTCAATGGCGTACCGTTCAAGGTCGGTCATGTTCTGCGGGGCAATCACAAACAACACATCCAGAGTCGCAGGCACTTGACCTGTAGAAAGGTCAACGGGCTGGACTTCATAATCCTCACTTAACACCTGTCCCACCGTAGAAAACTGCTGAAACGACTGAATCATTTGCCCAAAAGCATCCTGCATGGGAATGTTCGGGGGTGTCCATAACCCTACCACCTTCAAAAAGCCGGATGATGCTCTCTGAAGCGCCGATTCAATATTGGATCGAATTTCGGTTTCGCTGACTTCGGCGCCCGGGTAAATGACCTGGGTTTTATTACCTGCTAGCAGCACCATATGGAGATAGTAGGTATCTGCGGCAAAGAAACTTTCCGCAATTGGGGTAATGCCAAACTGCGTGGCAAGCACATCGGTATCCACCCGATTGGCCGGATCGTTCACGTCAACGGCTTCATAAACAAATTTGCCATTGGACAGGCTGCTGATTTCGTCGGCCACTTTCTGAATGGTTTCCGGCGCGTCCTGCATGGAGTCCGGCAGGGTTTCCGGCGTGTAATACAGGATGAGTTGGGCAGGTTGGTCGAGTGAAGCCAGCACCGCATCAACACTTTGAAAGCCGTAGACCACTTTTTTAATGCTGCGGGTCAGGTCATATTCCAGATTACGAAGCTGCACCTCAATATCGCCGTTGCCATACTGAGTCACATCAATCAGGTCGGAAAAATTGAGGGTGACACTCTGGTCGCCGTAGCGAATCAGGATGTCAAAATAAACGTTGATGATGGATGCGCCATAGCGGTCTGTCGTCTGTAAGGGCGTGGGGCGGATTCCATAAGTTTGGTTGGCTTCGGTTTCTTTTTCCGGCTCTTGAATAGGGTCAAGGATTTCAACCTCAACATTTCCATTGGAAGCGATTCGGTATTCTTCCAGCGTATCCTCCACACGCGGTATGAGGGGCGAGAGCAGAGGATGATTTTTCTCGCTGAAATACCCGCGTATTAAGAGAGGTTCTTCCAGATTTTCTAGCAAATCACGGGTGACGGACGACAGGCTGTATTCCTGATCTTCGGTCAAATCCAGACGGGCTTTGTTAAACGGGAACAAAATCACATTCAGCAAAATGAGATTCACGGTCAGCAATGTGATTCCGGTGCGGCTGTTCATCCGATAGTCGCGGGTAGATTCCCCCTGTCCCCACCGTTTGTTATCCAGCGAAAAGATATTCAGCAGCAGAAAAATTGCAGTCAGTGAAACGTAATATACCAAATCCCGTAAATCCACGACGCCGCGCTCGATGCTTTCAAAACGGCTGCCCGTTCCAAAGGCTCGCAAAATTTCTGCGGTATCAGCATTAAATAGCGAAGTAATTTCGCGGCTGCCCACCAGTTGGAAAATACCACACACCAGTACGGTTAAAATCAAAGCGACAATCTGGTTGGCTGTGCGAGAGGACACAAACAGGCCAATAGCGATATAGGCCGACGACATGAGAATCGCGGCCAGGTAGCCCCCAATAATCGGGCCAACATCCGGGCTGCCAAAAAACGAAATCGTGATCGGCAAAAACAGAGTCAGTGCCAGCGCTACGATCACCAGAATCAGCACGGCGAAAAATTTTCCCAGCACCAGTTGATACAATTTCATGGGCATGGTGAACAGCATTTCCAGGGTTCCCGTCTGCTGTTCTTCGCTCCACTGACGCATGGTGAGTGCGGCCACCAGAAAAATCATTAAAACGGGCATCCATCGGAACAGGGAGCGTAAATCCGCGATGCCGCGTGAGAAAAATTCATCTACCCAGAAAAAGGTAAACAGGCTAGCTGCCAGAAACGCGCCGACAAAAATCAGCGCCATTGGCGAACTAAAATAGGTATTCAGTTCTTTGCGGGTAATAGCAAGGGTGGGTCGCATAGGTTTTAGCCCTCCGCCGTCGCAAGCTGGTTAAAAACGGCTTCCAGTGTCAGCACATCCCGCCGAATTTCGCGCACAGGCCAATTTTCGCGTCGTGCCAGGTCATATACTGCTGGACAAATATCCGCCGCGCTGCTAATCCGGTAGGCTGACCAGCCTTCGGGGGTGTGGAAAGACTCCACATTTTCCACGCCAGAAAGCCCACTGAGTTTTTTTGCAGCTTCTTTGGATTCTTTTTGCAGCACCAGTACCGCATCCGTAGACGCAGAAAGTTCATTTAACCGTGCATCGGCTTTCACTTCCCCGTTAATCAAAATAATCACCCGATCACACACGGCCTCTACTTCCGGCAGGATGTGAGAGGAGAACAGGATGGTGCTTTCGTGTGCCAGCCGACGAATCAAATGACGAATTTCGATAATTTGTGTGGGGTCAAGCCCAACGGTGGGTTCATCCAGAATCAGAAGTTTAGGCTTGTGTAAAATCGCCTGCGCCAGACCCACACGCTGCCGCAGCCCTTTGCTCAGGTGGGCGATGGGACGGGCGCGGTGTTCTACCAGTCCGGTTGCATAGATGGCTTCC
>CAZKZS010000180.1:0-9522 GCA_964557285.1 uncultured Anaerolineae bacterium | reverse complement strand
GCTCGATGATTGATTACGATGGCGATGGGGATACAGAAGAAGGCATTGCGGGCGAAATCGAAACGCTGCAAGAAACGCTGTATGCGGCCATCCAAACCTACGCGAGTGAAGTTGCTGGAACGCCGATTATCTACGACGAACATTCACATCCGTATTTCTTCATTGATGGCAACGCCAACGGCACAGTCGATGAAGGGGAAGCGATTCGGGATAATGTGTACAATGCGTTTACCCCGCTTCTGCTGAAAGCCACCTACAACTATCAGGTCACGAAAAAAGACCCCGGTAACTATGCCCATAACGCTAAATATCATATCGAACTGCTGTACGATTCGATTATGATGCTGAATACCGAACTGGGGCAGATGGATGAGGAATCCGCGATGCACCGTGATGACCCCGGCCACTTCAATTCCACAGGCGAGCCGTTCCGTCACTGGGATGAAGATGGGGAAGTCCCCGGCTCATGCGCCAAATGCCATACTTCCGAAGGACTGCCGACCTTCCTGCACAACGGCACGAATATCGCGGTTGAGCCATCCGATTCGCTGGCCTGCTCCACCTGCCACACCAGCGTAAGCGAATTTACGCTCTACGAAGTGGAAGAAGTGACCTTCCCCAGTGGCGCGAAAGTCTCCTTCCGTTCCGGCAAGGAAAATAACCTGTGCTTGAACTGCCATCAGGGACGTGAATCTACGGTGAGCGTCAACCGGGCCATCGGAAACGCGGGCGTGGGTGACGACGAAGTGACGGATAAACTGACCTTCCGCAACGTGCATTATTTTGCGGCAGGCGCGACTCTGTTTGGCGGCGAAGTAATGGGCGGGTATCAGTATGAGGGCAAGGAATACGTGGGTCAATTTGAACACGAAAGCCCGATTAACACCTGCAATGACTGCCACGATCAGCACGCGCTGGAAATTCAAGCAGACCGCTGCACCGAATGTCACGAAAATGTCAGCAGCCCCGCCGATGTCCATCTGATTCGTATGGAAGGCGAAGATGTGGATCCGGTGGATTACGACGGTGACGGCGATACCGACGAACCGATTGCAGATGAAATCGCTACCCTGCGTGATGCACTGCTGCCCTTGATTCAAGCCTATGCTACCGAAACGGCAGGGACAGGCATTGTGTATGAATCGCACAGCCACCCCTACTGGTTCATTGATACCAACGGCAACGGCACGGCTGAGCCCGAAGAAGTCAACGGCGATAACCGCTTTGTGACGTGGACGCCGAATCTGCTGCGGGCGGCCTACAACTATCAGTATGTGCAGAAAGACCCCGGTGCGTTCGCGCACAATGCGGATTACGTGCTGCAACTACTGTATGATAGCCTCGAATCGATTGGCGGGCCGGATGCGGTCGCCAGCTTCACGCGGCCTCCTCTGCGGGAAGATTAAGCATACTATTTTTGTCCCACCCCAAACCCCTCCCCCATAAAAAAGGAGAGGGGCTTTCACTCCCCCTCGCCCGTTCTGGGAGGGGGTAGGGGGTGAGGGGCGGTGATGCTAACTATCGATGAAACAGCCCTTCGGAATCGGGCGCAAAATCCACCACCTGAATCACCGCATCCGTATTTAAAGCGCCGTAAATATGGGGGAAAAGTTCACCGCCCGATTCCGGTTCTCCCGTGGACGGATGTACAGGCGGCTCACATTTGACTTCGACCTGCACTTTTTGCGGGTCAATGACCAGCAGCACCAGTCCGGTTTGCCCGCGAAAAAAGGCATTGGCGACTCGCACGACCTGTTCCTCTGTGGAGCAGTGAATAAATCCCTGTGTGTCTAAAGTGTCGCCGCGATACATGCCTGTCGGCAGTGCGGTTTCCCAATCGGTACGGCGGGTAATGTGAAAAATCATGATGGCTCTCCTCATGGCTTTTTGTGGGCTGCAAACCCTGTTTTATACTGGTAGAAAAATTCGTAGGAGTCAATTTTATGAACAAGACCTTTTTTCTTTCGCTCTACGATTATAACTTCTGGGCGAATCGCCGGGTGTGGGAGTGTGTGATGCAATTAGAAGACTCCCTGTTCCATCAAGAATTGGATTATTCGGTTGGCTCGATTTTTATCCAGATGGTGCATACGATGGGGGTGGAATACTGGTGGTTTCATTTTTTGTGTGAAGGGGTATATGACTTTATCAATCCCGACGACTATCCTACCCGCGATTCGATACGTGCTTGCTGGGATGAGTCGGAAATGTACATTCGTGCCTATCTGGACTCGCTGACGGATGAGGAATTGGGCCGATTGGTCAAACCCAAATTCTGGGACGAAAACGAAGTGGCGATTCCAGTCTGGCAGGCACTTTTGCAGGTGGCGAATCACAGCACCGACCACCGCGCCCAGACGTTAGCTGGTTTGCATCGGCTGGGTGCGCCTACGGTGGGGCAGGACTATCTGGATTATTTACATCGGGAGGCGGGCAGCGAGTAGCGGTTAGCAAAAAAGTAGGGGCAGGGACAAGCGAACATCGTGAGCGATGCCTGCCCTTTTTACCCCATTTTAGGGCGGGAATCGGGCATAAATGCCCTTGTCCCCGCCCCTACATTCATCTTCCTGTCCGCCCCTCAGCCCAGAGGCGGGAGAGGGGTTGGGGGTGAGGGAGCTATGCCCCGGGGCAGCCGCCCAATTCCTCTACCCGTTCCACAATAAACGCTTCGGGGGTATCCGTTTCTAGTTGCAGATAGGTGCAGTAATTTTTAAGCGCTTTTTCGGATTGTCCCTGCACATCATAGATATTGCCCAGCCCCCAGTAGGCATCAGCATAGGAGGGGTCAAGACGGGCGGCTTCCATATAATCGGCCAGCGCTTCCGGGTAGCTTTCCATGTCATAATATACGTTGCCCCGTTCCAGGTAGGTAGGGGCGTAAGCTGAATCCAGTTCAAGCGACCTGTTATAATCGGCCAGCGCCCGGTCATAATCATGCATCAGGCGGTAAACCCATCCCCGGTCATTATAATTAAGGGGGTCATTGGGACTCAATTTAATCACTCTGGTGTAATCTTCAACCGCCAGCGTAAACTCTTCTAACAGGACATAGGTATCCGCCCGATTGAGCAGCAGTTCTACATTGTCCGGGCTGAGTTTGATAGCACGGGTGTAATCAACAGCCGCGTTTTCATAGTCGCCCAGATTGTAATATGCCCATCCCCGGTTATTAAATACGTCGCTGGCAGTAGCATCCAGTTCCGCCGCCTGATTAAAATCCTCAAGGGCGGTTTTAAAATCTCCCATTTCAGCGTAAGCCAGCCCACGATTGTTATAGGCATCAATATAGGTTGGGTCTAGCTCAATAATGGTGGTGTAATCTGCGATGCCTTCCTCTAAACGCCCCATTTCTACATAGGTAAATGCCCTGCCATGATATGCCCACGTTAAGGGGTCATAATTTCCTTCAATCGCACAGGTAAAAGCCTCCAGCGCAGTTTCATAATCGCTTCTGTCGAGCGCCGCCAGACCATTGTCATAACATTCTTCCGGCGTTTGCGCGTAAACGGTCATTGGCACAACTAGAATCAGCAGAATCAGCAGCAGCCTCATTTTTGCCACCTCACCTTGTAAAGCCGCTTTAAAAGGATTTTGAGTCCATTTGTACCTGTATCTCGAATTTGCTGCAACTGCCAGGCCAGCCGCCCTGAGTGCCAGCGTTCCGGGTGAGTCAGCAGGCAGAGATGATGAATCTGGCCTGTAAGGATAAGCTGAATCAATTCATCCGTCGTTTCCACCTGATAGGGCGGCGGGGTATCCGTGTGGTCGCGGATATTGTAGCGGGTTGGATGCCAGGTGCGGCCTGTATCACTCAGGTAGATCAGTTTCGTGTAGTCTATAGACAAATAAACTTCACCGCATAGACCTAATTGTTCCGGCTGAATATGCTGCCACACAGCGCGGTTATCCCAGGGGCGAAGCGGGCTGCCGTGCATACTGGCCGCCGTAACAGGAACGTACTGCCGCAGTTTTGCCAGTTCAGAGTGCAGTAGCGTTAGCGCTTTAGGCATATTGCCGTTGGCCTGTGCCAGCGTTTCATAGTGATAACCCACTTCATGCCCAAGCGCGTGCATTTTTTGCAGCACAGAGGGGTCAAAATTGATGGTACGGTAAAAGTAGGTGGCAGTCAGGCCGTGTTGTTTTTCAATTTTCCCCAATTGGAGCGAATGGGCAGGCCGGCTGTCTACATCGTGACGCAGCAGGACAATTTTTTCCGGTCGGTCAGGTTGAGTCATGTAGTCGCTCATGCCGATGCCGCGATACCCTGCCTTCACCAGTGCCGCGCACAGGTCATCATATTTTTGCAGCGTCCAGTCCAATTTATCCGACCTCCCGCAGCAGCAGGGGACTCAGCCGCCGGAACAGGGGGCGCGGCAGGGTTTGTAACACCTTTTCCACCATCTGAATACTTTTACTGTCGCGCTGGATGGTCGGCAGGTTCTGGCGGGTATTCAGGTAAAACGAATAGGCCAGATTTTCGGTGACGGGGTTAAAACGGTTTTTGACTGCCAGCAGATTTTCATGGTGCAGGGGAGTCGTCCCAAAATCAAATACCTTAAAACCTGCCTGTTGGCTGGCTTTTATCACTTCCCACATCAGAAGTTTAGTTGGGTTCAGTTTTTTAATCTGCGGGTCGCTGGTGGAATTGCCATACCCGTAAACGGCGGTTTTTCCCGCGTTGAGCATCATCATGCCCGCGACAGGCTGCCCGTTCCAGTGCATAAAATACAGACGAACCTGATTTTTTAAATGGGCGGCCAGGTCACGGAAAAAATAGGGCGGGTACATGGGCGCTCCCTGACGGTGACGGGTTTCTACTTCCAACTGATAAAACTGGTCAAAATCCCGCGATTCGACCAGCTCAAAACCCGCGCGGGCTGCCATCCGAATATCCCGGCGGAGATGATGCGAACACTGCTGAAACAGCGTATTTTCATCCGGTGTGATGTCCAGACGGGAAATAAAATTCAGGACGGCGGGCTGAAAGGAGTCGTGGCTGAGGGGGCAGCGTATTTCCAGATAAGCGTAGTTTTCGGCACGGGTCATCTCCATAGCTGCGTCCAGAAGCTGTTTTTCGGCATCGGGATGGGTGGTCAAAAGCGGCACGAGATGGCTGAACGGCAAACTGACCAGCCGCCGCCCTTTGACTTTTCCATGCACCCGCATTAGCGGCACTACGCCGACGATATTTTCCCCTTCCAAAGCCAGGAGGGAAGCAGGCTGGTAGCCGTAACTGCGGCGCAGCACCTCCCACCATTCAGGGCGGTGATATACCAGCGCCGCCGGATGATTTTCCAGAAAGGCGGTATAAGCAGCGTTATACGCTGAATCAAACGGTGTGATTTTTAACATGAGCGACCAGTATAACGTAGGGAATACACGTTCAGAAAGTCCTTATGCAATCCTCATGCCATTCTCAGGGTTATCAGTCATCTTATAGGCGAGTGAGGGACGGACGAAATGGTGAACTATTTACCTGAGGATATTCAAGAAATCGCAGTCAGTGGGCAGGAAGGAACGTATCGGGGATATATCCGTTTTTGCGATGACTGCGTATTTAGCTTTAATGAAACCATGAGTCTCACTGAAGAACAGCCGATTATCGACTGGCTGTATGCTCACTGGGATTCAATTGACTGGTCAAGGGAAGCCACCGCAGACGGCATCATGCGGGCGATACAGGCGCGGCGTCAGGCACGTTCTAAATCGCTCTGGCATTCTCTTTTTCACTAAAACCCCTTAAAATCCCCCGCCATGAAACGGGGGATTTTGTTTCTTCTCTGGCTTCTGTCCGCCGCGCTCATCGGCCTGAACTTCTGGCGCTATCCAGTAGGCAACGGGCGCGACGAAATTTATCACCTGCAACTGATTGATTTTTATACCCGCGAATGGCGGCTGACCCATCTGCCGCAGGATTGGGACGATTCTTCCACGCAGGCACATCAGCCGCCCCTGTATCATCTGACAATGGCCGTAATAGTCGAGCTTTTTCTGCCAGAGTTGGGGCGCTTAGAAGCCTTCCAGTTGAATCCCTATATGGTTTACGCCCCTGACCGCTACGACCCCACGATTCCACGTTACAACCGTGTGGTGTATGTGCATCATGAAGCGGCTGCCCCCTACATGACGACGATTCGGGTGCTGCAAGGTCTGTCGATTTTTATCAATCTGCTGGGGATTTTTTTCGTGTGGCGGACGGTGCGGGTTTTAGAGGACGCGGCATTGCCGTGTCCCTACGGGCTTTTTCCGGTGACGCTGGCTTTTCTTGCCGTAACTCCCACGTTCTGGCGGCGGGCAATGGGTGTGAACAATGACCAGTTTATTTTTTTATTCGCGGCCATTGTCACCTGGCTGCTGGCAAAAATGCTGCGGGACGGGGTACGCTGGCGGGAAAGTATCGCCGTTGGGATTTTTCTGGGTCTGGGGCTGCTGACTAAAATTTATATGTTCCCTCTGGTCATCACAACGGCCGTTGTGTTGTTGTGGCGGGGTAAAAAAGCCCTTCCACATCTGCTGGTTATTGGCATCACGACGGTGCTGATAAGCGGCTGGTGGTATATACGGAATTACAGGCTGTATGGGGATTTTACTGCCGCCTCTATCAGTGAAGAAAAACTCAACACAGCCCGCACCAACCCCATCACTGCGCTGGAAGTGATTGAGATTTTGCTGGAATGGCCGGGGGAAAGATGGCTTGAATATGACGTGATTCTGCCCGTTACCCGACCTGCGCTGTGGCTGGCAAGCGGAATCGGGGTGCTGCTGACGGTAAGCAGTGTATTTGCCCTACGAAGGGTGCTGATTTCCGGCAGTGGGATTCTGTTGTTCGGAGTCCTGATTCCGGCGCTGGTGCTGGCGGTCATTGGACAGGCCAAAAATATACACGGCAATTACAGCCCGCCGATTATGATGGCTGCGCTGCCCGCCAGTTGTATTTTGTTTGCGGTGGGCCTTTTTTCTTCTCGAACGTCATTAACCGCAATTTTGCTGGTCATTGTCGGCACGGTGGTGTATCACGCGACAGTTTTTGAACCCCTGTATCCGCCCCTGCATGTGGTTAAAAATCCTGATGACTTAGCAGTGAAAAATCGGGTTCAGGTGGATTTTGAAAATGGCACGCGGCTGATAGGGTACGAATTTGACCGTGAGGCCGTCCGTCCGGCGGAGGTGGTGCGGGTCAAACTCTGCTGGCAGGCACTTGAAAATCTGGATCGTCAGTCGGATGCGGTGGTCACAACGGCGTTGGCGCTGCCGGAACATCCCAACGCGGCGGTTATGCAGGGGTATCCACTTTCCGGCAGGTATCCGGTCAGCACCTGGAAAACCGGCACGGCTTTTTGTGAATGGATTCCGCTTCGGATTGAGGAAAGCGCTGTGGCGCCCCGGGTTTATCAGCTTTCTGTTGGCATGGCTGAAGAAATATCTTATGTTGCATCTGCCAATCTGCCTGTGGTTGCTCCATTGGAAGGCGATTTGCCGGAAAGAGTCGCTCAGGTAGACGATTGGGGGGCGCTGGTTGGGTATGAAGCCCATTTGAATAACGGACGCCTGACTTTATCACTGGATTGGCTGACTCTGAAATCCGCGCCGGAGGATTATACGTATTACCTGCACGCACTCGATAAAAATGGGAATTGGGTGGCCGGGCTGGATCAGCCGCCGCTTAATGGAGGGTATCCAACGTCCTTCTGGCAGCCCCGGACGCGGTTTCAGGAAACGCTGATTCTGGAGGCTGTACCGCCGGAAGCCGTCACCTTTCGATTTGGGGTCTATGCCAATGACCAGCGCGGCCAGTGGATGCTTAACGGGGTACAGGTGGGGGATGGGCTGGTAGTAGCGGTCAGGTAGGGACAGGAATCGCGCGTTTCACTCGCTTGTTCCTGCCCCATTATTGGGCAGGCATCGCTCCCGTTGGTCGCTTGTTCCTGCCCCTACAGACATCTGTGTTACGATTCGACCTGCTGGCCGATAATTTTTTCGGCGGCGGCCCGCAGCTTTTTCAGCCGATCCACCAGCACGACCGCGTTTTCCTGGCCGGAAAAATTGTCAATCAAGGCGTCAAAATATTGCAGCAGCGTCGCATCGAATCCGCCAGCCTTTTCCACCACCATCATTTGCGCTTCCAGTTCATCCTCCGTTTTGAGGAGGTCATTAATAAACTGGATTTCCGGCGGGGCAGCGGCCTGAATCTGCTGCATGATTTTTTCGTGAATGGTCTTGAGCCGTGCCGAACGCAGCAAATCGTTGGTTTTTTCCGCCTGCTGGATGCTGCCAGACAGCAGTTGCAGGAAAAGCTCATCAATCAACGGCAGACGTTCTTCAATGGCGGTGTCAAGATCAGGGGAATTAAAAATTTCGTTCAGCGTGTCGCGTGCCTGCTGGACAATCACCTGCTGCTGCTGGTCGATGGCGGTGGTCAGTTGCAGCAGACGGTCACGAATGCCTTCCAGTTTGGTTTTTTCTGCGCCGTTGACGCTGCTAATACGCTCCGACAGCGCGGAAAAGAAATTGTAATCCATTGCCGGACGCGCCAGCCCCACCAGTGCTTGCAGATGGTCGTCGCTGTCCCCGACTTTTGCCACATAATCCAAAAACTGCTCAATAGTGACACTGCTGCCCATGCCACGCAGGGCGGTTGCCACTTCCTGAATAATGCCTTCGCGGGCAGCCGATTTTTGCATGGCTTCCTGACCGAAGGTGGATAGGGCAATCAGGTCGTCGCGGCGGTTGAGGATTTTTTCTGCCTCATCCCGTGCGCCCTGAGCCAGCGCGGATTCTGCCGCCAGAGTCATCAACTGGAAAAAGATAGCATCCAGCGAAGCGTCGTGCTGTTTAACCAGGGCTTCAAGTTCATCTTCTTTCGCATCTACGAACTTTTGCACCAGGTCGGCTTTTTTACGCTGTTCGGCAATCATTTCGGGGGTAATGCCATCTTTTTCCAGCACGGTTTCAATCATTTTTTGCGGGGTCAGCACCATACGCGGATTCAGCAGATAACCTTTGCGCTGCTCCTGCGGCAGGCTGTTGGAAATCGCGCGGGTAATATCCCCTATCAATTTTTCACGTTCGCCCTGCGGAATATTCATTTCCATCGGAAAGTACAGCAGCAGCAGTTCTTTGGTATGGTCGTGATAGGCCAGGGGGGTGGCTACCTGAATCTGAACCCCGCAGCGCGGGCATTGAATCACATTGGTTTGTCCACTCAGAAAACGGGCTTTGGCGCCGGGGTTACGCCCACCGTCAATAATCGACTCAATAATGGCGGAAAAACGAGTTCCACAGTTGGGACAGCTTAGCTGCATGGCATTGGGGTTATTGGTCATGGTCTGAGGCGTCTGACGTTCATCACGCCGCGCCTGCTCCTTTCTCACTGGTAACGGACGAAATATTCTACTCTACTGGAAGGGTAAAACTGAAGGTCGACCCCTGCCCGGGTTCGCTTTCTGCCCAGATGCGCCCGCCGTGCGCTTCAATCACAGCACGCGCCAGATACAAGCCCAATCCCGTTCCCTGGGTGCTGCG
>CAZKZS010000179.1:0-9601 GCA_964557285.1 uncultured Anaerolineae bacterium | reverse complement strand
GGGTCAATTTGCTGGTCGCCCCACTCCGGGTAAATATTAGGCTCATTCCAGATCTGATAGTAATGAATACTGCCCTTATACCGTTCTGCGACGGCTGCCGCGAAATTGGCAAAATCCTGAAAGTCTGCGGGGGGGGTGTAGGGATTGGTCGTGCCAGGCGGCTGGCTCCATGTCGGCGGGGCGGAAAGACGAGCGATGATCTCAACCTCATACTGGTTCGCCAGGTTCACAATATGGTCATATTTGTCCCATGCCGAGATCGTGTCGGGTTTGCCATCGCCATCCAGATCGTTGCGCGAGTCGGTGAAATCGCCGCGCCCATGAATTTCAATATCTTCCCAGGGGAATTCCTGCCGAATCCAGCCAAAACCCGCTTCCGCTACCCTTTGCATTTGAAGTTCCCGTTTTTCCGGCTCAACTTCGGATTGCAAAAAGGTGTTTACGCCAAATGGATTCTCAGGGAGGTGCTGAATCTTGGCGTAAGGGGCGGTTTCCGGCGCGGGACGGGTATATGTGGCGAGATATTGGGCAGCCCCCAGAATCTGCGCGGCGGGTTCACGTTCACCCGTCACATTCCATAGGACATCCCAGGCCAGCCCTTCATTTTTTAAATCCAGCCACAGGGCAGCCAACAGCACTAGCAGCGTAATGCCCGTTGCCAAAACCGTTTTATAGGAAAAGCCAAAAAGTTTCATGGGGATAAATAGTAGCGGCGGTTTTGCTCCGCCGCTACGGTGAAAGTTACTGGCCGCAAACGATCAGGTCAGCCGCCTCATAGGTCGTGCCGCCGTGATTGCTCACGATGTTAATCCCCAGGCGGTCTGTGGTAACGGGCGGGAAGGTAAATTCCTGATACCCCTGCTGAAGCTGCGCTTCCCCAACAAAAATGGTGGTCAGTTTGTTGTTCTGGCCGATGATGACCAGTTCAAATCCGCGTATCGAGTCTTTTTCAAACCCCGGTGAGGCAGAGTAGGTGTTAAACAGGATGCGGTCAATAGTGTAGGCACGGTCAAAAAAGGCCAGAATATACTGTTCGCCTTCCATAGAGGAAGATGACCAGCTCGTGCCAGGATTATTATCCAGCAGATTTTCCGGCTTATACGTTTCGTCGTACTGCGTGGAAACGTCAATCGAACTGATGACATTGTTACAGGTGGTATTTGTGCCTGTATTGGTCGTTGTGGTGGTCGTGGTCGTTTCGGTCAGGCTGCCGGGAACTGTTCCCGTCACGATGATGGCATAATCGCCTGTCGAGCCTTCGTTAGATGAGCCAAAAGCAAACAGGAATTTTTCGTTAGAATTGGGGATGAGAACAATCCCCGAATCGGTTGAGCCAGCCACATAGGTGTTGCCGTTGGCGATAGAAACGCCGCCGCCCGGGAACGCCGGAATCGTGCTGCAATTTCCAACGGCCACATCATCACAATCCTGTAAGGCTTCTATGGTGTTAAACTCAATGGGGTCGTGCTGAAGCCCCTGCCCTTGCCAGAGCATCATGTATGAGTCCAGGTTGGTGTAACGGCTGACCATATACACCCCAATTTCCTGTTCCTGTACCACCGTCGGCACGGAAATCAAAAAACCATCCAGTTCATCACGCGGGTTAATTGCCAGCCCTTCAATGACCATTGCAAACTGGCCGGTCGCACCCTGATACCCGCCCACAATGACATCCACATTTCCGGCGCGGGGGGTGCTGACCGTCACCTGCGCGGTGCGGTTGGTGGCCGTCAGAAGCCCGAACCCCGGAACAGCAACTTCGCTGCCTGCTGCTCTGACTTCATCATCGTTACAGCGACCTTCACCGGGGGCAGTTACAACGGCTAACGAGGGGTCAAAATCATCAATACCCACCGCCGTGACACGATAGGTATAACCGGGATTGATATTCAGAAAGGTAAATTTTACCCCGCCGATGATTTCTTCACCTGTATCGCATGTAATTACGAACGTGTCATCGGAAACATTACTCTGCCCAAAAACGCTGGCCTGGGCGAACGTGGAAACGAGGAGCAGGACAACGGCGAAGAAACCTATGCTTTTCATGGGAACTCCTAATCCAAAACTCTCTATTTGTTAAACGAGCTAAAAAATATAGAAGTTCCGGGAAGCACCGTCCCTCCCGGAATTTTTTACAGCTTTTTATTATCTTGTTGCGTTATCCCCCTCCTGCGAAACAAAGTAGTTCACGCAGGCTTCCCGCATGAGTTCGGGCGTCATACGGAGGGGGATACCTTCGTATTCACACAGGGCTTTCACAATTCGCAGGAGATCACGCGGGTGAACGGCTTGCATAGCCCGCCCGGGTTCTTCGTACCATTTTTTCAGCAGATAGGCATAGGTTTCTCTGTCAGGGGGGATGCCCATCGTCTGTGCCATCGACAGGAAGATTTTGCGGAACATACTTTCGCTGGGACTGTGTACCCCAACTTTCATTTGAATACGACGCATAAACGCAGCATCTACCAGATCGTCCGGGTCAAGGTTGGTGCTAAAGACAATCAACTGCTTAAAAGGAATCTGCATGGCCTGTCCGGTACGCAGCCGTAAAAAGTCGATATGTGCTTCTAACGGCACAATCCACCGGTTGAGGAGCTGCGCCGGACTAATTTGCTGGCGTCCAAAGTCATCAATCAGGAACATGCCCATATTGGCTTTCATCTGAAGCGGGGCTTCGTAATACTTGGCGAGTTCTTCAAACCGCAGTTCCAGCGCGTCCATCGTCAGTTCACCACCGACCATCACTGTGGGACGGTCAATAATTGCCCAGCGCGGGTCAACCCGTCCATAGTTTTGTGCAACACTATTCGGATCAACATCGGCGTGTTTATGAATCAGGGGGTCAAAAATCGTCACAATATATCCCGCAACCGTTACCGCATAGGGCATAAAAACGGGCGTAGTTCCGGTGATAATTTTGGCGATGGCTTCCGCAACGGTGGTTTTCCCGTTACCGGGGGGGCCATACAAAAACAACGATGTTCCCCCATTGATGGCCGGACCAATGCTCCGGTGAAAATTATCTGGCAGAATCAGATGTGAGAGGGCAGATTTAACTTCGGGAGGTGTCACCCGAATTTTATTCTGAGATTGCAGTTCGATGGCCTCATTATACTTTTCGATGGAAACAGGCGCCGGGCCAATATACAGGTTGCGTTCCATGGCATCACGGGCGCGTTTTGCCCCTTCTTCGGTCAGGGAAAAAGCATACGTGGCACGGTTGGCGCTGCCCGCTTTGGCGACTTCAACCATATGTTCGTACTGCATTTGTTCGACCAGGACATCAATGATACGTCCATGCACTTTAATCACATCGGATAAACGTTTAAGGGTAGCTTCCCCTTCGTTAAAGAGAATTTTGAAAATGATGTCCGAAACGATCCCCGGTGCAATACCAAGTTCTTCCGGCGTGTTTGCTACAGCAATGACCTCTTTAAGGCGAGCCGTAGAATCTGTCTGCTGCTGGCCGATGGCGGCTATCAGTTGTTCCGGTTGGTCTGTCATGCTTTTTCCTCAATTACGCCCAATTGTGCCACAATTAGTATACTTATGCTCAAGTGTAAGTCAATTCATGGTAGAAGGTGATATGACAGAGAAAAATGGGTTTGAAGCCATTGAAGCCTACTGTGTTTCCTGTAAAGAAAAACGGATGATGCAGAATCCGGAAGCCGTCTGGACAAGCCAGGGACGCCCCGGCACGCAGGGCATTTGTCCGGTGTGTGGCTCAAATATGTTCCGTATGGGACGCACCGCGCTGCATCACAATTTAAAAGCGCCGCAGCCTGTGGAAGTTGTCCCCGCCAAAAGCAAAAAAATCAGAGCTGCTTATATTGCCGCCGATGTAACCCAGGCTCGTTTTGCCGACAAACTGGGGCAGGAACTTCAACAAATCGGGATTCCGGTGTGGGTGGATAATGGTGAAAAAGCCGATGATACAAAATGGGCGGGCGGGATTCATCCAGCCATGGAACAATGTACCCATCTGGTCGTAGTGCTGTCACCTTTTGCCACGCAAACCACCAGTATTCAGGATGTGATTAAATACTATCTTGAGCAGCGTAAGCCGATTATCATTGCGGTTGCCGAGTCGGTTGACCCGCCGGAATCCGTTCGCAGCCGTCCGCGTTTTGATTTTACGGGTGATTACAAAACGGCGTTTCGTGAACTGGTGGCTGCTATTTCCCGCTAATCTATTGACGAAATTCTGTTTAACTTATAATAGGGGTAGCACGAAGTTGAGGAACAGGAATGTCGGATAACCTTTATATTTTACGAGTCCGCCTCTCATGGGCAAAAGGAGTATGGCGGGAAATCGCTATCCTCGGAGAGCAAACCCTGGCGGACTTACACCGGGCTATTCTGGAAGCCTTTGAATGGTCACAGGACGACACCTATTACTTTTACTTAAGTGATGATATTGAGGACAAAGGGGCGCTGATTTCCCCGCCTGACCACAACCTTCAGGAGATTCTTCTGGATGAGCTAGAACTGGAAGAAGAACAGATGTTTATTTACATCTTCGGTGAAGGAGAGCGCAACCAGTTTTTGATTAAAGTCATGTCTATTGAAGACCCGGAGCCGGGAGAGGAATATCCCGACGTGGTAGACGAAAAAGGGGAGTCCCCTGATCAGGAACTGGCGTATTAAAGTGTCCCTGCATAGCCATAATCACGCGGGTTTAATCCACGAAAATACAACACCCGCGCCGCGCCCGATGCTACCCGTTCGTTGGCAACATGCAGCGCCCGCGTGAGTTTTTCGTTGAGCGTGGGGTCTTTGCTATCTCCCAGAATATAGGCTACCTGGTCACGAATGTCGGGGTCTGAATTGGCAAAGGCTTCAATCAACTGGTCGGCCACGATGCCGCTAATGCGGGTGAGAACTGCGCGGGCAATATGGCTGCGAATACTTTTCGGGCGTTTGGGCAGTTCCGCCACCAGCAAATCCACCGTGAGTTTAATAGATGCCTGTATTTTGCCCGGATTGGGATGATGCTCAATAATTTCGGCCAGCGTATCCGCCACCACTTCGCGCAGCATGGGGTCTTCGTCGCGGTTTGCCAGCACCCCAATGAGAGGCTTCATTGACGGTTCACCAATTTTTGCCAGCGCGTTTGCCATATGCCGTACATTCCAGCCTTTTTCGTGGCGCATGGATTGAATAAGGGTAGGAATGGCTTTTTCGCTGCTGATTTGTCCCAGCGCTTCCGCCACATTTGCCCGCACCGGCGCTTCAAAATCGCCTAAGCCTTCCAGCAGGGCGGGCAGAGCTTCATCATACCCCATTTCTCCCAGGGCAGTCGCCGCCGCACTGCGTATCGACATCCAATCGGAATATAACAGCGCATCAGATACGGGCTGTACCGCCCGAATATCCTTAATTCTGCCCAGAATCCGAATGGCTTCTTCCCGTTCGGAAAAAGTTCGTTCGCGCAGCACCCGAATCAGCGCTTCGACGGTTAACGGGCTTTGGAAATAGGCACAGGCGGCCAGCGCACTTTTACGAATGTTGTAGTCCGGGTCGTTGAGCGCTTTGACAATCACAGGCAGCGCCACCATGTTCGGATGTCTGGCAAGGTAATCGGCCGCCTGCCGACGTGCTTCAATAGGCGCACGCGGATTCCGCAGCAGGTCAATATTCGTCAGGATTTCGAGCGAGGCAACATCATCCATAAAATTTCACCGGAAATTCGTCACTCATTGTAGCACAAACCTTCCCGCGTACTAAAATAAATGGCTTGCTTGACGGCTAAGTTGATGATCGCTATCTTGAGTTCATAGCTGCGGAGATTGAACATGCCATCCAACTTTTCCCTCTTTCTAACAGCGACCCTCATTTTGCTGCTTACACCGGGACCAGCCGTTTTGTATGTGATTGCCAGGAGCATCGACCAGGGACGTAAAGCAGGGCTGGTTTCTGTGCTTGGATTAGCGTTTGGCACGCTATTTCATGTTTTTGCCGCCGCGCTGGGACTGTCTGCGCTGCTGCTGTCGTCAGCGCTGGCCTTTAGTATTGTAAAATATCTGGGGGCGGCCTATCTCATTTATCTCGGAATTCGCCGCCTTATTTCTCAAGAAAATGTCCATCAGGTTGAGTCGGAAATAGAAAGCAGTTTAGGGCGTGCCTTTTCTCAGGGTGTGGTGGTCAATGTGCTGAATCCCAAAACAGGTCTGTTTTTCTTTGCCTTTCTGCCTCAGTTTGTGGATCGTTCTCAGGGGTCAGTAACCGTGCAACTCCTCCTTCTGGGGACAATTTTTGTCCTGCTGGCTATCTGTACTGATGGCCTGTACGCGCTGACCGCAGGCACATTGGGACGCTGGCTGCGCGGCAACCTGCAATTTTTGCGTTTGCAGCGTTATTTTGCGGGCTGGGTATATATCGGCCTCGGATTGACGACTGCGCTGGCCGGAAACCACAAAAAATAATGCGGGAATCAGGGGCAAATGCCCCTCTCCCCTCTCATTCAATCCATCCTAACTGATGCATTTCACCCAAATCATCTGAATTGACCCATACTTCCGCGATTTTTCCGCTGACAATGCGGAAAATATTGATTCCTGTGGTTTCTAAAGTGCGGTGGGTTGGGGGATGTCCCATATATGTTCCAGTGTTCGTTCCCGTTTGTCGCCAGCGAATGACAACTTTATCCCCTTCCGCAATCACATCCTCCGCAACAAAATGTAAATCGGAAAAAGCGGCATGTCCACCTGTTACACGTTCTTCCAGCACTTCTATCCCCTGAAAACGATGATTGCCAACATGCCCAACGACATCAGCAGCAACAATTTCCCTGGCAGCATCCAGATTCCCCTGATTCCACACTTCTTCCAGATAACGGCGGGCAATAGCTTTATTCTGGGCTGACATGAAAAAATCCTCCTCTCTATTTTTTTAATAGTAGGAGGAATCAATGTTCATTCTACAGGCCAAAAACTGCTCAATCAGTGGTCAAAAAAAGGGACGGGGAAAACCCGTCCCAAAGGAAAAGGATTACGCGCGGAGTTTGGCGCCCAGTTGATTTTCCAGCGCTCTCACGATTCGTTCGTGTGTTTTGGCGACCTGTTTATCCGTTAGCGTTTCTTCGGGATGCTGATAGGTCAGCGCGTAGGCCATGGATTTTTTATCCGCCGGAATCTGTTCTCCGGTGTAAATATCAAACAGCCGTACATCCACCAGCAGTTCACCGCCTGCTTTACGAATCACATCTTCAATTTTGGCCGCGCTGGTGTTTTTATCCACCATAAACGAAATATCCTGATACACGGCGGGCTGCGTGGGGATAGGTCGGACTTTGTGCGCCTCCTGTGCCTGATTCAGCAGGGCATCGAGGTCAATTTCCGCCGCCAGCACCGGAACGCTCAAATCCATGCCCAGCCCGTAGGCTTCCCGCACCAGAGGATGCACTTCACCCAACACCCCGACTTCTTTCCCTTTAATTAGCAGCGCCGCCGTCCGTCCCGGGTAAAAAGAGTTATGAGAAGCAGGGGTGTAACTGACTTCCGGCACATGCAGACCCGAAACCAGCGTTTCGATGATGCCTTTCAGGTCGTAAAAATCATAACAACCTGTTCCGTTGTGTTGCCAGTTTTCCAGTGTGCGCTCCCCCATCATTAAAATGCCCAGGCGGGTTAATTCGTCTGGCAGCAGATTTTTCGTCGGATAGTAGACCTGTCCCATCTCAAAAACGGCCTGCCGTTTGTGGTGATGACTGTTTTTCTCCGCCACTTCCAGCAGTCCGGCCATCAGCGTATGACGCATGACTACTTTATCGGTGGTCATCGGATTTGCCAGCGTAATGTAACCATCGCCCCCCCAGGATGATTTTTGGCCTGCGGGAGTGAGCAGAGCTTCCCGTTCGGGGGTTGTCAGGCGGTAGCTCATGATCTCACGCAGTCCGGCCTCTACCAGAATATCGCGGGTGCGTTCTTCCAGTTCCAGTTTTAAATTGCGGCGCTGTTTGGGCAGGGCATCACTAATCTGGGTGTTGGGAATGTTGTTATAGCCATATACTCGTGCGATATCCTCAATCAAATCCGCCTGCCCAATTACCCCTTCGCCAATATCCAGCCGATGATCGGGAACAGTAACGTGTAGCACCGCCCCATTTTCGGTTACTTCAAACTGCAAGCGGCGTAAAATATCGACGATTTCAGCCTGGGAAATGTCAAAGCCCAGAATACGCCTGACTTCGCTCACAGGCAGGTCAACCACGATTTTTTCTGCTGGCAGAGGGTAGGCGTCGATAATGCCGGGGACAATTGTGCCGCCACTGACTTCTGCCATCAGTTTCAGGCCGCGAATCAGGCCGCGTAAGGCCATTGCTGGATGCACTCCCCGGCTGAAACGGGCGGCCGCCTCACTCTGGATTTTGGTGCTGGAAAGGGTTTTGCGAATCCCGATGAAATTCCATGCTGCCGCTTCCAGCAGCACGGTTTCCGTGCCGCGTGGACGGGCTGAAGCCTTGCCATAAACAGGTTGTTCTTCCTCTCCGGTCATCTCTATCCCAACAGCATCTAATACGGTTTCCGTCGGGTCTTGCACTTCGGATTCCAGACCGCCCATAATGCCCGCGAAGGACAGCGCTCCTGCTTCATCGGCCACCAGCAGGTTGTGCGGCAGCAGAACATGCTCCTGACCATCAAGAGTCGTCAGCCGTTCGCCTTTTTCCGGCAGGCGGGTAATGATGGTGGGTTTTTTACCCCGCGCCCGGTCTGCCAGTACATCATAATCAAAGGCATGAGTCGGCTGCCCAATCTCGAACATGACATAGTTGGTCACATCCACGATGTTATTGAGGGGGCGCTGCCCGATGGCTTTTAAGCGGCGCTGCATCCAGGCGGGTGACGGTTTGATTTCCACATTTTTTAACATGGCCGCCGTAAAACGCGGATTCAGTTCCGGCTCACGAATGTCAATGCTGACGTAGGATTTAATTTTATCACTGTCCATATCGGGCAGGGTGTAATCGGGTTCGTGCAGGGGCAGGTCATACAATGCCGCAACTTCCCGCGCCACGCCTAAGATGCTGAAACACCGCGCCAGATTCGGGGTCAGTTCCACTTCCAAAATCACATCCCCCAGCACATCCTGAAAGGGTGTTCCGGCAGCAACCGTTTGGTAATCCTCATGGTCCAGCAGCAGCACGCCTTCATGTTCCTGGGAAATTCCCAGTTCCATTTCCGAACACACCATATGCCGATTCGGGATGCCGCGAATCTTGCGTTCTTTGAGAATCATCCGTTTGCCCGGTTCATCGGCATGACCGTCATAGACTTCCGCCCCTTCACGGGCAATCGGACAGGGAATGGGCGGGTTCAGCGCCCCTTTGCCTTTGTATGGAAAGAGATTTGGCGCTCCCGTCACAATTTGTTCGATGTCCCCCGTGCCATGATCGACCATTGCCAGCACCAGCCGGTCCGCGTCGGGATGGGGTTTTACTTCATGGATATAGCCCAATACAATTTTGTCTCTCTCCCATACCAGATGGTCAGAGGGGGGCATTACCATATTGGCAGGGGGTGTTCCCTGTGGCACGCCGATATATTCAATACTGCCGACTTCTAAACCAGCTTCGGTAAGCCGTTCGGCCAGCATTTCCGCA
>CAZKZS010000178.1:0-9602 GCA_964557285.1 uncultured Anaerolineae bacterium | reverse complement strand
CACCCGGGGCGAGGGACTTCTGACTCCCCTCGCCCCGCGCAGCAGTGGGAGAGGGGCCGGGGGTGAGGGTCTAAATCGGGTCCCGCCCCTGAGAGGGCTAACTTTCTACAATTTCAACCGTGTGGAGTTTGGTGGCGTCGCCGCCGCGCTGCGGGTCACGAAGTTGAATCTTCATGAGGACATCTTCGCCTGCCACCACGCGACCAAACACCCCATGTTTGCCATCCAGCCAGGGGGTCGCCACATGAGTAATAAAAAACTGGCCGCCGTTGGTATTCGGGCCTGCGTTTGCCATGCTCAGGATGCCACGTTTATCATGTTTTCCGGCCAGCGCACCGGCTTCGTCGTCAAAACGGTAGCCGGGGTCGCCGCGCCCTGTGCCTGTTGGGTCGCCGCCCTGCGCCATGAAGTTCTCAAGCACCCGATGAAAAATGGTGTTGTCATAGTAGCCATCGCGGGCAAGAAAGACAAAATTATTTACCGTAATGGGGGCTTTGTCGGCAAATAATTCGATGGTTATGTCCCCAACGCTGGTCTTAAAAATCGCCTGATATTTTTTCCTGGGGTCAATTTGCATCGCGGGAGGGGAAGGGTATTGCTTGGTCATGCTGATACTCCAGTAATTTGCCTTTTTAACTTAGCAGAGTTTTTGTTACCCGTCTACCCTGCCAGGTCGGTCTGCGGCGGCGTTGTAAGGCAGAGTCGGCAGAGGTGGGGGATTCTGCGGGTCAATAATTTCCAGCACCGCGATTTGTTCCGGTGTTAGGACCAGTTGACGGGTAACTGCCCATCCATCCTGGAGTGCTTGCCCTTCAAAGTAATACAGATACACCCACTGAGAATCGGCGGTACGGCCTGCCACATAAGGCGCAAAATCAGTCTGGAAAGCTGCAAAGAGTCGCCCCGAACGGCGATTCGGCAGGGCATATACTTCAATCCCGCTGATGGCGACTGCAATTTCGGCAAAAACCGCCCGTGTAGGAGTAGGTGTATTGGTCGGGGTGGGGGTCGCCGTAGACGTATGGGTCGGGGTGACGGTCAATGTGGGAGTCGCGGTAGGCGTATGAGTCGGGGTTGATGTAGGCGTATAGGTTGGGGTGTCCGTTGGGGTTGCAGTGGCGGTCAGGCTAGGCGTCGTGGTGGCGGTATCTGTCGGAAGCGGGCTGGAGGTTGCCGTAGAAGTGGGTGTGTAAGAAGCGGTGGGTGTCGGCGAATTTTCAACAAATAACGGCATCAGGGCATAGTTTTCCGGCACATGCACCACAATCTGGCAGGTTGCGGGTTCACCAGCCACATAACTATCCAGATATACATTGTCGGACGGCTCAGGGCTGACGCTAAAGGTATGGGTAATGTTATATACCCCCGGCGGCAGCACCCCAAGCGGGATTCGCCATGTCACCCCATAACGAGTCGGGTTTTGCGAGTAGCGCTGTACATCCAAACGCATTTCAGGATAGGTCGGAGCGCCAGGAATTTGCTGTTCATTAAAACGAAGGCTTAAGGCAACCGTATCAGCGATACGCTGCACCCCTTCGCGCGTATCCGACCCCAACCGCCACACCAGATAAATCGGGGCGCTGGTGTAGGCCAGTTCAACCCGTCCACAGGTCAGGGCAACGTTGCGCCGTCCGGCAAAACTTCCCGGTGCAGGGGCAGGCACGATGACCAGTTTCCTCAAATCGACTTCTGAAAGCACAACGGTTTCGGCACGCACCCATCCATGAACAAAATTCTGGGTACGAATGTAGTACCAGGTGAGCGTAGGGTCAACCGCCAGCACCGTAATGGATTCACCACTGACGATGGAGGCTTCCTGTAGCGCCCCCAGTTCAGGTGCAGCCAGCACAAAATCAAAGCTGGCAGCAACCGTCACAATTTCCGGCAGGGTAGGCTGCAAATCCTGACCACCTGCCCCAAAGGAAGCAACCCATAGAATCAGGAAAAAAATCGCACGACGCATAACAGCCCTAATCATGACACGTCTACTGGCTAACCGCAAAAAAACCTGTGAAAAGCTCATGAGAAAAAGGCGTTTTTTATCTTCTATTTGTTAGAATAGGGTCAAAGTCGGATGGCCTCCTTTTTTTCGATGATCAATCGAACGTGGCTGCGTAAAATCAAACGGGATATTCTCGCCCGCAAGACCCGCACGGTTCTGGTGTGTGCCAGCGTTTTTGTTGGGGTGCTGGGGGTGGTCGTCCTGACCACAATGGGCGAAATGCTCACGCGCCAGATGGATAAGGATTTAAAAACCTCCGAAATGGCGATGCTGAGAATTTATCTCGATGCGCCCGAACCCCTCAGTCATGAAGAAAATCAAGTCTATCTGGAACGGTTAAATCTGCTGCCCGAAGTGACTCGCGTGGAAGGGCAGGCCGTGTATCAGTTAAACTGGCGGCATCCCGACGAAACTGATTATCAAAAAGGGCAGTTGTTTTCCTACTCTGAACCCTTCCCCAACATTGAAATTGAACCGATTCGGCTGGAAGAAGGGCGCTACCCCCTGGCAGGGCATGACGAAGTGGCGATTGAGCAGCGTATGGCCGAAACACATGGGTTTCAGATTGGCGATACGCTGGTCGTGCAGAATCATCGGGGGCAGGAACAAAACTTAGAAATTGTCGGCTTTGTTTTCCAGCCCTACATTTATTTTGGCAGCGAAGGCGCGGATAAAAGCGTTTATACCACCTATCAGGATGCACAGGATTTATTAGGGTTTAACGGCTACAGTTCGCTGTATGTGCGTTTTGGGGATTTTGGAGAAGCGCTTCAGCAGTCCTCCCGGTTTCGTGGGGCTGTCACCAGCGAAACTTCCTACGAAATTGTGTTTTATCTGCTGGATGACCCACAGGAAAATGCTTTTATCGTGGGGATTCGCCGCTTCAGCCGCGTCATGCTGATTCTAGCGGTGGTAGCCATGATTGTCGCCAGTTTTTTGGTCACCAATGTGATTACCACCATCGTGGCCGAACAGCAGCGTCAGATTGGCGCGATGAAAGCTATCGGTGCAACCCGACGAGATATTTACGCAATTTATCTTGGTATTGCTTTTATGTACGGCCTCATCGGGACGATTCCGGGGGTGATAGTAGGCGTTCCTCTGGGGCGGCGGGCGGCGGAAGCCACTGCTCCCCTTGCCAACACTATTTTGCAGGATACCTCCCCACCGCTACTGCCTATTTTGTTGGGGTTCGGGCTGGGATTATTCGTTCCGGTGCTAGCCGCCATCATGCCCGTTTATAACGGTTCAAAAATTACCATTGTGAAGGCCATGACGGACCGGGGGCTTGAACTGAAATACGGCAAAGGCATTGTCCCGCGTTTAATGCGACGGGTTGAAGCCCCGATGTCCATTGACCAGGCCGTGAACAATATTTCCCGCCGCAAAGGGCGGTTTTCGCTGACCATGTTTTCATTAGCGCTGGCCGCTGCCGCCTTCATGGGCATGTTCGCGGTGTTTTACGTGCTGAACGGCGTAATTGTGGATATTCGGGAAACCCTGAATGTGTCGGTTTCAGTGACCGATGCCGACCTTCAGGTGCTGGACGTGGTACAGGGACTTTTGAGTGACCAGCGCGAACAGATTCGTACCATTGAACCGGGGGTAGCAGTTGAACTGCAAGTCGAACCAGCCGCCCCAAATCCTCCGGTCGCTGAAGGAGAAGAAAACAGCGACACGACTCAAGAAAACGGGGACAGTATTTTTGTAACGGGCATTACTACCGAATCCGACCTCTCGAACCTGACGCTGGTTGAGGGGACTCTATGGGAAGGCGGCCACATCAACGGCAATACCATCGTCATTACTCCGGCCATGGCCGAACGACTTGACAAAAGGGTAGGCGACTCGCTGCAACTGCATGTCCTGGAAAAAACAGGCGAATTTCAAATTATTGGTATTGCTGAGTTTCCGATTGAACTGGCCTTTATGGAACTGCAAACCCTGAAAAATTTTGTCGGTGTGGTGCGGGATGCGCCCGTTCCTAATAATTACTGGGACACCGTACAAATCGATTCGGAGCAGGAAACCTTAAAAGAACGAGACATCTGGGCGGTAGGGATTGATGAACGTGCCGGAAGGCTGCTCTCACCCGAATTTAGCGCCGAACAGCCGGGCGTGATCCTGAGTCAGAAGGTGGCCGAACAGGGCGGTTATGAAGTTGGGGACTCGATTGTTTTAAAAACGGAAGATGAAAGCGCCGCCTACCCTGTGCTTGCCATCACCGAAGTGGATTCCACCCAGTTGATGATGTTTGGGACGAGTGTGCCGGAGGAAGTGCGGCAGAGTCAGGAAGTGATTGCCATGTACTGGGAAGAACTGGCACGCTTAGAAGCGCTGGATTACCGCACTGTTTCCCCCACCACCTATTACATTGATTTAGCCGACCCACAGAGTCCGCCTGAAGATATGCCGTCCGCGCTTGCCCCTGTTCCTGCCTATAATAATCAGGTGGCGTTTGCGGACAGTATTACCCAAACGATTTTAAGTATCGGGCTGGTGATGAATCTGGCGTCGCTGCTGATGGCTTTTGTAGGGGGAATTGGGCTGCTGACCATTACTTCGATTAGTGTTTTTGAACGGCAGCGTGAAATTGGTGTGATGCGTTCGGTGGGCGCCACCTCAAAAAATATCATGAATCTTTTTATGGTAGAGGGGATGCTGGTCGGATTCGTGGCCTGGCTGATTGCGATTCCTCTGAGCTACCTGTTAAGCAAAGTGCTAATTAATGCTGTTCCCTTCCGGGAAGTGATTAACTTCCGCTACACCCCTATTGCTCCCATTTTGGGCATGATGGGAACTTTTCTGGTGACTATCATTGCCACGCTGTATCCTTCCATTCGCGCCGCCCGCAAAACGGTATCCGATATTCTCCGCTATCAGTAAGGGGATAGCAATTTAATAGCCGCGTAGTAAGATTAAACGGTCTGAAACTTCAACGCTGTTTCATCGTACTAGATACAGACTATCAACATGAGGAGATAGGGGGACTATCTATGATTAGAACCCGCGCTAGAAAAATCATTCGAGATGTACTGGCCCGTAAAGGCCGTACCCTGCTGGTTTCTACGGCCATTTTTATTGGGGTCGCCGGAACGATTGCCCTATTTTCATTGAGCGACATCATTGTCAGCCAGCTTCGGGAGGACATTAAAGAATCCGAACTGTCTATGCTGGATGTTTTTGTCACTGTGAACACTGGCACCGAACTGGACAACGAAGCCTATCTGGAACGGCTGCATGACATCCCCGGGGTAACGGAGGTCATGGGGTCGATTCAAAACACAGCCTACTTTAAGGTTAAGGAAGATGCGGAAGAATTTGATGATGGCATCATCAATGCCTATTCTTTCCCCTATGACCAGCGTTTGCCCATTATTCCGATGCGGCTGGTGGAAGGGGAATACCCCACCGAAGGCGCAAATGAAGTCGCTATCGAGAAACGTACCGCCGAAGAATATGGTCTGAGTGTGGGAGATTCGGTTTATTTCCGTGTTCTCAGCCCCTCCAGAACCACTCAGGAAATTGGCACAACAGAAGCCTGGACGGTTTCGGGTATTGTTTTTCATCCCTACACCTTCAGCCCAAAGATCAGCTTTTACACCAGCCTGAACGACGGCAACTATATCACTGGCACAACAGGCTATAGTGTGCTTTCAGCACGTTTTGTGGATTATGGTACGGCTGAGGACCAAAAAGAAACTTTCACGAACGTCGTTGCTGATGAAACCCCCTATATTCCGGTCTTTGTGCAATCTGAAGATCCGGCAAACAACAGCCTGATTCAGGGGGCGCAGCAGATTTCCGGCACCATGGGCTTTCTGGCAATTGTGGCGCTGATTGTCTCCGGTTTTCTGGTGATTAACGTCATTAGCTCGATTGTGGTGGAGCAGAAGCGGCAAATCGGCGTGATGAAGTCGATGGGCGCGAGTCGCATGGATAACTTCCTGATGTATGCAGGCATCGCTTTTGCGTATGGGGTTATCGGGGTTATTCCGGGGGTGATTGTCGGTATCCCCGGTGGGAACGCGGCAGCCCAGGCACTTGCTCCCCAGTTGAATACATCGCTGGAAGGCTTCAAAACCTCCCCCAGTTCCATTATTTTAGGGATTCTGGTGGGGCTGCTCGTTCCGGTGCTGGCCTCCATCATTCCCGTCTTTTTCGGGACTCGTGTCAGGATTCTGGAAGCTATGACCGACCTGGGTATTGATGCCAATTATGGCTCAGGTCCCCTTGCCAAATTTATTGGGATGCTGCCTATTCCGATTACAGTACGGCAGGGGCTGAGCAATGTCAGCATCAAAAAATCACGGGTAGTCTTTACCGTGATTACGCTGGCAATTGCCGCAGGCGCGTTTATGGGCATTTACGCTGTATTTAATTCCCTGACCACAGGCTTAAACAGCTTTTTGGACAGCTTCAACGTTGAAATTGGTCTGTTCCCCACCGAAGGACGCGACCCGCAGCAGATTGTTCCGGTCATTGAGCAGAATTTTGCCCAGGGGGAGGACCCCATCGTTGATAATATTGAACCCGGCTTCCAGCTTCAGGTGGAATTTGAAGGGTACGACCCGCCTGTTGGTACAGGGGGGCCTCCCGGAATTTTTGCCTATGGGTATGATGTCGAAAGTGATGATCCGGCCTTTATCTTTAAGGTTGATGAGGGCGAAGAACTGACCCTTGAGAATGCTGATGATGGGATTATCCTATCGAGTTCTCTGGCGCTTGGCATGGATAAAGAAGTCGGTGATAGGGTGGTCTTAAAAGTTCCCGGAAACACCGCCGACCTTACAGTCGTCGGGATTTCGGACTATCCCATTGATCAGGTCTGGCTGGATTGGCGCACGCTGGCGGGAATTTCCGGTTATGTGACGGGCGCACCCCGCCCCAATGAATACCAGACTCAACTGGCAGTCGCGGGATATGATGGCACGCTGGAAGAGGGTCAGGTCACGGTGCTGGGCATGGATACGCAGATAAGCAATTTCCTTGAGTTCAGTGAAGGTGCGTTTTTTGTCCCCGGTGAAGCGGGTGTCATCATCAGTGAACCGATGGCCGAAAATGGCGGTTACGAAGTCGGCGACACGCTGAGTTTAACGGCTGCCAACGGCACAACGAAGGATTACCCGATTGTGGGTATTTTTACCCTGCCAGAAATTGTGCGGCAGCAGATGGGGGATATGCCCACCGATGTGCTTGGCATTGAATATCGGGAACTGGCGGCGCTGGAAGGGCTGAGTCTTGAGGGCGGGACTCCTATTCCGCAGGGATATTTTCTGACGACGACCCTGGATGACCCCAGTATTAAAGAACTGGATCGGGTGAGTGATGACATCAATGAAGCCATGCTCAAGCAGGGGATTCCGGTGCAGATGTTCAACTTTGTGGAATTGACGGAACAAATCAGCCGGGCATTGTTCACCATTCAGGCCATTTTGAGCGCGGTTGCCGGCCTCATTGCCTTGATTGGGGCGCTTGGTCTGCTGACCACCCTTTCGATGAGCGTGTTTGAACGCCAGAAGGAAATTGGGGTGATGCGTTCCATCGGGGCAAGTTCTTCTATCGTTTCCATCCAGTTTTTGACGGAAGGGCTGGTCGTCGGATTTATTGCGTGGCTGGTTGGGCTGCCGCTGGCCGTGTTCTTTGAATACGGCCTGCTTCAAGCAACCCAGTTAAGCGATACCTTCCCCATGACCTATCCGATGGAGGCTGCCCTGATCGGGCTTATCGGGATGATGGTTATTACCACAATTGCGAGCCTGTGGCCGTCTATCGCGGCCTCCCGCAAAACAGTTTCTGACATCCTGCGCTACCAGTAATAGACGTAATCTTAGGGACACGGCACTGCCGTGTCCCTACTCACCTTTTGATTCCTGCAACGAATCCCGTACTTGGGCGTATAATACGTATAGGTATGTTAGTAATATATTACTTAGAGGATTCACAATGTTTAAAACCCGTCTTCGTAAAATCTTTCGGGATATTGCCTCCCGCAAAGGCCGTACCGCTTTAGTCTCTATCAGCATATTTATTGGTGTACTGGGCGTTGTAACTCTCACCTCCGTCAGCGAAATTATGATGGATAACCTCAGAAGCAGCCTGAAGGAAAACGAAATCGCTATGTTTTCCGCCCGGGTTGATCTGAAAGATGAAACCCATAATGAAGCGATTGATTTTGATGTTTTACAAAGCTACCCCGGCGTTACAGAGATAGAAGGCTTGATATTCGGACGGGCATTCTGGCAGGAAGCCGGTGACGATAGTTTCATTGAAAGTAATCTCCGTGCTTTTTCTGAGCCGTTTGACGCCCTGGAAATTGAACCTTTGCGCTTGATTGAAGGCAGCTATCCGATAGAGGGGCAGCACCAGATTGCTATTGAACGGCGGATGAGCGAACGTTACGAGCTTGAAGTGGGCGACCAGATCACCATTCGGATTCTAAGTGGGCTGGATGCCAGCACGCTGCTTCATTCGGCCACTGCCATCGACAACATTCCCGAAGAAACCTATACCATTTCCGGCATCGTTTTCCATCCCTATACGTTTGACCCCGCCTCCAATATCTACGCGACTCCTGCCGACACTGCTTACATTTCCGGCGTGGATTCCTACGAAGTGCTGGTGGCACGTTTTAGTAATTTTCCGGCGGCGGAGGCTGCGGAAGGCGATTTTGAGGACTTTATAGAAGCTAACACGGCTTATAAAGTGAATTTAGTATTTCTGCAAGATCCGGCTGAAAGCCCTTATATTTCCGAAATGGAACAGTGGGCAAGCACCCTGAACACGCTGGCAGTGGTTGCCATGCTGGTAGCCGGATTTCTGGTTGTAACGGTTATTAACACGATTCTGGTGGAGCAACGACGGCAAATCGGCGTGATGAAATCCATCGGAGCGACCCAGCAGGACAATTTTAAAATTTATTCCGGTGTGGCCTTAACCTATGGACTCATCGGAACGATTCCCGGTGTGCTGTTGGGGATTCCGGCGGGGCATCTGCTGATTCTGGCGCTCGCGCCGCTGGTAGGCATGGTAGTAGAAGGTTTTAAGATAGCGCCTACTGCCATTGCCATCGGAATCCTCATGGGGCTGGGTGTTCCGGTGCTGGCATCAACGTTGCCCGTGTATCTTGGCACGCGGGTTTCCATTCTCAGCGCCATGACCGACTTAGGTTTGTCCAGCAGCTACGGCAAGAGTAGGGTTGCCCGCCTAATCCATCGGCTGCCGTTTTCCCCTGCGGTGCGGCAGGCACTCGCCAATATTTACCAGAAAAAAGGACGGCTTGCCCTCACTGGATTCACGCTTACGCTGGCCGTTGGCGCGTTTATGGGGGTGACGGCGGTTTTCATCGCTATGAACAGCGTGATAGGCACTATTCACGACACGTTTAATTTTGCTATTGCAGTAGATACGGATGAAAAGCAGGATTTTGAGGCGATTTCCTCCCTGATTACGCGCAATGTGGATGAAATTGCGACGGTTAACCCCTCCTACGATTCTGCCCTGACTGTCCTCACCGTTCCACTGGAGCGCATTAACCTGAACGACAATGATGAAATTAGCAAACGTAGCAAAACCGTTTTTGTGGACGACCTCAAGTTCC
>CAZKZS010000177.1:0-9637 GCA_964557285.1 uncultured Anaerolineae bacterium | reverse complement strand
AAATAAAAATTTAAGGTGGTTTTGCCTATGACAACCCTGGAACGCAACCCCGGAATCCCCTTAGACCTCGGTTGGGTCTATGACTCGCGGGTCAATTTGAGTGCAGTTGAACGGCGGACGGCAACCCTGACCAAACGGCGCTCGGTTAAAAAGGACTGGCAGGCGGCCTGGCTGCTCAAAGCGATTACCATGATTGACCTGACGACTCTTTCCGGTGATGACACACCGGGAAATGTGCTGCGGCTGTGCAAAAAAGCCCGCCAGCCCGTTCGCCCCGATATTCTGGAAGCCTTAGGGATGCGGGATAAAAATCTGACGGTGGCTGCCGTGTGTGTGTATCACAGCCGCGTAAAAGATGCTGTTGCTGCCTTGCAGGGAACATCCATTCCTGTAGCAGCCGTTTCTACAGGGTTTCCTGCCGGACAAAGCCCCTACAAACAGCGTCTTGAGGAAATTCATGAATCGGTAGCGGCAGGCGCAAAAGAAATTGATATTGTGATTTCCCGTGAGCATGTGTTACGCGGCGACTGGGAAGCCCTTTACCGTGAAACGAGAGAAATGCGGGAAGCCTGCGGGGAAGCGCATATGAAAACCATTCTGGCGACGGGCGAACTGGGGACACTGAAACACGTTCGCATGGCGAGTCTGGTATGCATGATGGGCGGGGCAGATTTTATTAAAACCTCTACAGGCAAAGAGTCGGTGAATGCCACGCTGGATGTAAGTCTGGTGATGGTGCGTGCCGTGCGCGATTACGCTGAGCGCACCGGATACAAGGTTGGCTTTAAACCCGCCGGAGGGATTCGCACTGCGAAAGATGCCATGAACTGGGAAATTCTCATCAAAGAAGAACTTGGTGATGAATGGCTGACACCGGAATTGTTTCGGTTTGGGGCAAGCGCCCTATTAGGGGACATCGAGCGCCAGCTTTCGCACCATGTTACTGGCCGCTATGCCGCCCGTCATCACATGCCAATGGCGTAAAAGGTGAAAGCAGATGAATGTAGCAGAAATTTTCAATTCCATGTCCTACGGCCCCGCGCCAGAAGCCAGTGATGCCGCCACCGCCTGGTTAGAGGATCACAGGCGCAAATTTAACCTGTTTATCAATAACCAGTGGGCAGTTCCGAAATCGAAAAAGTATATGGATAGCAAAAATCCGGCCACGGGTGAAGTGCTGGCGCAAATTGCGGTTGGGGGGCAGCCAGAGATTGAGGAAGCGGCCAGCGTCGCACGGGCGGCGTTTGAACGGTGGAGCAGCCTTTCCGGTCATCAACGGGCGCGGTATCTGTATGCGCTGGCGCGAACAGTGCAAAAACACCAGCGTTTGCTGGCGGTCATGGAGTCGCTTGATAATGGCAAGCCCATTCGGGAATCGCGGGATATAGATGTTCCCCTGGTCGCCCGCCATTTTTATTACCATGCGGGATGGGCGCAGTTGGTGGAAACGGAACTGCGCGATTATCAGCCTGTGGGGGTCGTGGGTCAGATTATCCCCTGGAATTTTCCCCTGCTCATGCTGGCCTGGAAAATCGCGCCCGCGCTGGCGATGGGCAACACCGTTGTGCTGAAACCCGCCCCCTATACCAATTTATCGGCGCTGCTGTTCGCGGAACTGGTGGTTGAAGCCGGCCTGCCGCCCGGGGTTATCAATATTGTTACAGGGGACGACAAAACAGGCGCTGGCATTGTAGAGCATCCGGGCTTCGACAAAATCGCATTTACAGGGTCAACCGAAGTAGGGCGGATTCTTCGCCGCGCCACCGCCGGAACGGGAAAACGCCTGTCGCTGGAATTGGGCGGAAAATCTCCTTTTCTGGTTTTTGATGATTCCGACCAGGACGCCGCTATTGAAGGCATTATTGATGCTATCTGGTTTAATCAGGGGCAGGTCTGCTGCGCCGGATCGCGTCTGCTGGTGCAGGAGAATATTGCAGAAGGCTTCCTGAACAAACTTCGCAGCCGGATGAGCAAACTCCGCATTGGCGACCCACTGGATAAAAACAGCGATATTGGTGCGATTGTTGATGTGATTCAATGCCAGACGATTGAGAACTGGGTCAAAAAAGGATTGGCAGAAGGCGCGGAAATTTATCAGCCCGATATTCCCATGCCGCAAAACGGCTGTTTTTTCCCGCCAACTTTGCTTACAAACGTCGCTCCCGCCGCAACGGTGGCACAGGAAGAAATTTTTGGGCCGGTGCTGGTCGCCATGACCTTTCGCACGCCTTCCGAAGCGGTTGAGCTTGCCAACAATACCCGCTATGGGCTGGCAGCCAGTATCTGGAGCGAAAATATCAATTTAGCGCTGGATATTGCTCACAAAATCAAAGCCGGAAGCATCTGGGTCAATTCGACCAACCTGTTTGATGCGGCCTCCGGTTTTGGCGGCTACCGCGAAAGCGGGTTTGGTCGTGAAGGCGGCAAAGAGGGATTGTATGAGTACGTGCGCCCGAAATGGCAGAATCGCCCGCAGCCGCAAATGACATTGGAAAAACCCGACCCTAAATGGGGCAAATTAATCCCCGGACGCCCTGCCCCCTTAAATGGACATTCCGGCAACGGTGCATTTGCTAAAATTGACCGTACTCCCAAGTTGTACATCGGCGGGAAACAGGTGCGTTCGGATGGCAATTACAGCCGGACGGTCTGGGGGGCGAATGAACTTCCGGTAGGGCAGGTCAGCGACGGCAACCGCAAGGATATTCGGGACGCGGTAGAAGCCGCCCACAAAGCCAGAGGCTGGTCATTTAAAAATGGACACAGCCGCGCTCAGATTTTGTATTACATTGCGGAAAATCTGGCGATTCGGACTGAAGAATTTGCTCAGCGCCTCGTTACCATGTCCGGACAAACTCCGGAATCGGCTGACCAGGAAGTGGAGTTATCCATCTCGCGCCTGTTTACTTACGCGGCCTGGGCGGATAAATACGGCGGTGTGGTGCAGGAAACCACTCTGCGCGGTCTGACGGTTGCCCTGTATGAACCTGTCGGGGTGATAGGAATCGCCTGCCCGGATGAATTTCCACTGCTGGCGTTTGTGTCGCTGCTTGCACCCGCCATCGCACGCGGAAATACCATTGTGATTCTTCCCTCCGAAAAATATCCCCTTAGCGCCACCGATTTTTATCAAATTCTGGAAACCTCCGATTTACCCGGGGGCGTGGTCAATATTGTGACGGGTGGGCGCGACCATTTGACCAAAACTCTCGTAGAACATGATGACGTGGATGCGATGTGGTACTTTGGCAGCGCCGAAGGCAGTTATCATGTCGAATACCTGTCCGCCTCCAATATGAAGCGCACCTGGGTCGGCTACGGTGAGCCAATAGACTGGACACAGGTACATCAGGGCGAAGGTGAAGAATTTTTACGTGAATCGACCCAGGTAAAAAATATCTGGGTGCCAACCGGAGAATAACATCATGTTAGAAGGCGAAATCATCAGTGAGGACGTTCTAAAAACCGAAATCACGGCTGAACTGGAACAGTCGAAGGAGATCAGTAAAACTTTTTCTCCCGAAGAATTTAGAAGCGGCGACTGGTTTCTTCGCCTTCTGCTTCTGGTCAAAGGCAGCTACGAGCGCAACGTTCGCGCTGAACATTTTCAGGCAAAGTATCCCGATCTTTCCGCCGATGAACTGGCTGATAAGCTCATTTCGGTCGCTACGCGCTATGCGGCAGTTGCAGGCGGCTTATCCGGCGTGGCTTCCAGTGCTGACGAACTGGCGCTGGTGGCTACAGGGGGTATAGCGTGGCCGTTGTTCATCGGGGCGATTGGTGGGGAAATGATTTATCTGGCACGGCTGCAAATGCGGCTGGTGCTGGATTTAGCAGTGGTCTATGACTTGCAGCTTGACCCCAACGACCCGGAAGATGTGCTGATGGTTTTTGGATACGCGCTGGGCATTGCTCCGGTAGAAGCGTTGGGGCAGATTTTACAAATCTCCGGTCAGGCTATCACCAAAGATGCTATTCGCAAATATATTAGCAAAGGCACGCTTAAAACGATTCAAGACCTGGGGAAAAAAATCGGCCTGAAGATTCTGCAACGGAACATCATCAAGTATGCGATTCCTATCGCCTCCATTGGGGTCGCCAGCACCTATAACTACACAGCCACTCAATCTATCGGAAAAATCGCCAAAATTCACTTTAAAAACCGACAAAATCCCGATGAGGCTGCCCCGCTTGAAGAATCCATTCCACAGGAAGAACTGTCGCTGGATATGATCAAAATTTTGAAAGTGCTGACCAAAAAGCTGCGGATTCCCTTCCCCTGGAAGCAGATTGACATGACCACCAAAGCCCTCAAATCCGCCGCCGGACTGCGACGGTCTCCTCAAAAAGAAGGCATTAAAATTCCGGTCACTTTCGAGGAGGATAACTCTGCCTGACAACTGTCTTTTTTAAAAAGACAGTTCACAAAAACTTTACGTTTCAGCTACACTCCGAAAACTCCCTATTGATGATGAAATTTAAGCGGGAGAGGTAGTTCCGTTTCAAGCGGAACTATGGCCTACATAAAATAGAATTGTGAAGCCAACTTCTGGATTCAACCCGAAATTTGAACTGCAAAAATCGGCTCTGTGTCCCATTCACTTTTGAGAGGATGCCTCTGCCTGACTTGTCGGACTCACTCCGTACACTGCTCTATAGAGGTGTAGATAAACATTCCCAACGGGTGAGATACTTCCATTTCAACGAGAAGTATACACTACATAAGAGAGTCATGAAAATGAATTTCTGGATTCAATCCGAAAGTTAAATTGCAAAACTCGGCTCTCTGTCCCATTCACTTTTGAGAGGATACCTCTGTCTAGTCCGTTTCATATTCAAAGTCGTCAACGTATTCAAAGAGGTCTTCAATCGAACACTCAAAATATTCTTTTAATTTACCCAAAATGCGGAGATCAGGGCGTACAGCTCTATCTTCTACATAGGCTCGAATCGTGTTATCAGATACCCCAATAACTTCCGCCAGGCTGTGAGGAGTGATTTTTCTTCCCTCCTGCTCTGCTTTTTCAGCTAATAGTTCTCGCACACGTAGTCTCAAAGGCATAAACACATCCTTACAGAAATAAATCATACTGCCATCTCATAAACCCTTCAACCTTAAATATTTATCTCAATATATTGAGGTTATTGACTCTGGCAACTGGATATGTTATCTTTCATATATCGTAAATGGAAAACCCCTGCCTCATCTGACAAACGAACAGGGGTTTTCGCTAGAACCTTATAGAAAGGTGTTGTTCATGCAAGACATTCCCGTTGTATTTACAGGTCATGCCGATGAACGTCCCTTACCTCTTATTGTAGCAGAAAAATGGAATTTTAAGTTAGATTACATCATCCGTGATGAAACATACTGGTATGCTATTGTAGATTGGGTAGTCGGCTTATTGGCAACAAACACAACCAACGCTTCCAAACGCTGGCACGACATCCGAGTTCGCAATCACCTGGATGGTTCCGCTTGGATCGGAACTATGTCTTATATAAGAAAAGATGGTAGGGAATATCAAGCCGAATTTGCTACAGACAAGGGTTTATATTTGATTGTTTACCACCTTCGTCTCACCAAAGCTCGGCCTTTATTGAAAGAAATTCGAGATTATTTATCGAAAGCAGGGGCATTTGTTGACCTGGTGCGGCGCAAACCGGAAACTGTCATTGAATCCGGTGCAATTGACCCCGATAAAGCGATTGATGCGGCCATCGAAGAGTATCGTCGGCGTGGCAAGGATGACGGCTGGATTAACGCACGACTGGCAGGTAAAGTAAAACGCGCCATGTTCACGGCGGCGCTTAAGGCAGCCATCACCGATATGCTCAAAAGCCATTACGCAATGGCAACCAATGAAATTTATCTGGGGCTGTGGAATCGGACGGCGGAACTGCTTAAGACCGAAATGCACCTGCCCGAAAACGCCAGCCTACGTGACTATCAGCCCACAATGGCGCTCAGCTATCAGGGGATTGCTGAGGAAGGCTGTGCCAGAAAATTGGGGGAACGCACCGAACTTTCCTATGAAGAAGCCGCCGAAATTGTACGGGAAATTGCTCATCTCATCGGCAGGCAGGCACGAGAAACGAGTCACTACTTCGGCATTGATTTTGCAACCGGAAAACCTCTACTGGAAGGGTAAACGGTGGCAGGGGTGAAAAAATCCCCTGCCGCATCCATTTAAAATTCCTCTTCAAGGGCAAGCTGAATATGCAGTTCTTCTAACTGTTTGGTGTCGGCTTCCGAAGGCGCACCGGACATCATATCCATTGCGTTCTGAGATTTGGGGAAGGGAATCACTTCGCGGATATTGGGTTCACCCGCCAGCAGCATTACCAGACGGTCAATGCCGGGCGCGATGCCCCCGTGCGGCGGTGCGCCATACGTGAAGGCTTCCAGCATATGCCCGAATCGCTCTTTTGCCACGTCTACATCCAGACCGATTAACCCGAAGATTTTTTCCTGAATTTCTGGCCGATGAATACGGATGCTGCCGCCTGCCACCTCATACCCGTTACAAGTTAGGTCATACTGCTGGCCGCGTGCCTTGCCGGGGTCGGTATCCAGCAGGGGAACATCTTCCGGGAAAGGTGATGTAAACAGATGATGGCTGGGGTCCCAGCGTTTTTCCTCCTCGTTCCATTCAAACAGGGGGAAATCTACCACCCATGCAAAAGCGATTTTTTTAGGGTCGGTCAGATTCAGGCGTTTTGCCAGTTCGCGCCGCAGATAATCAATCATTTCATACACAATTTTGCGCTCATCGGAAAGGAACAGCAGCAAATCCCCCGGCTGCGCCCCGACCCGTTCAAAAAGCTGCACAAACTGTTCAGTAGAAAAGAATTTCCCAATTGGGCCTTTAACTTCGCCGTTTTCTTCCGTCGGCATGATAAGATAGGCCAGCCCCTTACCGCCTACCGTTCGGATTCCAGTTTCCAGTTCAGCATGAACCTTGCGTAACTGGTTGCCTGTTAATTCCGCGCCGTACCCCGGCACCCGAATCACCTTAACGGGTTTGCCCGCCTGCACATTCTGAACAAAAACGGAAAAGCCGCTTTCTCCGGCAATATCGCTGATGTCTACGGCGGAGAGGTCGTAACGAATATCCGGTTTATCTGACCCGTACTTTTCCATCGCTTCCCGATACTTCAGACGGGGAAAGGGTTTTGTGACCAGTTCGCAGTCCGTGACCTGCTCGACAATGGCCGTCATCATGCCTTCAATAAGTTGCAGCACATCTTCATATTCGACGAAGCTCATTTCCATGTCTAACTGGGTAAATTCCGGCTGGCGATCCCCGCGTTGGTCTTCATCCCGGAAACACCGCGCAATCTGAAAATATTTTTCATACCCCGCAATCATCAACAACTGCTTAAGCTGCTGGGGACTCTGAGGCAGGGCATAAAATTTGCCGGGATGCACCCGACTCGGTACAAGGTAATCGCGGGCGCCTTCCGGTGTAGTTTTAAACAAAATCGGGGTTTCAATTTCAACAAAACCGCGTTCATCCAGATAGTCGCGGATAAATTTAATTACCTGATGCCGCAGCAAAATATTTTTTTGCATCCGTTCGCGGCGTAAATCCAGATAGCGATATTTCAGTCGCAGCGATTCATCGACTTTTTCATCAGTATTAATGTAAAAAGGCGGGGTTTGAGATTTATTTAATACCGTAATTTCATGGGCTTCAACTTCAATTTCGCCTGTTGCCAGATTTTCATTAGACTTGCCTTCCAGACGCGCCCGCACCCGCCCTTTGACCTGAATGACCCATTCACTTCTGACTTTGACAGCCACCTGATGAGCGTCGGCGGATTCGCGGTCAACAGCAATCTGGGTGATGCCCCACCTGTCCCGCAAATCAAGAAATACGATGCCCCCATGCTCCCGATACCGATGCACCCATCCTGCTAAAACTACCTGCTGCCCACTATGTTCAGGCCGTAACTCGCCACACGTATGCGTTTTCAGCATTCCTACTACCTCAGTGTTTAAAAGAAAAAATGTACCATACGGTTATAGGACTGACAACGGAGTATTCTAAATTGCACAAAAACCGCCTGCGGTGCAGGCGGCTCACAATGGGGAATGAGTGGATGATGGCAAATTAAAGTTCGTACATGCTGGTATCGACCCAATCGCCAATCCAGGGGTATTTGTAATAGCGGCCATCCCAGGCTTCAACGGCAGCAACCATACTCAAAACAAGGATTACCAGTGGCAGCAGCAGCACCGCACCAAGCGCCACCAGCCCCAGAATCAGCACCAGAGGCAGCAGGACAAATCCAACAACCACCAGCATGAGGACGACTGAAATGAGGATGAGCATCCCAAAAATGAGTGTACCTGCCACCAGCATGACCATGACACCGATAGAAGCGACTGCCTGAGCAACAAGGGCTTGCAGCGCGTGGTAGGCCACAAATTCGGACTTGCCACGATACACCAGATAAATCGCCAGTGGGATAATTAAGGTGACTAGCGACCCCACGCCGGCGGTAGTGACCAGCATCCCAATGGTCAAAAGCGAACTGGCATGAGCCAGTGCCGCCCAGAGTTTTTCATTGTCAGATACCTGCATCGGTGCGGGTCGCACCGCCCGTTTGTAGCGCGGCGGTACTTTCAAACTCATCCCGGGTTTTTCCTCTGTATGTTTCTTCCCGTAATAGCGGGCTTCATATTCCGCCACCACATCACGGCCTGCTTCTGCTTCCCGGACGTTCACCGGAATTTCAACGCCAGCATTGGGCGTGTTGCTTATCTCTGGAGTTTCGACCTCACCGTCGAAAAAGTCTTTGTCTTCCATTCCATCCTTCTCCATCTTTCTAAATACTATACGCAGTTCCAAACCAGAAGTTTCATGGTAGTATTGCTGCCTTAATTCAGGGAGTATGAATTTTTGCGAAATTTTTATTTTACGCTGAGCAAACGGCAGTTGGGTCTGCTGGCAATTGCGGGCGGGCTGGTCGCGCTGGTCGGGATTTTTTTGTTTGATGACCTGGGATTCAGTGACCCGCAGGGCGGTTTTGGTCCGTCGCAAAAGGTCGGGGTCGCGCTGGCAATTTTAACTGTGTTTGTCGGAATCACTCTGCTGCCATTGGGAGATACCCCCGCGTAAAATGACCATGAAGCGGTTACAGCGAACCCTGACAGCCTTTGTTCTGCTGCTGATGGGGCTGCATTTCCTGATTTATGCCTATTACAGTTTTTCGCTGATGACATTCCCCTTTGACTACGATCAGGGGGAAGGGTTTGAACTCAACGACACTCTCTACCTCAGTGAAGGCAAATCTCCCTATCGAGATAACGATACCTGGCCTTTTTACGCGAGTAATTATCCTCCCGTTTATCATGTGATTCTAATTCCGTTTGTCTGGCTGTTTGGCCCCGAATACTGGTATGGGCGGCTGGTCGCTTTTTTAGGAACTTTAGTGACTGCCGGAGCGATTGGTTTTGCGGTTTACCGTGACGGGGGCAAACGGCGGGAAATTGCTGTTTTAATGGGGCTGGCTTTTTTAGCTTCCAATTACATTTATCACATTGGGCCGTTGTTTCGTCAGCATTATTTTATGGTGATGTTTGAAATATTGGCAGTAGTCGTTCTGGCAAATGCCTTTGACCTCCCCC
>CAZKZS010000176.1:0-9662 GCA_964557285.1 uncultured Anaerolineae bacterium | reverse complement strand
GGCACGACCTCCCTGGTCGCGCTGGATGCTGATGTTGAAATTTTCCAGAATGGTGAACGACGCTGGGTGCGTATTCTGGATATGTTTAAAGGCCCCGGCCAGTCACTTCTCGACTCTACCCGCGATATGTTACTCCAATTCCGGTTTACCTTAAGCGGTCAACATGAGTCCACCGCGTTTAAACGAATCATGCGTCCTCAGGGGGTCGCGCTGCCGATTTTAGGGTGTGCGGTCTGGGTACGGCTGGATGATTCTGGGGAAACTTTTGACTCGGTGCGGGTGTGTATTGCCCCCACTGCGCCCGTTCCAACCCGCATTTCCGAAGTGGAGGAAACCTTAAAAGGCCAGCCTGCCAATGAAGCCAGCCTTCAAAAGGCAGTGGAAACCGCCTTAAAAGTAGTGCATCCCCGCACCAGTAAATACCGTGCGACGGCGGAATATCGTCAGGAAATGACGGAACTGCTGCTGCGTCGGACGCTGCCACTGGCTGTCGAACGCGCCCGCACAGGTAAAGCCATTCCCGAAGGGGTAGGATTAAAGTAGGTGCTGCATGAGCAAATTAAATCTCACCATCAATAGACAACATCATGAGTTAGAAGTTTCCGAATCGCGCACGCTGGCACAGCTTTTGCGCTATGACCTCGGCCTGACCGGAACCAAAATCGGCTGTGAGGAAGCAGAATGTGGCATCTGTACCGTGCTGGTGGATGGCGTTCCCGTCGATTCCTGCATTTTCCCCGCATTTAAGGCACAGGGGCGCAGCGTCACCACCATTGAAGGGCTGGCAACAGGTGAAGAACTGCATCCCTTACAGGAAAATTTTATCGCGCATGGGGCGGTGCAGTGTGGCTTTTGCACCCCCGGTCTGATTATGACTTCCGCCGCGCTGCTGGAAGAAAATCAGAATCCAACGGATGAAGATATTAAAATCGCGCTGAAGGACACCTTTTGTCGCTGCACGGGATATACCAGTGTCATGCAGGCCATCAAATCGGCAGCGCGGGAACTGCGCGGGGAAGCACCGCTTCCCGTGAACGAGCCTGAGGTACGCGAACGGGGCAAGGTCATCAGCCAGTCCGTACCGCCACAGGAAGTCCGCGAAAAAGTGACTGGACGCGCCCGCTACACTGATGACTATGTTTTTCCGGCAATGGTATTTGGGCGAACGCTGCGTTCCCCTTATCCTCACGCGAAAATTTTACGCATTGACACCTCCAAAGCCAGAGCGCTGCCCGGGGTTCTGGCCGTGCTGACCCATGAAGATGTCCCCGGTGAAAATCTGCATGGGCTGGTCTACCGTGACTGGCCTGTGCTGTGCCATGATGTGGTGCGGTACGTGGGGGATGCGGTGGCGATTGTGGCGGCGGAAACGGAAGACCTGGCGGCGGAAGCGCTGCAACTGATTGAAGTAGACTATGAACCCCTCCCGATTGTTGCCGATCCGGTCTATGCCCATTCGCCAGAAGCGCCCGTCCTGCATCCCAATCACCCTACTGGAAACCTGCTCAAGCACATTAAAGTCCGGCATGGAGACATCGACCAGGGATTTGCTGAAGCCGATGTCATTATTGAGCGCGAATATCATACCCCGATTATTGAACATGCCTTCCTTGAGCCGGAATGTTCTATCGGTGTTCCGGCAGGGGTCGCGGGGCATGAAAAATTAACCGTATATGTGGGGTCGCAGATTCCCTATCAGGATAGAAATCAAATTGCGCTGGCAATGGGGCTGCCCGAAGAACAGGTACGGGTAACAGGAACGCTGATTGGCGGCGGGTTTGGCGGCAAGGAAGATATTGCCGGACAAATTCATGCCGCACTGCTGGCAACCGTCACTGGACGACCGGTGAAAATGCTGTATACCCGACAGGAATCACTGATTTTCCATCCCAAACGCCATGCCACGATTATTCGGATCAAAACGGGCGCGAAAAAAGATGGGCGGTTGACGGCAGTTCAGGCGACTCTGTATGGGGATGGCGGCGCGTATGCTTCTCTTTCTGATAAAGTGATGACCCGCGCCACCACCCACGCCACCGGCCCCTATGAAGTACCCAATGCAAAAATCGACTGTTACGCCATGTATACCAACAATGTACCTTCGGGGGCGTTTCGTGGTTTTGGCGTGACTCAATCGGCGTTTGCAGTCGAGCAAAATATGGATCTGGTAGCAGAAGCGCTTGGTATTGACCCGATTGAATTCCGCCTGCTCAACGCGCAAAAAGTCGGGGTAACAACCGCTACCGGACAGGTCTTACGCGATTCGGTGGGGTTGATTGAAACCATCGACAAAGTACGGAACGATATGCAGGAGTTCCAGTGGGGCTGGCGCGACGGGAATAAGGCTTACGGATGGGGATTTGCCTGTGCGTATAAAAATACGGGTTTGGGCGGCGGCGCACCGGATAAAGCCGAAGCTGAAATCGAAGCCTTTGAAGATGGCACGGTAGAAGTGCGAATTGCGGCGGCAGATATGGGACAGGGTATTGCTCATGTGGTCGATCTATGTGCGGCGGAAGAAATCAGCTTGCCCTATCATCGGGTCAAAGTCCTGCTGTGCGATACAGATTTAACTCCCAACGGCGGCCCCACCACCGGCTCACGTCAAACCTATATCAGCGGCAATGCCTCTCGTATGGCTGCCGGAGTGCTGCGGGAAGCGCTGGCACAATCGGCGGCGGAACTGCTGGATGTGCCGCCGGAACAAATTCGCTTTGAAGAAGGTCTGATGCGCTACAATGGGCATACGGTTGAATTTGGGGAAGTAGTGGGCTGGATGAAACAGAATAACCTGACCCCACGCTCTCGTTATGAATATTGGGCGCCCAAAACGCAGCCGCTTGGCACAGGCGGCGATATGCACATTGCCTTCAGCTATGCAACTCAGGCCGCGCTGGTGGAAGTGGATTTGGAAACGGGCGAAGTGCATGTCCTCAAGGTGCTTTCGGCAACGGACATCGGACGCGCTATTAATCCCCTGATGTTACAGGGTCAGATTGAGGGCGGGATTGTCATGGCAATGGGCAACGCGCTAACCGAATCGTTTATCGTGGAAAATGGTGTTCCCTGGACGACCCTGCTTTCCCGTTACAAGATGCCAAGCATCAAACATGCCCCTGAAATTATCTCCCGTCTGGTCGAACATCCAACAGCAGACGGCCCGTATGGGGCAAAAGGGGTAGGCGAAATTCCGTCGATTAACACTATGCCCGCCATCGCCAACGCGATTTATCATGCAACCGGCGTGCGGGTGTTTACCGTTCCTGTGGACCAGGATTCCCTGCTGCGGGCGATAAAATCCGGTCAAACCGAACTTTATACTGCATGGCTTGACGTAAAATAGCCATCTATTGGGCGGGGTCTGCTGTATGGCCCCGCCCTCCTGTGAGAGAGGCCATGCCGGAAATTCAATTCGATGACCAGAGGGTTTTTTATACCCTGCAAAAAAGTCGCCGCGCCCGCCGTATCAGTTTAAAAATTGACGCTGAAAAAGGCTTGCGGGTAATTATTCCTGCCCATGCAAAAGTGAATGTCGATGACATCCTGCGCGAAAAACAGCCCTGGATTCAAAAACATCTAGCAAAATTTGCGCCGCGCCGCCAGTATATTTCCGGCGAAACCCTGCCGCTTTATGGGCGCGACTCCCTTTTGCAGGTGGCTGTCTCCATAGAAACCCGCCGCGTCAGCGTATCCCATAAAAATGAGGTGTTTTTAGTCAAAATTCCAGCAGCACTTAAACCCGCTGCCCGCCGCGAAACTGTGCGGAGCGCGCTGGAAAGCTGGTATCGGCAGGAGGCCAAATGGTATATCCCGCAAGAAACCGCCCTGCTTGCTCAACAATTGGGATTTTCGTATCAGGCTATCACAATACGCGGTCAAAAAACCCGTTGGGGAAGCTGTTCGTCGCGTGGCAATCTCAATTTTAACTGGCGGCTGGTTATGGCGCCCCAAAGCGCCATTGAATACGTGATTATTCATGAACTTTGTCATCTCAAAGTGCCGAATCATTCAACTCAATTCTGGTCACTGGTCGCGCAGTTTTGCCCGGACTATCCGACTCATGTGGAGTGGCTGCGAAACCATGCCCATCTTTACAATTTAATCTAAATCTGCGCCAATCGGGAACCTCTCCTTAAATAAGGGGTAGTATCCTAAAAAGGCGTGTGCATGGAAGCAGACTGGATACACCGGGCAAGGCATGGGGACAGCCTCGCCTTTCAGCAGATTGTGGATGAGCATCGAGAGGCCGTCTTTCGGCTGGCTTATTTGATGCTGCGCCAGGAGGATGACGCCCAGGACATCGCTCAGGAAACTTTTTTACGCGCCTATAAAAATCTACATCACTTTGACACCTCCCGCCCCATGCGCCCCTGGCTGCTGCGAATAACCGCCAATTTGTGCCGCAATCACCGCCGCGATTTTGGGCGCTACTGGCGGGCGTTATGGCAGTTTTCACAACAAAAATTTGAAACGTCTGAGTCATCCGCCGAACAGTCTCTTATTCAGGAAGCCGAAGTAGAAGCGGTGCTGAACGCGGTTCAACATTTGCGCCCCTCAGAACAGGAGATTATCTATCTGCGTTATTTTTTAGGATTGTCTATCGAGGAGGCCGCCGACGTTTTGAAGGTGCGCCCCGGCACAGTCAAGTCGCGCCTGCACCGCGCCCTCAAACAGTTAACGCTGGTCATTCAACGGCAGTATCCCATGTTAGCGGAAGGTCGCAGCGCATGAACAAAAACACTGAAGATTTATTAACCCGTGCGGCTGAAAAAATGGTCTATCCGCCCACCCCGCCCATCCATCTCAGCGTAGAACGTAGTCAACCCTTAAAATGGCGGCGGGCGGCGGTTCTGCTGGCGGTGATTCTGCTCAGTTTATACACGATTCCGCCCGTGCGGGCGGCCATTGGGGAGGTTTTAAAAATTGGTGGGATTGAGATTCACATTGGGGAAGAAAAAACACCCCTTCCTCATAATAAAACGCTGCTAATTCTAGCGGGCAAAACGACGCTGCCAGAAGCGCAGGACGCTGTACCTTTTCCGCTTTATCTTCCCCGGGATAGGCGGCCGCCCGATGAGGTATTTCTGCAAAATCAGACCGGACAGATGGTGATTATGGTCTGGCTGAAGGATGGGCAAATCGACCTGGCGCTGTATCAGTTTCTTTCAGAAATCAGCATCTACAAGGGAGTAGACGATGCGGAAATTACCTCCGTGAACGGACGTTTAGCCGTCTGGATAGATACTCCACATCTGTTGTGGTTCACTGAAAATAAAATCACGCGCAGCCGCCCCACTTTTCTCATCGAAGCGCCGGTGCTGCTCTGGGAAAATACCGTGACCGATGAACAGGGACGAACTTATCATGTAACCTATCGGCTGGAAACTGGCCTGCCCCTGGAAAAAGCGATTCAGATAGCCGAGTCATTGGGAACGCTTTCGCCAAAAGAGGGTAGTAAGAAGTAGAAGCTCATTCAGGAGAACCTTCAATGCGAGTTGTGAAATTTGTTCTTGTTACTCTGATGGCGCTCTCATTTTTGGTGTGGCACAGCCCGATGGCAGAAGCCAAAGGGCCGATGCATCGGATTTTAATTAGCGGCGGCGATTTAAAAGAAGAAATCGCTGTCACGGATATGAATCTGACGGCACTGCTGTCGATGGCCGCGTTTGAGGATTTTATGGCGGGTGAAATTGAACCCCCTGAGAACCCGGGGCAGGGATATATGCTCGTCCGACAGTACAGAAATGGCAGCAGCTACCACACCTTTGACCGGACGGAGTATTACCCTGAAGGAAAGGTGGTGCATTATATTGGAATCGAAAACGGCTGGTCGGAATATGACGACAAGTGGTATCACGTCCAGCCGGAGGGCGACATGGCAATGCAGCGGGTGTTGAGCAGCTTTCACCTGACGCCCTATCTGCTGGCGGTCACAGGAACAGGGGAAATTTACCTGCTTGACCCCGTAACGCTGGAACTCAAAACTACCTTAAGCCTGTTTGCTACAGAAGCTAAACCGGACTGGTTTTATGTATCTGAACTGGGCGCGACATGGAATGGGCAAAAAATCCTGCTCAGCACCGATACAGGCAGCGCCCGCCTGTCCCATCTGCTCGATTTTTCCGGCGAGAAACGCTGCCCTTCTGAAATGGGCGATTTTGTGCTGACTTCACCGGATGGCAGCCAACTGCTCACCCGTGACGGATTAAACGTTCAAGTTCGTGATGCAGCAACGCTGGCGGTTCAAAACAGTATCGACCTGCCGGAGTCTCAGGAATTTCAACTGTACGCATCCGAAAACGGGATTTATGCGATGGGGTTGTTTTCCGAAGGGAATGAGCATTATCTTGCCCGTCTGGATACGCAAACCTTTGAATTTGGCCGACTTATTCCCGTAGATGACATGGATAACCCCTCCGCTTATAAAGGCGTATGGGAAATGGGATACCAGCAGTTTTACCTGACCAACGGTGAACACTTTATCATCATTGACCTGTGGAACAATCGGCTATCGGCAAATTATAGAAACCACACCTTTAATCCTGCCTATCAGGAGGCGGGGGTTATGCTTGAACCCATTTCAGCACAGGATGGGCGGCTATTTTTGTACCCGCGTCTGGGAAGATACTGGATTTACGATTATGAAGCGGAGGAAAACGGCGACTTTGAGGGTGGGATTTATGTGATTAATCCCCATCAGGGGTGGCGATTCGGTCATTGGCAGCCCAACTTAAAGTTTTCCCATGTGATTGAAGCCGACGGCGCTTTTTACGGATTAGAGGCGCTGCGCGAAACCAGCAGCGTGCAGGTGTATCGGATGGACACAGCCAACGGCGGCATTTTAAATTCGGTAGAACTGCCCGCCGGAGTCACCCATCTGGCCTATGCGCGGCTGGATGATGTTTCCAATGTGCTAGCCTGCTCGGTGACAGAATCGGTCATGCGATAAAAACGGGGCGGGAACACTCCCGCCCAATTTTAAGCCAGTTCCGGCTCAAGAAGCTGCACGTTCATTTTGCTTAATTCGCAGCGCAATTGCGGGAGCGAGTCGCGTTCTTCGAGTTCCAGAATCAGCGCGGCCTCGTTGTACTGTAAACGATCTGCCAGCGCATAAATTGTTTCTTTGTTTGTGCCAGCGTTCAGCAGAAAGGCGGCCATCTGTCCGGTTGCGCCGCCGACCAACCCACCGACCAGCGCCCCCGCCCCCATTGCCAGAATCGGGCCAATGCCGGGGAAAGCCAGCGCTCCAAAATGGACCACCCCTAACGCGGTCATCAACGCGCCCAGGCTACCCCCCATATTTCGCCCCTCGTTGGGCTGAATCCGGTTGTTAACAACAATAATTTCTCCTGTGGAAGCCTTTGCCACCACCGCCGCCTTATCGACCTCAACAAGTTTCATTGTGGAAAGCGAATCCAGGGCTTCAATAACCGCCTGACGAGAAGGAAAAATCGCTATCAATGTAGTTGACATGGTGTTCTATCCAATCTCATCTCATATAGACAGTATAAAAGGTAGATTTGGCTGAAACAAGCCTATGATATGGTACAATTAACAACATATTCCCGTAGCGAAGGAATGGATTCCCGTGTCTCCAATCAAATCAAACATCTGGCAGTTACGCGCACAGGGCAATGTGGAAGGCATTTTAAAAGCCTTAGATGAAACCGACCCCGGGGTTCGCCGCCGGGCAATTATCGCGCTGCGGGATATGAAAGCAATAGAAGCGATTCCCCGCCTGAAACTGCTGCTGGAACGTGAATTTAATCCTGAGTTACGCGGGATTCTAGTTGGGGCAATTGAAGCGCTGGAAGGTAGAGCCGAACCACAGCCTCAGCCTGCCACGCCGCCCGACCATCGGGCAGAGCTGGTTAAAATTTTGCAGACGGGAAACGACCAGGAACGCATTAGCGCGATTCAGGAACTGTCCAAAATGGATGACCGGACTGTAGTAGAGCATCTGGTGGCGATTTTCCGCACGCCTGTGCTGTCGCCTTCGGTACGACTGGCCGCCGCCGAAGCGCTGCTGGCGCTGGATAGTGCGCCCGCGTCTGTTTCCCTGTTAGGAGCGCTGCGGAAGTCAGAATGGCAGGTGCGGCGGAACGCGGTAGCGGTGCTGGGGCAGTTAAAAGCGGACTGGTGCGTGGAAACTTTAGCCGATGTGCTGCGAACTGACCCGCATCCAATGGTGCGAAAAACGGCGGCGGCGGCGTTACGGCATATCAATACCCGCCAGGCCAAAGCGGTTTTAAAGCAGTGTGAGGATATTATTGCTTCTTTGCACTACTCAGGGGCTACCGGCCCCCTGCTTTCCGCACCGGATAACGTCAAACCCGACTCCTCGGCGCGGGAAGATAGCCGTTAGCTCGGCGGATTATCTTCATCCATTTTAAGATGTTCTGCCATCAATCGGATGGTTTCATCACTCAGCATCCCACTGAGTTGATTCATTTCCAGCGTGCTAAATTTTTCTTCCTGCCCCAACATGGCCTGTAAGCTGGCGCGTTCCTGCGGGGTTAAAGATTGTTTTTCACGGAAGGCTTTGCTAAAAGCCATCTGGTCGAAGGAAAAACTGCCTGCCACATTGGGCAGCGCCATGTGACGGCCATCCGGCAGCACCAGTTCATCGGTAGGCATGAACAAACTCAGGGTCAGCGCAACCACCCCCGACCATTGGATAAGACTCAGTGATTCATCCAGGACGATAAAAGCGGCAGAAACCGCTACTGCCGTTTCCGCAATGGCGACCAGGGCCGTTTTTAAGCTGCCTACCCCTTTAATCCCTGAGAATAAAAATAACCTCGAAAGTGCCATGGTCACGGTTAAGGCCGCCAGCGCCAGCGCCGAGTCCGTTGAGAGCGACGGCCATGAAGGGTTATAAATTCCATAGAGTAAACGAAATATCAACACAATGGATGCCATTGCCGTCATGACGTAAAGTGTCACCGTTCGGGCAGGCATTTCGTACAAAATACGCTGGCTCATGACCACTGTTCCGGCGAACAGCAGCGCATTTCCGGTCATCAAGCCGATTCCTAACCAGGTACTGTGACCTGTTAAGCCGCCTGTAATCAGAAAAACCCCGAACATGGCAACCGCTACCCGGCTGATGGTACGAGTGCCGAATTTTCCTCCTGCCAATCGCGTGAGGATGAGGACAAAGGCCAGATAACTTCCATTGAGCAGTTGAGCGACAGAAGCATCCAGTTTATCCAGCCCTGCATAATAAAAAATTGAGCCGATGCCATTCGTAACGCCGATAGCGATACAGGCAATTAACCCTGCGGGATAAATATAGATATATGGACGCCAGAAGATGAAATAAAACAGCCATAAAATCAGGGCAACCAGCGCGTTTCGCATGGCGGCAACAGTGAAGGGGTCCGTTCCACCTTGCAGCACCAGTTTCCCAAAAATGGGGGATAAGCCCAAAAAAATGGGCGATAGCACTACGGCTATGTAACCTGTTTGTTTTTCGGTCATAGCCCCTATGGTGACATACTCCCCTGCCTAAATGTGGGGGCTTCTAACTTCAAGCGAAACGGCGCGTCTTTTGAGGGACGCGGCTTACAGTTTCTCGGTTAGTATACGCCGATGCCCCGGCGTTATAAATGTTAATGGCTGCATTGTGGTCACGGTCAAGGGTGAACCCACACTTCTCA
>CAZKZS010000175.1:0-9717 GCA_964557285.1 uncultured Anaerolineae bacterium | reverse complement strand
GGTGTAAACATTGACGACTGGCGTCCGGACCTCATCATCCTCGATGATATCGTGGATGCTGAAAATGCTGGCACCCCCGAGCAGCGTAAGAAGGTCAACGACAACGTATATGGTGCGCTGAAGCCGAGTCTCGCGCCGAAGGTCGATGCGCCTGATGCCAAGCTGGTTGGGCTGCAAACTCCTCTGGATCGCGAGGATTACTCGTGTCTCGCGCTCAAAGACCCCGAGTGGGCAAGCACGCGTGTGGGTTGCTGGACGCGGGATACTGAGAATTTAATGCTCGGTCAGCAGCAGTCGGCATGGGAGGATCGCTATCCGACTGACGACCTACGAAAGATGAAGCAAGCCTACATCCGGCGTAATCAACTCAGCATTTGGATGCGAGAGTATGAGTGCCGGATTACGAGCCCTGAGACAAGCCTATTCATCGGGAGCTGGCTGCAATTCTACGATCAGGCTCCGCCGGGGTTGATAGTGTACTCGGGGATCGATCCGGTGCCTCCGCCGAGCGAGCGGCAAATTCAGCAGGGAATGCAGAACAAAGACTACGAGGCCGTCGTCAGCGTCGGGCGCATCCGCAACGATTACTTCCTGCTGGATTATGATCTTATGCGCGGGCATCAGCCCGACTGGACTATCTCGACATTCTTCAAGCATGGGTTGAAGTATCGGCCCCGCCGCTGGATCGTGGAAGCGATCGCATACCAGAGGACTCTCGCTTGGATACTGCGCAAGGCGATGGAGAGCCAGAAGAAATGGTATGTAGTCAAGGAGTTCACTGACCAGCGCTCGAAGTACAACCTCATCAATGATGGGGTCAGTGGGATCGCGAACAATAAGCATCTCTGGGTTAAACGAGAGCATGCAGAATTCATCCAGCAGTTCATTGACTATCCAAATGTGAGCCATGATGATTTGCTGAATATCGTGGCAATCGTGCTGATCGAAATGCAGGATACTGCAATCGACATGCACGAGGATGATTTCGACGCTGGCGAAGATGAGCGCGGGGTCAAGTCAATTCAGTACAACACGGAGCTGCTGGCACCATGATCTCGCAGGCGAGTGGACTGAGCCCGTGGGCGGCCCAGGTGCTGGGTGGATTGCCCGGCGTGAACTGGACGGACCTTCTCCAGCGCTTGATGGGGATGGGGCAGCCGGATAACACGCTCGGTAATCTCATGGTGCCTCAGGAAGGTATCCCGCAGCTCGGGCCGATCAATCCCAAGCCGCGCATTCCGGTCTCGCCTGCGCGAGCCCCCGTTCCGCCTGCTACGACAGCGCCAATTATCCCGCTCCCGCTGTCGTTCATGGGCACGAATGCTCAGCAGGCTGGAGGCGTTGCCCTCCCGCCCGGAGCAGGCGGGGATGTGGGCTATGGCTCAATGGGAATGGGGATCACAGGCCAGGGAGCTTTCGGAGATCTTGGGGCTTTTGGCATGGGATACGGGGATAGCTGGTAATGCCAAGCCTCACGCTTAGCGTTCCGTTCCAGAGTGAATTGCATCGGCGTATTCTCGCCGGGGTGCGCGACCGCGTGCAATCGTCCAAGCGTGCAATGTCGCGCAGGCACACCAAGTGGATCAAGGACGAGGAAGCAGCACTAGCCTATCTGCCGGAGAAGGAAATCGACGCGGCTCGCCGGATCGAGCGCGAGCAGAACGGGAAGCCACAGTATACCACACTGCAAATTCCTTACTCGTATGCAGTATTGATGGCTTCCCATACATACTGGACGACTGTGTTTCTCTCGCGGACGCCGGTGTTTCAGTTCACTGGGCGGCACGGCGAGGGGCAGCAGAAAGTCCAGGCGATGGAGGCCCTGATTGACTATCAGTTGAATGTAGGGCGGATGCTGGTGCCGCTGTACATTTGGCTGATGGATGTCGGCAAGTACGGCATCGGGATCATGGGGAACTTCTGGGATGAGGAGTTCAACTATGTGAGCGAGATTGCTGAGCAGGAAGAACTCCTCCTCGGCATGATCCCGACGGGCCGAACGAAGAAGATCAAAACCACACGGAGACTGCGCGGGTATCACGGCAATCGGCTGTACAATATCAGGCCGTTTGATTTCTACCCTGACCCACGGGTGCCGATCTCGCGCTTCCAGGAGGGAGAGTTCTGCGCAGTAAGAGTGGAGCTGGGACGGAACATGATCCTGCGGCGTGAGGCTGCTGGATACTACACGAACGTGGAGCATGTGCGGGCGCCTGGTACTGGGGCGAGCGAAGGTGGCTTAATCGGTGCGCGTGAACCCGGCAGTGGGCAGCTTGAGCTGCCGGATCCGACCAATTACTACTTCGAGCCTGAGAGCCGTGATAGCTCGCGGAACCGTGCAGAGGTTGTCCCCGCTATCGAGTGCGTCGTGGACCTGATCCCAACCGAGTGGGGTGTGGGGACCGGGAACATGCCCGAGAAGTGGGTATTTACTGTCACTGCTGACTACACAGTTGTGATGGGCGCCCAGCCTCTCGGGGTGAACCACGCCAAGTTTCCGTTCGTGGTTCAACAGCTTGAGCCGGAGGGCTATGCCCTCTTCGGGCGAGGCCTGCCCGAGATCCTCGATCCCATCCAAAGGACGATGGATTGGCTCATTAACTCGCACTTCTACAACGTGCGTAAGACGATCAACAATCAGATGCTGGTCGACCCCTCGCGTGTGGTGATGAAGGATATGATTGACTCCGCTGCGGGCGGATTGATCAGATTGAAGCCTGCTGCTTACGGGCAGGACGTGCGGACGATGGTCTCGCAGCTCCAAATGGTCGATATAACTAAGGGGCATTTGGGGGACTTAGGAGTTATGCTGGATATCGGCCAGCGGGCTTCCGGTGTCAGCGATCAGATCATGGGCATGGTGGACGGGCGTGGGCGACGCTCGGCGACGGAAATCCGCACGAGTTCCACCTTCGGGATCAACAGGCTCAAGACTCAGGCGGAATTCTTCTCAGCGATGGGATGGATGCCGCTGAGCGACATGCTGGTGTCGAACTCCCAGCAGATGTACGAAGTTGAAATGAAGCTCAAGATCGTGGGTGATCTGGCGCAGCAAGCTGGCGCGGGCTTCATCAATGTCACTCCGGAGTTGATCGCAGGCAACTACGATTACGTTCCAGTGGACGGTACGCTGCCGATTGATCGGTTTGCTCAGGCCAATCTGTGGAAGGAACTGATGGCTCAGTTCCGCGCGATCCCGGAGCTTGCGATGCGTTACGATATCGGGCGCATCTTCGAGTGGGTAGCCCAGCTTGCGGGATTGAAGAATATCTCGCAGTTCAAGATCCAGGTTCTTCCGCCGGGAATGATGCCTGGAGCGGGCGTGATCCCGCTGCGACCTGGTGTGGCGCCTCCGACAACGCGGGGGCCGAGTACGAGCATGGGCGGTATTTCGCCTCCCAAGCAACTCTCAGGTACGGGGCCTGCGGGATGAGCGAGCTGATTGCCAAGTTACAGCAGCTGCGTGAGTTGCATGAACTGCGTGACTCGGCTGGATGGAAGATGCTGCATGAGCAGCTGACAATTCGCATGATGGCGGACCAGCTGAAGTTCGTGGCTCCCCCGAGCCAGGTTACTGCCGAGGAACGCGTCTATCTCGGCGGAAAAGTTGCAGGAGTAGCAGACGCAGTCAACCTGCTTGATTTGCTCTTGGCTGGCTTAGAGAGTGAAGTCGAGCATCTCAAGACACAAGAGGAGAACCCCAGTGGACCCGAACAAGCCGACCGCGACACCTCCGACGACGACCTCGTCGCCCGAAGCGCCCGCATCGACCCCAGCAGCTGAGCCTGTCGCTCCGGCGGCAACGCAAGCACCAGCACCCGCTGCTCCCACCTCGGAACCGGCGGAGCCGGTTGATGAGGGACTGAAGTCGTTTCTCGCTGATGACACGGGAGACGACTATGGAGCAGGACCTGACGCTGAAGCGGAAGAGACTCCTGTCGCCCCAGTTGCGGCCCCCGCGCCTGCGCCTGCAGCGACCGAAGTGGCTCCCGCACCCGCGCCAGCTCCTGCTCCGACGCCGGAAGCGCCAACCTCACCTGCTGTGGCGCAGCCGACGCAACCGACGCCCGAGCCGCAGCCTGAGCTGTCGCCCGAGCAAGTGCATGAGCGGTTCAAGCAGTATCGCGAGCAAGCGGTAACGCTGCTGAGCGAGAAGCACTACAACCTCTCTGCAGATCAGGTGAAGGAGATCGTTGACCCCGAGACTGGCATGGTCAACGGCGAGAAGCTCGCCAAGACGGTTTCGCGAGTGGCAAGTCAGGTATACATGGACGTAGTGACGGCTGCGATGGGCCAGATGGTCCAGAACCTGCCGGCCCTCATCCAGCGTGTTACCGAAGCGCGCCAGACCTCGCAAAGCCACGAGGCGAAGTTTTTCGAGGCCTGGCCGGACCTGAAGGATCATCGCGATGTGGTGATCAGGATCGGGACCGCGTTCAGGCAGGCCAATCCGAAGGCAAGTCTCGAGCAGTTCGTTCAGGAGGTTGGTGCCTCCGCAATGATCTCGCTGCGCAAGACTCCGACGGCTCGGCCAACACCACCAGCGCCGGCGCCTGCTGCCCAGCCATTCCGGCCGGCAGCTGCTTCGCGCCCGGCAACACCGCCTCCGGTGCAGGGTCCTGTCAATCCCTTCGCGGCGCTTGCCGCGTTCGATCAGCAGGACGAAACCTCGGAGGAGGTAGAGTAATTCAACCTTCACCCTCAGGAGAGTAACCAATGGCTGCGATTGCAGGCCTTCGGGGCACAGGCGACTGGGCCACCGACGAACGACCGAAGAACTTCCGCGAGTACATTCTCTGGCGGAACCCGAACGGAACCGCGCCGCTGTTCGCCCTCATGTCCAAGGTCAAGAAAGAGGCCGTGGACGATGCGGAGTTCAGCTGGTGGGACGAGCCGAACGATCTCGTCCGGCTGCAGGTCAACGGCACTGGTGTCAACGATACGACCAGCACGCTGGTGACGGTGGACTCGGCGGACCCCTCGACCAGTGCCCCTGCCAACAACTGGGGCGTGGCCAGTCATCTCAAGCCGGGTGATCTGCTGCTCGTCGAGCCGTCGTCGGACAACGCGACCTACAACCACGAAATCGTCGAGGTCACGAGCGTCCTCAGCGATACACAGTTCACCATCCGTCGAGGCGCTGCCGGCACGACTGCAGCGGCGATCGCCAACGACTCCTGGCTGCTGCTGATCGGCAGTGCGTTCGCCGAAGGTACGGCGGAGCCGAGTGCTGCGTCTCGTAAGCCGATCAAGTACTACAACTACACGCAGATCTTCAAGGACGTGTACGAGGTGACCAAGACGGCTGCGGGCACCAAGACGCGGACTGGCGATGTGCTGGCCAATGAACGCAAGCGCAAGTCGTTCGATCACTCGCGTGCGATCGAAATGGCGATGCTCTTCGGGCAGGCCAGCGAAGTCACCGGCGAGAACGGCAAGCCGAAGCGGACGATGAAGGGCCTCCGGGCGTTCATCCCGAGCCAGACGACGACGATCCTCACCAACGGCTACACGATGAGCACGCTGCTCGACGCGGTCGCCAAGGTGTTCGATTACGAGTCGGAGGCCGGCGACCAGCGTATCGTGTTCGCGGGCAATGCGGCGCTGAACTCCTTCAACAAGCTCGTCTCGGCTCAGACGGGCGCCACGAACGTCAACTTCGTCGGCACGGCGAAGCAGTGGGGCATGCACTTCAACGAGTATCGTGTGCCGCAGGGCACGCTGTACATCAAGGTTCACCCGCTCATGAACCGGCACTCGCTGTACAAGAACAGCTGGTTCATCGTGGACTTCAGCGCGCTCCGCTACCGCCCGTTCAAGGGCCGCGATACCAAGTTCGAGGACAACATCCAGACGAAGGGTGAAGATCTCATCAAGGGGCAGTGGCTCACGGAGTGCGGCCTCGAAGTGCGCGGTGGTGCCCTGACTCAGGGCTACATCGGCGCGTTCAACGCCTAAGGAGGACTGACAACATGAAGCCGAATATCGACGGCGGGAATATCCGAGGCGTTGCGCCGATCTCGCACGCTGCGGCCGGGAGTGCCAAGCCTGGCATTCCCATCGTGTTCAGGTTCGAGCTCGCTGCCGGCGCCAATGCCGACAACGATATCACGCTGGAGTTTCCGATCCGCGTGCTCGATGTGATGACCGTACTGAAGGGGGCGGGCGTTGCCAGCTCCGTGATGACGGTCAAGAGCACGTCCAGTGCCATTTCGTCGGCGCTGGATACGAGCGGTTCGGATACTGCGGTCGTGCGGGCGACGACCCTCAACGATGCCAACTGGAACATTCCGTCGGGTGGTATCCTCCGAGCGACCAGCTCGGGCGGTGCCTCTCAGCCGGCCCAGGAAGTCATCGTGACTGCCTTACGGATGGGCTAATATCCGTTGAACCCGGAGTGTTGGACACCCGACACTCCGGGTTCTTCCCCGATCAGGAGACATATCATGGACGACTACAAGCGCAAGGCTGATGCTGATGTGGACGAGAAACAGCTCGCTGAAATCAGCATTGGCGATTATGTCGAGATCGTGACCGTTGGGCGCGTGTGTGAGCTGCGCGATGGTTACAGCTACGACGTGATGCCCTGCGGCTGCGCGACCGACGCGAAGGACTCGAAAGAGAAACGCAAGCAGGAGAAGAAGAAGTATCCTGCGCGGATCACGATCGAAGTCGAGGAGACGAAGGTGCGCGAGGCTCAGGAACGCGAAGGCGTTCCACCTGACGACGGTGAGGATGAGGAGTAAGCTCGATGGCTGACTTCATTTTCAATATCGCCAAGGGCGCCTTCATCGAGAAGTTTCGCGACGGCGCTGCGAACGGGCTGATCCTGCTACTCAAGGTGTCGGAGGCGGACGACACACTCAACAATCACGACACTATCTCGGCGTTGCTCGCGGGCGCGAACACCGAAGCCAACTTCACCAACTACGCGCGCAAGACAGGTATCACTGGCACGATCACAGTCGATGATACCAACAATCGGGTCGATCTGGATATCCCGGATCAAACCTGGAGCTCGGCAGGCGGAGGTACGAACAATACACTCACTGATTTGATCTTCGCCTATGAGGAAGCTGCGGCCGACGCGAGCCGTATTCCACTCAGCTGTCACGATTTCGCTGCAACGACCGATGGGTCGAACTTGACAGCACAGATCAATGCCTCTGGGATCGCGAGGGCTGCGTGATGCAAGTTACATTGCCTGCTTGGGCTGAGCGTCATCCTTCGATGGCCGGGACGATCCTGGTCGATCCCGACAAGTTCTATCCGGAAATTCTAGGCGAGTTGCGGCAAGTCGTTGCGAGCCTCACGCCGGCTGAGTTAGAGCAGCAAGGCGCGACTGCTGCCGACGCGCAAGCCTTGCTGGCGCAGCAGCGAACCAAATACTGGATCGAGGTTGCGTATCAGTGCATGAAGCTCGAGCTTCAGACTGCGATGCGCCGGTTCAACTTCTCGATCCATATCCGAGGGGATGATGGCAGATCGACACGCTGGGGGCTGAGATACCTGCCAGGAACCGACGCAGATGTACTGCGTGCCGATCGGATGCAGCAGGCGCGCGAGTGGTTTCGCCGGCTGCGCGGCTTCATTCCGGGGTAAGCTGCAATGGCAGATAACGTCACGATCCCTGCAACTGGCACAGGCACGGCGACCCCGGTCATTGCTACCGACGATATCGGGAGCGTCCACTATCAGCGCATCAAGCTGGTGGGCGGTGCGGACGGCGCGCAGGCGCGGCTCGACGTGGCCGAGGATCAGGCGTCTGCCGGCGGCGATCTCGGCCTTGTCGCGATGGCGCGGCGCACGGATACTCCCGCGACGACGACGGATACGGACGGCGACTACGAGGCGCTTCAGGTTTCCGGCGGCCGGCTGTGGGTCTCTCCGCTCGGGTTTCCCATCTCGGTGCAGACGAGCATCTCGCGCCCTGCGGACACGGTGGCCTATGCAGCGAACGATGCGCTTTCTGACAGCACGTCAGCGCCAACAACGGGCGGGTTCACGCTCTCCGGCATTTGCCGGAAATCCAGCGGCTCGGTGCTGATTACCGACCTGATCGTGACGACGGACAACGACCCGGCGACAACGCTGCAGGGCGAAGTCTGGATTTTCAACCAGGCTGTGACGAACATCAACGACAATGCGGCGTTCGCAGTCTCCGATACGGAGATCAAGACCTGTGTGGCGAAAGTGCCGTTTGCGCTTGAAGACGCTGGCAACAACGGATTTTTCCACGCGCAGAACCTGAACATTCTCGCGACGGCGAGCGGCAGCGCAAACTTGCGGTTCTTGGTCCGCGTCAAGAACGCCTATACGCCCGCGAACGCCGAGAGCATTACAGTGATCGTTAAGGGCTTGCAGCTCGACTGATGTTGACCGAAGCGCATCGAATGTTGCTGGTCCCGAAGAAACCCTATCTTCTCGGGGTTTCGACGCAGACGAGCACTGGCACGCCGATCACGCTGACTCGGCCTAGCAGAGAGGCTGGCGTCGTCAACTATGCCTTGGTTGTTCGTCACGCTGGCGGCACGGCCGCTCCAGGCACGCCGTCCGGCTTCTCGACCATCGCCAACTCGACAACCGATCCCGACTACAGGATAGCATGGGAGTACTCGAACGGATCGGTCGGCCCCACAACGACGAGTTCGGCGACCTCGGCAACCAGCATGAGCGGCATCGTGCTGTCGTTCAAGCACGTAGCCCAGCAAACGCCGTCAGGCGGCGGCGTCGTCACCGCGACGAGCACGACGCCCAATCCTGGCAGCATTACTGCTTCGCCGGTCGGGATGTGGATTTTGTTCTTCGCCTATTGCGCGTGGAACGGCAATGCATCGGTGACTGGGTGGCCCGCCGAAACCGTTCAAGGCTGGCAGGTGGCGCAGGGAACCAATGGCGGATGCGCCGTGGCGATGATGCCGCATACGTGTATCGGGGCGCGCAACTTTGGGCCGTTCACGCTGAGCGCGTCGGTCGTCAATCGCGCGGGCGTGTTCGGTATCCGCCAGCATTACGCGGCGTAGCCCATGTCCCTTCTCCTCCTATTTCAAGCTCCAGTTTCAAGCGGGATAACGCAGGCTGTCGGGCTCGCGAGCGCGACTGATAGTGCATTTGCCTTGACTTGGATCAAGGAGATGCCTGTTGGATTAGCGAGCGCGACTGACAGCGCATTCGCACTCACGATACTGAAGGAGCTTCCGTGCGGGCTTGCCAGCGAAACCGATAGCGCCTTCGCGCTGACCTGGAGTAAGATACTTGTCATCGGGCTCGCGAGTGAAACGGACAGTGCTTTTGCTTTAATACTGCTGAAGGGATTAGAGCTCGGCCTCGCAAGTGAAATGGATAGTGCTTTCAGCCTAACATGGCTGAAGGTCCTAGCTATCGGCCTGGCAAGTGAGACTGATAGTGCATTCTCGTTGTCGTATCTCAAGGAATGGACGCTTGGAATTGCAAGCGAGATCGACTCAGCGTTTGCCTTGCTGGCAGAGCGTGCCCTGCAGCTGGGGCAGGCCGAGTCACATGATACAGCGTTTCGGCTGTACTATGCGGGTCCCTGGGTAAACGAGAGTGAAGCTGCTGGAAGTTGGACGGGCGAGAGCGCTGCAACTGCCAGTTGGACGGAACCGGCGGCTGTGACGGGTTCCTGGAGTGAAGAAGCTGCACACAGCGACAGTTGGTCGGATGAGAATGCTGCAACTGGCGCTTGGACTGAGGAGG
>CAZKZS010000174.1:6796-9727 GCA_964557285.1 uncultured Anaerolineae bacterium | reverse complement strand
TGATTTTGCGGGCAATTGCCAGCCCCAACCCCGTGCCGCCCGTATGGGTGGAGCGTGCCTGGTCAACCCGATAAAACCGTTCAAAAATTTTATCCTGCTGGTCGGCAGGAATCCCGATACCCGTATCAATAATTTCACAGCAAACGTTTGAGTCCTGCATGTAAGTCCGCAGCCGAATATTTCCCTGAGAGGGAGTGTAATGAATCGCATTTTCAATCATGTTTTCCAGCGCCCGATGAATCTGCTCAAGGTCGGCGGTCAACGGGGGCAGGGTAGGTGCTAACTCCAATTGCAAGTCTATCTGCCGTTCCCGGGCAATGGAACGCATCTGGTCGGTCAGATGAGTCACAAGCTGGTTCAGGTCAATAGGCTGCATGATAAAATTAGGGGCGGTATCCAGCCGTGCCATCGTGTGCAGCGCGGTAATCAGCCGTTCCATCCGGTCAATTTGCCCGATGAGTTCCCGCAGATACCCCCGCATTTTCTCCGGATCCGTGGTTTTTTCCAGAAGGTAGGCTTTCAGTTTCATGACCGCCAGCGGAGTCTTGAGGTCGTGAGAGGTATCGCTAATGAAGGTTTCCAACAGGCGGACTCGTTCTTTCTGGATAGAAGCGTCCAGCCGATCCTGTTCCGCCCGTTTGCGTTCCGTAATATCGCGGGCAACAGCCAGCAGCGCCGGCTGCCCCCGATAATTAATCAACACCGCGCCCACTTCCGCATAAAAAGTGCTGCCGTCCTGCCGTACCAGGGTAAATTCTTGCAGGGGAATACGTTCACGGTATTTGTAAACTTTTAATCCCAACTCGGTGATTCGTTTCCATTCTTCCCGATGGGCAATATCCAGCGCAATATGCTGCTGCATTTCCTCCAGGCTGCCGACCCCGAACATTTTCAGCGCTGCCGGATTCGCGTACACAATCCTGAAATTAAATTCCACCATGATGGCATCTTGCGAAAGTTCAATCAGGCTGCGGTAGCGTTCTTCACTTTCACCAAGCTGTTTAAACAGGCGGGCATTATGAATAGCAATGGCGGCATGGTGCATTAACATTTGAATCAGGGAAATATCCCATCCACTGAACCGACGTTCTGCGTGTTTATCAATCAGCACCGCGCTGCCCAACTGCTGCCCCTGATAGTGCAGGGGTACAAGCAGCATCGACGCGATTCCATATTTCAGCACATAAGCAAGGTGTTCAGTGGTCTGTTCGGCCAGAATCTGGCGGGGTCTGGCGAGAGGATTGAGCAGAGGGGCGAGTGGGTGGGCTTCCGGGTTACGCAGTTCATCTTCAACCCAATTTTCCGGGCCGTACCCTGCCACGGCCCGCGCTTCTCCCTCTCGCAGTTCATAAATCACACAGCCTTCGGCCTTCAACAGGTCGGCCGCCTGCCGCGCCAGCATTTTTAAGACCGAATCCGGATCCAGGCTGGCGGCAATGGCGGCAGCGATAGCCTGTACCGATACGAGTTCCTCATTACGCTGACGCAGGCGCTCCTGCATTCCCATCTGATAGGTGATGTCCGAAAAGGAAATGACCACGCCGCCCGGCTGCAAAGGCCGTGAATTAATGGACAGCCACACCAGTGATGAATCGGGGCGATAAAACCCCAGTGTGACCGCAGACTGAGGTTCGCGGGTGCGAAAAGTAATGACGCCGGGAAATTCATCGGCGAGAAAAGGGGTTCCATCTTTGTGAACTGCCCGCCAGCTTTCATCCAGCAGCGAAATGCCAATTATTTGTTTGGCCGTCAGCCCTAGAATCCGTTCGGCGCTGGCATTACACATGCTGATGATGCCATTTTCATCCAGCACCACCATGCCTTCGGCCATCGAATCGACCAGCGTGCGGAAACGTTCTTCATTTTGGCGCAGCGCGTCCTCTGCTTTTTTACGTCGGGTGATGTCGGAAACCATCCCCAGCACACTGGCAACCCCTCCCTGTTCGTCATAAAGCGGCTGTGCCGATACCAGCGCCCACACCTCCGACCCATTCCGGTGCAAAAGGCGTCGGTCCACATTCACCACTTTTTCGCCCTGTTTGCGCTGGAGAAGTGCCAGTTCGCCCTGCTGTCTGAAATCCTCTGGAAAAAATTTAGAGAAATGGCTGCCTATCATTTCTTCGACGCTATAGCCCAGCATATCCGCCATGCTCTGGTTGGCATAGGTGGTTTTGCCTTCGGGATCAATGACCCATATCCCTTCCAGCGCGGACTCGACCAGCGTCCGATAATAACTTTCGCTAAATGCCAGCCGTGCCTGTTGAACATGATGCAGTTTGTGCTGATAGTGAGCGTTGGCCTTGAGCAGGAGCGTTACCAGCAGCACGAGAAAAAAAAGGCCAGCGAAAGCAGAAAAATCCTTTAAGACACTTCCAAACAGGAAAATTGCCACCAGCGCCGCCGCGCCGACCCCCAAAATGGCACGCTGGCTCAAAAAAAAACTGGTCAGCAGCAGGGGAATTAGCAGTCCTAACAGCATCACGGGGTCTGTATTTAAAAACGCCGCCAGCAGGGTGAGCAAAAAAGAAAAAACAATTACCCCCCGTGCGGTCAGGTGATAGTGTCCCCGGCGCGCTGCGGCATAAGCCAGCAGATTCGCCCCCAGCGCAGTCGCCGCCACGAGTGCATATGACTTGCCAGACAGCCCTATCGCTGCAATAAGCTGAACACTGTTGACCAGACTTGAGATAACAAGGAGCGTTAGCAGCAAGCGGATAGGGTAATAAACTTCTGCTTCAAGCTTCTGGACGGAGGGTGTCGTCATTTTATGCCATAGCGCCAGCCATCCCCGCAGGGGTCTATCCTGTTTGATGAAAAATGCATCATCTGGCGGTATGTCCATAAATTAGAGAAGCCCCACCTATTTTAATAACGAGATTATTATAACATGCTTCGATAATAAGATAGATTAGAATGGCATCGGGGGGATAG
>CAZKZS010000174.1:0-6786 GCA_964557285.1 uncultured Anaerolineae bacterium | reverse complement strand
ATAGGTAGTGTTACTGGTAATGAATTTTGGCGTGAAAAAGCATTTATTTTGCGACAAACCAGATCATCGGCACAATCCATCCTAACCAGCACCAGCGTAACGGCAGCCGCGCCGCCGCCACTACTGTGATAATGATCAGGCTGTGCGGGCCGATATACGGGATAAGGAAAGGAACAGCCGCCGCGCCGTACAGTTCTTCTTTTTGATACAGTCCCACTGCCAGAAGCGGCAGCCCGATGACAAGTCCATACGGCCAGTACGGAAACGCCTGATTCCAGCTAACCCCTGTATTCATGTCGGCGGTTTCCCCTATCCAGAACCCCCACACCAGCAGGCTTAAAATTCCAACGGCTGCCCCCACCGCAGCAATGTGTTTTTGATGAGGATTTTTCCAGAAGCTAATCAGCACACACGGGAGGGAAATCTGCGGTTTGATGAGCGCTAAAAGTATCCCCCCACTAACAATTTTCCAGTCCACAAACACGGCTGCGAGTCCCACGCCAATGATTGCCAGCCCGTCGATTTGCCCCAGGCCAAGCATCATTAGCGCCGGAATATTCACGACTGCCAGCAGGACTCGCAGCCAGTGACCATCTTCACTCATGGCATAGGCACACCAGCCAATCCCCGCCATGCTCACCGTCCCCAGGATGGCATATCCCACCTTCCAGCCCACTGCAAACAGGGGTTTGAGAATCAGAATCAGCCAGGGGGGGTTGTAGACTTCGTAGTCGGCACGGTTTTCCCATTCCTGAGAGGCAGGATAGTAATAATCCATCCAATCTTCGGGGTAAATCGCATCGGCATAGCGCCAGAGGAATAAAAACAGACCCAGCAGAAGCACGCCGTATAGGTAGGGATACGGCAGCGCCGTGTCCCTACCGTCCACCGTATTATGCCCCTGTTTAAAATTTGAGGTCAGCGTTGCCAGTACCCGTTTTATTTCTGACATGCTGGCGTGTTCCGCAAAAATTCCGCGACGGTTTGCCCCGCCAGTTCATGCCCTTCAGGATTCCAGTGGGTATCGTAGGTAAAATACAGCATCTGACTGGCGGCGGCCTGCTGCTGGAAGGCAGGAGTCAGGTCGATAAAATATAAGCCCATGTCCTCTACAAGTGCTTTTACCGCGTCCCGTTGAAAATCCAGGCGGGCGACATAGGTTTCAAAATCCGTTGTGCCGGACTCTACCGTGTTCAGCCAGCCATCCTCATCCAGCGTGGCCGTAAAGGATTGGTCCAGAATCCAGCGCCGCCCGTAGGGTTCAGCATAGGGGAAATAAATATGGCCTTTGTCCGGCATATAGACCAGCCCCACGCAGGCATCCCCACTAGCATCCGCGATTTTTTGCAAATAGGTTCGCAGTTCGGCCAGATTTTTTGAGTCCGCATAGGTTTGACGTTCGCCGTTGAGAATCCACAGGTAAAAATCATAAAAGGCCAGTTCGTAAAAATCGCTGCCGATGTAGAGCGCCAGAGGGTAGGGGTAGCGGCCATCCTCACTCCGTACAATTTTCGGGTCGGGTTCAACCGCCTCCCGTACCAGCCCCATCAGTGGATTCTCATCCTCCCGTTCCAGGCTGGTGCGGATATTTTGCAGGTCGTTGCCCTCAAAAAATCCGATCAGCACCCACTCATGCGCCCCCTGACCGTATTCCTGCATCACGGCGGCTTCTTCCACTGGCCCGTACCCCTGATAGGACAGATTCAGCACCGGAGTCTGAAGTTCCCGCGCCAGCACATCTCCCCAGGGAAAAGCCACCATCCACGCATCGGTAAAAGAATCGCCTAACGCCACAATCGGATAGTCGGCATAGGAGTCCCTCTGCATGGCGGGTACGCGGAATCCGTTTTTATCCCATGTCACCGTATGGGCGCTGAGCAGGGCGGGATTCTCCGGCGGTTTGACCAGCCCCGGCAGGTGATAAAACAGGTCGCCGTGTGTTTCCGTATAACGCACTTCCATCACGCGGTTGGGGATACGCTGGTTTAGCGGGTCATCTGAGGGCAGCAGACCGAGTCTATCGGCGGCAAAAAGTCCCGTCGCCAGCGCACAGATGATTCCGGCCAGCATCAATCCGACTCGCGCCAGCAGCCCTGAATATTTTTTCGTCATAGCGCGTCAGTGTAGCATGGAGTCAGCATTTTCTGAATTTCCTTTTTTTATCGAAACGCGCCGTTGGATGGACTTCTCCTATGGTGGCGCTGAGGCATCGGTGTATACTAACCGAGAGACAACAAGACGGAATAGATACGGAAAACCAGGATGAGTATCCACCTCCCTATTTCATATGAAATGCTGGTTTACCTTGTGGAGCAGCTCTCAGAAGCCCAACGCCAGGACCTGATGCGGCGTTTCGGGGCAAATGTGCCGGAGGAGAAACTGGCCTTACTGCGGGCTGTCCAGTTTGAGAGGCCGGTTATAGAAGAACCCTCAGACCGCCGCGAAGACTGGTATGACGACGATGGGCGATAAAGCCTTCGTGGATACCAATGTCCTGCTGAGGGCGCTGAGTCCCCGTCTGGCGCATCATATCGAATCAGAAGCCCTTATCTATCAGATGTGGCGCGATGGGGTTGACCTGTGGGTGAACCGTCAGGTTATTCGGGAATATCTTGTGCGGGCTACCCATCCCGCTACCTTTTCGCCTGCCTATACCCTTGAACAGGTGCTTGCCCAGTTGAAAACTATCCAGACTTTGTTTCGGGTTGCTGATGAAACCGCCCAAACCACAGAGAAGTTACTTGAACTGGTACAAAAATATCCCACGCTTGGCAAGCAGGTGCATGATGCCAATATTGTGGCGACTATGCTGACCTATGGCATTGATACTTTGCTGACCATTAATGTGGCTGATATGAAGCGTTTCAGCGATGTGATCCAAATCATTTCCCCTGTTGTATCCTCCTAACTAGGTCAGCGTGTGCCGTCTTTGTTCAAAGACGCTAAAATAAAATCTATGCTGACAGTGATGACGTTTAATACAGGCAACGATTTTATATCTCCTGACGGGCTGAAAACCCTGATTCAGAAATCTGGGGCGGACGTGGTGGGCTTGCAAGAACTCAGCCCGCGCAACGCCGCCGCTTTAGACTCCTGGGATGCGTATCCTCATCGGGTGTTGCACGGTAAACATTTTGACGGCAAGGGGCTGCTCAGCCGCTACCCGATTCATACCCACGAATTGTTTACCCTGCGGGTGGAGCGTCCGCATATCGAAGCGGAAATCAATGTTGATGGTACGCCCGTGCGGGTGTTTGTGGTACATCTACCCGCGCCCAATTACCGCCGTCTGGAAACCTATAGTCCTCACTGCGAACCCGAACTGTCGATGCTGCTGGAACGGCGGCGCGACCAGCCGACCCTCTACATGGGCGATTTTAATTTTATCGACCAGAGCGCAACCTATCGGTTGATGGTGCAGGCCGGTTTTAAGGATACCTTCCGCGCGGCGGGCAAAGGGCGGGGGCCGACCTTTCCGACTCGTTTTCAATATGCCTATGTGCCGCTTGTTCCCGTGCTGCGGCTGGATTACATCTGGGCGAGTCCCCATTTTGAGCCGCGCCGGAGTTACGTGGGGCAGGGGTATGGGTCAGACCATTTGCCCGTCATCAGCCAGTTGGAAATTCACAGTAAAGGCGAAAAAAGCCGATAAACCGAATCGCGGAAGCGTTTGACCGAACTGCTGCTCATGTAATCTTCGAGTTTAAACTCAATGCAGTGCTGTAAATCTCGTTCAAAATCCTGTTCCAGTTCACACGCCAGTCTTTCATCGTAGAGTACCGCGTTGACTTCGTAGTTAATGCTAAAGCTGCGAATATCCATATTGGCGCTGCCCACCGAACACAACGCCGAGTCGATGCTGATAGATTTGGGGTGAAAGTAGCCTTTCTGGTAAAAATAAATTTTCGCGCCCGCCCGTGCCATGTCCGCGCAGTAGGTCCGGGCTGCCGCGTAGGGCATATCATAGACTCCGCCGCGTGGGGCAAGCATAATTTTGACATCCACGCCGGAAAGCGCCGCCGCACGAATCGCCTCCGCAATACTTTCATTCAGGATAAAAAACGGCGACTGGATATAGACTCTTTTTTCGGCGGCCAGAATCATAAAAAAATAAAGCTGGCGAATGGTTGCCCATTCCGAGTCCGGGCCGGACGGGACAATCTGAACGGGGGCATCGCCGTAGGTTTCGTGCAGGGGCGGCAGGTAGCGTTCATGAGTCAGTTTTTCGCCCAGGGTGTTGTACCATTCCACCAGAAACATACCTTGCAGCAGCAGGGCCGCTTCGCCCACCAGGCGCAGATGGGTATCGCGCCATGAGGAAAAATGTTTGCCGCCGTCGAGATGTTCCTGCCCCATATTCATGCCACCGACATAGCTAATGCAGCCATCAATAATGGCAATTTTGCGATGGTTGCGGTAGCCAATGTTATGAATACGGGAGGTGTAGAGATAGGGGTAAATTTGTACGCCGCCTTCGCGCAGTTCACGCACGTAGCGCCGTTTAAGCGAGCCAAACGACCCCAGATAGTCATACAAAATGCGGACTTCTACGCCCTGCCGCACCTTTTCAATCAGCAGCGCCTTGATTTTTTCGGTGAAGTCATCCGATGACCAGATGTAATACTGCAAGTGGATTGATTGCTGGGCGTTTCGGATGTCTTGAATCAGACGGGGATATTTTTCAGAAGCATCCTGCAAAATTTCTACCTGATTGTTGGTCGTTAGCACGGAAGACGAATTTTCGTACAGCAAATGCAGCAGCCGTTTTTTGTAGGACTGGGTGCGCCCCAGCCGGATTTTTTCAATGTTATCCTGTTTTTGCTCCACCAGATGACGCAGGCGTTCGGTCAGGTTTTCGCCGACGGTCTGATGGGTGAGCTGGCGGTGTTTGCTGAAGGCTTTGCGGCTGCGTCCGGTGAAAAAGTAGGCGGCCAGCCCCACCCCCGGAAACATCAAACAGGTGAGAATCCACGCCCAGGTTGCCTGGGGCATCCGGTTATCGTGAATCAGGCGGATAATGGTGGCAATGGTATAAACAACAAAAGCGGCTATCAGGATTTGGATGAGCATAGACACTTCGCAAATTGAGCTATCATGGATTATAAAAGGGGGGATACTGACCGCCTATTTTTCTCACCATTTTCCTATAAAAGGAGCATCATGAGTCGTCCTGTCATTTTTTTACTGGCTGTCTTCATCCTGACGCCTGTTCTGGCGCAAACACCGGACACCTATACTTATGTGTCCAGAGATGGGCTGTTTTCGTTTGATTATCCTGCGACGTGGGTTATCAGCGAAGATAGGGCGGGACAAATTTCGTTTGCCAGCAGCGATGATGCGCTGGAACTGGGCGTGACTCGTGCGGGGCAGATGTTAGGCACATTTTTTACCCCCGCCTTTTTAGGACGGTTTAACGGGATGAGTCTGGACTCTACGCCTACCGACGTGCTGGCGCTGGCAGTGGCTTCCGGCGGCTACGGTGATCCGATGCCTTACGACGAATCGGGGGCATTAAAAGCGATCAGCCGACAGGAAACAGGCGAACGCACAGCGATTGCATTTGATACAGGCAACGGAGTCGCTCTGGTGGTGGTGGACACCTGGCAAACCGAAATGCCGCAGTATGCGGACATGCTTCAGCAAATGATTGGCAGCGTGCGAAATGCCAGCCCGATCGCCCTGCCTCTGGTGCAAACTTTCACCGCACCGGAGGGAGCGCTGCGGTTTAGTTATCCTGCGGGGTGGATTGTGGCAGAATCATCCGAACCCGGGTCGTATTTTTTTGCCAGCAGCGAACAGGCCGCCGGTGCTTATGTGGGGACAAGCGGCGTGATTCAGGGGACAATCTATCCGCCCGACTTTTTGACCCGAGCGCTGGCCGATGAAGAAGTCACCCTGCTGGAAGCCTCTATTTACGTGCCGCAGTTGTTCAGTCAGGGTTTTGCTTTTGAAGCGGCTATCCCGTTACGAGTCGGCACACGTTCTGCTTATGTGACCGCCGGAATTAACGGAGTTGATCTTGAATCCTACATTTATATGATTGAAACGGAGCAGGGGATTGGGCTGCTGCTGGCTGCCGGCCCAATGGTCGAACTGGTGCAGTACGAGCCGACCTTTGAGGCAATGCTGGCAACCCTGGAATTTGATGTTCCCGTGGAAACGCTTGAACTGGCCGTCGTTCCGGCGGATACCCCCCTGACTCAGGAGTTTACCCTGGAAGATGAGTCCCTGCTCTTCAAATTTCCTGAAACATGGGCGGCGGCGGAAACGGTTTCCGGCACGGCTTATCTGGCGAATTCCCTGCGGGCGCTTGACCGGGCAATGGTGGCCGCGCCGCCTGCCTCTGGTGAGCTTCAAGTGCTGCTGTTGAGCAATGATTTTCTGGAAGCGCAGGAGGTGGACACGGACGCCCCGCCGCTTGAGGTGGCACAGGCGGTCATTTCAACCATTTTTAGCGAACTGGATTTTAATTTCAGCGCCCCGTTTGAGGTGGAGCTGGGGGACGTGAAGGCAATCCAGTGGGAAGCGGTTAATGCAGAAGTGGAAACGGTGGGGTATCTGATTCCGGTGGAGGACGGGATGGCTGTCGTGTTTGCGGGCGCTCCGATTGGGGAACTATACGCTTACCGCGACATTCTGCCCAAAATCGTGGAGAGTGTAAAATAATTGGGCGGGTCACGCGCGCCCGTAATATTTTTCGTAGGGGCGGGGACGATTCCCGCCCTTTTTATCCTCACCCCAAACCCCTCTCCGATTTTCGGCTGAGGGGGCGACAGTAGACAGCAC
>CAZKZS010000173.1:7420-9796 GCA_964557285.1 uncultured Anaerolineae bacterium | reverse complement strand
CTCAATATTTGACACGCTGAAAACCGGAGAGGATTGGCTTTCAATCATGTGTCGTGCGGAGTTGCCTGCCGACTCCACATCTTCTATGGTTACATTCCCCAAAAAACGCAGCAGCAGCACCCGATTTTTGATGTACCATGCAATCTCGTAAGGCATTATTTTCTCCCCGACCAGCGCATGGCAGGCCGATGAAAACGTTGACGTTTATCTGAGGTATCCACGTCGGGCATGTGCATATCAATGAAATCCATCGTTTCATCTATCAACTGGCTCATCTCGTGGACGCCTGTTAAGGGTTCAGCCCGCAGCGCGGATTTTAGCCGTGAGGAAAGATTTTCCGGCGCGTGGGTCATCTGTCCAATGAACCAGTCCATATGTTTGAAGTCGTGCGGGTGATACAGGCGGTTTAAACCCAGCAAAATCCCCAGCATATTTTTCTGCCATGTGACCATTTCTTCGTAAAACCAGAGCAAATCCCCGCGTCCGGCAGCCATATCCCGTACAATCCACAGGGGTCGGAAACGAAGGTGCGTCTGTACCATGTTGCGGGCAAGTTCATCCGGGTAGGTACGGGCGCGGCTTTTCCAGCTTTCAATCAATTCATGTCCATAAAGGGGAATCGCATCAATTAAGCCGCCCATCATTTTTTGTTTGATGGTATCTGTATCGTGTTTCTCCAGTACGTCGGTTAATACCTTTTCCCACGACGCAATTTTGACGTGTCCAAAATCGCATTTCACCCCCTGAATAAAATAATATTCTGCGTAACCTTCTTGCGGGTCTTTGCTGTACCAGTCGCCAGCGCTGTCCTGAAGGTGTTCGCGTTGCGCGACAATTTCCTCCTCTGAGGGCAGGGTATCATAATAAATAATCGTATCCGTGTCGGAAATGCTATCGACCCTACCCAGAGAAGCCGAACCCGTCAGCATGATAGCTTTAACACGCGAATCCTGGCTGTAGACGGAAGCGGCTTTTTTTACCAGCGTGCGGAGATAAAGTGTGTTGGCATCCATAAAATCTGTCCTTGAAAGAAATTTTTCAATGGCGTTCAAAAAAGATTTTAAATGAAAATTTGCGCTATGGCAATAAAATACACAAAAAGGATGTTTTCATGCGTGTGATTTGTACGGCGGGGCATGTGGATCATGGTAAGTCTACCCTGGTGCAGGCGATTTCGGGCATGAATCCGGATCGGCTGCGCGAAGAACAGGAACGCGAAATGACAATTGACCTGGGATTCGCCTGGATAACCCTGCCCGATGGCGAACGGGTGGGGATTGTCGATGTGCCGGGGCATGAGGATTTTATCGAGAACATGCTGGCAGGGGTCGGCGGGCTGGATGCGGTGATTCTGATTGTGGCGGCGGACGAAGGGGTGATGCCACAAACCCGTGAGCATGTTGCCATTTTGCAGCTCATGGGAATGAGTCAGGGCGTCGTGGCGCTGACCAAATGTGACGCTGCTGAATCCGACGAATGGATTGAGGTAGTGGAATTAGAAGTCATGGAAATGCTGCACGGCACGTCGCTGGAAAATCTGCCCATCGTGCGGGTTTCCGCCCATACCGGACAGGGCTTAGATAAACTCATCAGCACCCTAACCGATATTCTCAAAAAGCAACCGCCGCGTGAAAACAAAGGCCAGCCCGTCCTGCCGATTGACCGCGTTTTTACCATGAGTGGTTTTGGAACAGTCGTGACGGGTACGCTTTCTGATGGCACATTGTCAGTCGGGCAAAAAGTGGTAGTTCAGCCGCAGGGGTTAGAAGCGCGTATCCGGGGGCTGCAATCGCATGAAGAAACCGTTGAAACCGCCTATCCGGGCAGCCGAACGGCTGTCAATTTGGCGGGGGTGGATAAAGCGGATTTAAAGCGAGGGGATGTGGTGACGGTTGAAGGGGTGATTCAGCCGACTTTGCTATTCGATGCACTTTTTGATCATCTGCCTGATGCCTCTCGCCCCCTCAAACACAATGCGGAAGTGAAAGTTTTTGTTGGCCCGTCGGAATCACTGGCAACGGTGCGGCTGCTCGATGCGGATAATCTCAAACCGGGGCAGGCGGGATATGTTCAATTTCAACTGCATGATGATTTGCCCATCCGTAACGGACAGCGTTTTGTGGTGCGGATTCCTTCCCCACCAGAAACCATTGGCGGCGGTCGGGTGCTGGATACGGCGCCAGGGCGTAAATGGAAACGGAATGAGCCGGAAGTGCTGGAACGGTTTGAGGTGCTGGCGCATGGCGATCCGGTGCTGAAGCTGGTCTATGACCTTAAAACCAAACGAGTGCCGCAGCCAATTGAAAATTACGCGGATTCTGGATTGGTGCAGCAGGCCCAGGAAACCTATGGAATCTATGAATGGCAGGGGCATCT
>CAZKZS010000173.1:0-7410 GCA_964557285.1 uncultured Anaerolineae bacterium | reverse complement strand
GCCATGCGTTTGCTTGGGGAAAAAGCGGTGCGGATTCTGGATGAATTTCATGCCCAGTCGCCCCTGCTGATGGGCATTGACCCCTCCGAACTGCTGCGGCGGCTGCACCTCAGCGAAAATGATACGGTCGTGCTGGAGGTACTGGCAAAAATGAAAGTGCTGGACTATGGGCGCTGGGTAAAACTGCCGGGCAAAGGTATGACCTTCACGAAAACCCAGCGTCAGGCAGTGAATGAATTACTGGCCGAATGTGATGCCAACCCGTATTCCCCACCCTCGTATAAAGATGCCGCTAAAAAAGTATCGGATGAGGTGTTAAAGGCGCTGCTGGCGCAGGGCGAACTCATTTATCTGAGGCCGGATGTACTGCTGCGTCCGGCGGCGTATCAGGCCATGCTGGATTATGCACGGGAACGGCTCGAAAAAGGCGAAGGCTTGACCGTGGCCGGACTGCGCGACCATTTTGATACCTCCCGCCGGATTGCCCTGCCGTTTCTGGATTACCTGGAAGCGCACAACATTACCCGCCGTGTGGACGATACCCATGTCCTCAAAAATGCAAATTGGGATGCCATAAACATGAGAGGCAGATGATAAAAATTTGTGTTAGGCCATATGGCCTATGCCCGCTTCAGACCGACCTGCTAAGCTGCACTTACTGATGGTTTAGATTGTAGAAAGGAAACTTCAATGCACCACACAACAACCTCAGAAATGCAGCAGTGTATTCAGGATTGTACCAACTGCCACAACATTTGTATCACGACCACCGAACATTGTTTGCAGATGGGCGGCAAACATGCGGAGGCCAGCCATATTCGGGTGATGCTGGACTGCGCCGAAATTTGCCAGACCAGCGCCAATTTTATGCTCCGTCACTCCCAATTTCACGGGCTGACCTGCGGCGTGTGCGCGGAAGTTTGCCTGATGTGTGCCGAGGACTGCGAACGGGTTGACCCGAACGATGCTCAGATGAAAGCGTGCGCGGATATGTGCCGCCGCTGTGCTGAGTCCTGCCGCCAAATGGCACATATGGCAGCCCATTAGCATATGGTATAATGCCGGACGGGAGTGCATAAGTCCCGGTGGGCTTCTCAGTCTTCAAAACTGGTGGCGCGGCGTGCAGAACGGCGCGTGGTGGGTTCGACTCCCATGCACTCCCGTCATTTTTACAGGGCAGCTTCAATAAATCCGGCTACGTCAGATTTCAGTTTTTCCAGCGCTCTCACGTCAATGTACATCATATGACCCGCTTCATAAAAAGCCGTGTGAATGTTGCCGCGTACCGTTGGGTCAACGCCCATATGATTCAGGGTATACAGGGCGGCATAATAGGGCGTGGCAAGGTCATAGTAGCCCTGCGCTACAAACAATTTCATATGTGGGTTTCTGGCAAAAGCGCTGCGGAGAAGTTCACTGGTATCCGGGAAGCCATTTTTGCCCCAGTCCCACTCCTTATTCACCTTAAAACTCAATACCTCATATTCCACATCGGTTTTAAATCCCAATTCCACACGGGCGTACTGATTCATCATGGCGGTGTAGGGGGGAGTGATGGCTGTCAGTGAGGGGTCAAAATCTGGTTTTTCGGTCACAGGCAGGGCGTCCAGCCCTTCAAAGCGGCTGTCCAGGCGGCCAACGGTGCGTTTTTCGCTGCGACGCAGTTCCTTGCAGAAGCGGAAAATTTCTACCCGCAGGTTGCTGTGGTCAATAAAACGAGGGTCTAATCCCGTGTACCGCGCCAACTGCTGAATTACTGTTTGACGTTCTTCTTCGGGCAGACTGTCCCCTTTGATGAGCGCGAGGTTGTAATCGGTTGCCAGCCATGCCTCCACTTCCGAAAGCACTTCCAGCAAAGGGCGCTGCTGCAAATCGGCAGGTAATTTCTGGTGATACCATGCGGAGGCAGTATAGGTGGGCAGGAAAAGCAGATAGGGCAAATCGTTGCCTACCGTAAAACGGGTCGTCTGGAAATTCAGAACCGTAGAAACCAGCAGCACGCCGTTAAAAGCAATGCCTTTTTCAATTAACTTTCCGGCCAGCCCCGCCGCGCGAGTCGTGCCGTAACTTTCGCCCACCAGAAAAAGAGGACTGTGCCAGCGCCCACTTTGAGATAAATACAGGCGGATAAATTCACCTACGGACTGAAAATCGCCTTCCAGCCCCCAGAACTTTTTGTTGTGGTCGGTTTTGGTGGCGCGGCTGTAGCCTGTGCCGATGGGGTCAATAAACACTAGGTCGGTAAATTCGAGCCAGGTATGCGGGTTATCCACCAGATGATAGGGCGGGGCAGGCATCCCGCCGTCGTCTAACATCTGGACTCGTTTTGGCCCCAGCGCTCCCAGATGCAGCCACACGGACGCCGACCCGGGCCCGCCATTAAACGCGAACATGAGAGGCCGTCCAGGACGGGTATCCTCCAGTGTATAAGCGACGTAAAAAATATGCCCTTCGGTTTCGCCACTTTCAACATTTTTTAAGGGCATTGTTCCGGCGGTTACATGATAGTGCAGGGTTTTTTCCCCACTCCGAAGGCTGTGCGTGGTCTGTGAAGGCTGGTCGGGGTAAAGCTCAAGCGGTTTTTCGTTTTCAGACATGCCAAAAAATCTCTCATCTTATTATGAGGAAAACTATAACGCATTAAACAGATTCTCATGCACATTCCAATGGTTTTTCTCTAGGATTAAAAAAACAGGAGGAGGTCATTTTGCCGTTTAACATTGAACGTTTACTCGACCAGCCCATCATCATCGCCAGCGCCAGCGACCCCTTTGACCTGCTGGAAGACTTGCCGGAAATGATGGAAGAAGCGGCAGCCGCCGCGTATGAAATCAGCGAGAATCCGTACATTATCTATGACTTTTCGCTGGTGGACGACATTGATTTTAGCGAACTGGCGGGCGGCTTTATGAACATGGTTGAAGGCAACCCCGGTTCACCTTCGGATGCGGAATCGCGGGTGTTAATCGTTGGTGTAACTGAGGATTGGGATATTGTGGAGGAAAGTTTCCGGCAGGACAACTACGGAAAAGTCGATATTCCCACGTTTGTAAGTGTCAGTGAAGCTCTGCAATACATTCAACTGAACCGCCCCTGAATTTGCCCCATTTTCGATGAGGTGGCTAGGGAAAAACTAGCCACCTGCGTGGAACGTGGGGAGACTGGGTGCTGCCTGTTAACCGCGCTGGATGCTCAGGGTTGTTTTTGTGTGCGCCGTTGAAACCATCCACAGGTAGACCAGTTCGGCAAACGTGCCAATCGTAAGCGCCAGACTCGCCGTAAGAATACCGGACATCTGCATTTCCAGCCCTGCCCACAGGCATCCGGCGGTTAAAATCAGGCTCAGGAACATGCCCTGATAAATCGGGTTGGTGGTGTCGGTGAGCATCAAGCCCGCCCGCAGATAACTTTGCAGGGCGGTGAACAGGGGCAGCAGAAATGCCGCCCGTGTTCCCAGCACCACCAGCGAACGGATGCTTTCCGGTACGTTCAAAATATCACCAATGTAAATATCAATGAACGGTGTCCAGCCCATCAGTATCATTAGTCCGGTGGTGGTCAGCCCCAATGACCAGGTAAAACGCCGCAGGGCAGGGTCTGAATCGGGATGTTTGCTGAGGGTAATCACCACTTCCTGCCAGGCCATACCACCGGAACGCATCAGCAGCAGAATCGCGTAAATGACAGGCCATGCCGCCAGCGCTTTCTCCGCGTTGCTGGTGCTGGTGAGTCCACGCTCAACTACAGGGCGCACCAGCAGCGTCATCAGGCTGGTCATGGCAAGGGGAATGTGAAATTTCATGGCGGCAGAAGTGGTCAGGGGCGGATTTTGGGCTTCCGGCGAGAGGGCTTGAATGTCGGGTCGAGAAACGTAATAAACATACAAATCTTCGGCGGCAACAGCAAAAATCAGCGCGTAACCGCCGATAACCGCGCCGGATAATTTGCTAAACAGACCTAGCAGCATAGCGATTCCTGCCGATACCACAATCCGAATCATCGTGCCGTAACTGACCGGACGGGTGTGGCCGGAGCGAATCAAAACCCCCTGATGAAACCGCCGATGTCCGATGAACGCGCTCCACAGAATCATAATCGCCATCGCGGGGCGGGTCGCGTCGATGATGTTTTCTGGCACACCCAACACCGTTCCCAACCAGACATCCAGCAGAGGGGTAAAGGCCATCAATACGGCAATAAGAGTCAAAAGCGTATTTACGCCCATCATATAACGCCACAGCACGCGGTAGGACTGCCGATCCCGTACTAGAGCGCTGCCAACGGCCAACATCATGATAATCGGCGCTTCGATGGTCACAGATACACTAAAGACCAGCCCAAATGCAGCGAGTTGGGTTTCGGCGTCCGGTTTGCGGCTGATAACCCCCTGCACCCAGGGCCCTTCAAAAGTCATCAGCAGCCAGGAGAGGGCTAAGGGCAGCCAGAAAAAAAAGATGATTCTCTGTTTCAAGGCGCTCCCGAATAGGACAATTGCTGATATGATAGACGTATTGCCCAAAATACTCCATAACAGGTTGGATATGTATGAGACATGGATAGGTAAAACTGAAGAGTCTACCGAAGTTTTAACCCTGAATCCGGTTGATAAGCTAGCGGCGACACTGGATAAACCGGAACGCTTTCAGGAAGGGGAGGTGCTGCCTGCCGGATGGCAGTGGTTATTTTTTACGCCCACGGTTCCGATGGCAGAAACCGGAACGGATGGTCATGCCAGACGCGGCGGGTTTTTGCCGCCTGTTGAGCTTCCCCGTCGGATGTGGGCAGGCGGGCGTTTTACCTATACTCACCCCTTAAGAATTGGGCAGGAAGTTCATAAAAAATCGACGGTTGCCAGTATCAGCGAAAAAGAAGGGAAGTCGGGGAAGCTAGTGTTTGTGCTGGTGCGCCATGAATTTACCAATGCCGAAGGGCTGGCGCTGGTGGAGGAACAGGATATTGTTTACCGCGAAGCTCCCAGAGCCAATCAGTCATTCCCTGCTCCTCAAGCCGCCCCTGCCGAAGCCCAGTGGTCAAAACAAATGATTCCGAATCCGGTGCTGCTGTTTCGGTATTCGGCGCTAACTTTTAATTCACACCGTATTCATTATGATTTAAAATACTGTCTGGAGGAGGAAGGGTATCCGGGGCTGGTGGTGCATGGCCCGTTGATTGCGACTCTGCTGCTTGAACTCCTGCCTGAGGGGGTGATGGAACAATTTTCTTTTAAAGCGGTCAGCCCATTGTTTGATACCCATCCGTTTTTTATCGAAGGGCGGCAGGATGGTGAATGGATTACCCTGTGGGCGCTTAATCATGAGGCTCATCTGGCAATGGAAGCCCGCGCAAAAATGAAGGCATAAGTATGACACAAAAAGAACCGATTGCGATTCTTGGAATGGGTTGCCGTTTTCCCGGCGGCGCGGACAGTCCGGACGCCTATTGGCAGCTTTTGAAAAATGGTGTGGACGCGATTGTTGATATTCCGGCTGACCGATGGAGTCTGCGGCGGTTTTATGACCCCAATCCCGATAAACCGGGCAAAATTTACGTCCGGCAGGGCGGCTTTTTACGCGAAAAAATTGACCAGTTTGATGCTGCCTTCTTTGGCATGACCCCGCGTGAAGCGGTGCGGCTGGACCCGCAGCAGCGTGTGTTAATGGAAGTCACCTGGGAAGCGCTGGAAAATGCTGGATTGGTGCTGGAACAGGTGCGCGGCTCAAATACAGGGGTCTACATCGGGGCGTTTACGATGGACAACATGGGGCAGCAGTTTGGCGTGTTCAACCGCGACCTGATTGCGACTCATACTTCCGTCAGTGCAACGATGGTCATGCTTTCCAACCGCCTATCCTATTTGTTTGATTTGCACGGACCGAGTCTGTCGCTGGATACAGCCTGTTCGTCGTCGCTGGTGGCGCTGCATGTGGCATGTCAGGCGCTGTGGAATGGCGAATGTGATATGGCGATTAGCGGCGGTGTGAATATCATGTTCCGCCCCGAATTTGTGATTACCATGTGCAAGGGGCATTTCCTATCGCCGGATGCACGCTGCAAGGCATTTGATGAAAGCGCCGACGGCTATGTGCGCGGGGAAGGGGCGGGCGTGGTGCTGCTCAAACCCCTCTCGAAAGCGCTGGCCGATGGCGATCCGATTCGGGCGGTTATTCGGGCGACGGGCATTAATCAGGATGGCCGCACACAGGGCATCACCGTTCCAAATGGGGAAGCGCAGGAAAAACTCATGCGGGAGGTCTGCCGCCAGGCGGGGCTGACCCCTGACCAGATTCAGTATGTCGAAGCGCACGGCACAGGCACAAAAGCGGGTGATCCGATAGAAGCGGAATCGCTGGGGCAGGTATTTGGCCGACGGGAAAAATGCTGGATTGGTTCGGTTAAAACCAATATCGGGCATCTGGAAGCGGCGGCGGGCATTTCCAGCCTCATCAAAGCCGTGCTGATGCTTCAGCACAAACAGATTCCGCCGCATCTGCACCTTAAGAATGTCAACGCAAAAATCGACCTGGATACATTAGGGCTGCGGATTCCGGTCAAATTAGAACCCTGGCCGGAACACGACGGTTTGGCGGCTGTTGGTATTAATTCGTTTGGATATGGCGGCACAAATGCCCATGTGATTTTAACGGAAGCACCGCCAGGTGTATCGGAAACTCCAACCGTCCTCGAAAAATCCCTGCCCCTGGTGCTGTCAGCGTTTGATGCCGATTCGCTGGTTGCAATGGCTGACTCACACCGCCGCCTGCTGGAAAACGGGGTTTCCCTTCCCGATTATCTTTATACCGCCGCCCGCCGCCGCACCCAGCACCCGCACCGTTTGGCAGTCGTATTTGAGTCGCCGGAAGCTTTACACAACAAACTGGCGGCCGTGAGTCGTCATGAACCGGCTGCCGGCATCGTTTCCGGCGTTGCCCACCAGAAGAAAAAACTGGTTTTTGTGTATACAGGCATGGGGCCGCAGTGGTGGGGCATGGGCAGGGAACTTCTGGAAAGTGAACCCGTGTTCCGCGACATGATTGAAAAATGTGACCGGATTTTTACCCGTTTTGCTGACTGGTCAATCTGTGAACTGTTTGAAAAAAATACGGGCGACCCAATGCCCGATCCCATGCACGCCCAGCCCGCCAATTTTGCGCTTCAGGTGGCGCTGACCGAACTCTGGCGTTCGTATGGCGTCGTGCCGGATGCGGTGGTCGGTCACAGCGCGGGCGAAATCGCGGCGGCCTATGTGAGTGGCTCGCTCACACTGGAAGATGCTCTGCGGGTGACGTATCATCGCTGTCGTTTGATGCAGCGTACCGTCGGACAGGGCAAAATGCTGGCGGCGGGACTCTCGCTGGAAGAAGCTAAAACGCTGCTCAAAGGCCGCGAAGAAGCCATTTCTATCGCGGCGGT
>CAZKZS010000172.1:0-9853 GCA_964557285.1 uncultured Anaerolineae bacterium | reverse complement strand
ACTTAACAGCGCCTTTGCCGAAGCAGGTATTCCTACCGCCTCTACGAATCTGGTGCAGGTAGTGGAGGATGTCACACAAACTTACACCTCCTTCCAGGTGATTTTTCAGGTGGTCGCGCTGCTGATTGCGCTGGTGGGGGCGCTTGGGCTGCTGATTACCCTGTCGATGAGTGTGTATGAACGGCAGAAGGAAATCGGAGTCATGCGGTCTATCGGCGCAAGTGCAGCCACCGTTGCCTCTCAGTTTGTCACCGAAGGGATGCTGGTTGGGCTGTTCGCGTGGCTGGTTGGGCTGCCCCTGATGATTGGCATTGAAATCATGCTGATTGAAGTCACGGGCATGGAAGGGGTACTTAGTACGGAAATCACCCCCGCGCCCCTGCTGATTGGACTGGTCGGGGTGGCGCTGCTGACCTTCGTTGCCAGTCTGCTGCCCGCGCTTTCCGCCGCCCGCAAAACGGTATCCGATATTTTGCGCTACGCTTAGGGCAGGAAAAAAACGGCTCGCTGTTCCGGTGTAAGGGGAAGGGTCTGAAGGGTAAATGCAGTTTCTAACAGCGCGTCTACCGTCGGCCAGGCAAACGAAATCCGTATTGTGCCGTCGTCACTGGCGGTTAAGATGCGGGTTTCATCTTCGTTCCACAGGGCGGAACGCACCCGATCCGTATGCCAGTCCAGCCGTAACACTTCCTGCCCTGTGCTTACCTCCCAAACGCGGGCGGTCGCATCAGCGCTGGCGGTTAGCAGCCGCGACCCGTCACGATTCCACACAGCACGAATCACACTGTCGTTGTGTCCGGTGAACTGCTGAATTTGCGCTCCGGTTTGGGCATCCCATAGGCGGGCGCTGCCATCGCTGCTGGTGGTTAGAACCTGCGATTCGTCGGCGTTCCATAGCGCCGCCACCACCCAATCGGTATGACCTTCCATTTTGACCTGTTCTTCGCCTGTGGCAGCGTCGTAAATATGCGCGTAGGTATCATATCCCCAGACCAGCAGGCGCGAATCGTCCTGACTCCACAGAACACCTAAAACGGGCAACTCGCTGACGAAAATTTCCAGCACTGCCTCTCCCGTTGTGGCATCCCACAGGCGCACCGTGCCATCTGCCCCCGCCGTTGCGATATGAGTCCCCGTTTGATTCCAGGCCGCACCCCAGATTCCGTTAGTATGCCCGCCGATTTGTAAAATTTCCTGTCCGGTGACAGCATCCCAAACGCGGGCGGTGCTGTGGTTAAAATCTGTGTGCCGTTCCAGGCGATTGAAGTCAGGGGGGCGCTGTGTCCGGTAAGGGTGGTTATTGCTTCTCCGGTTTGCGGATTCCAGAGTCGTGCCGTACTGTCATCGCTGCCGGAAAGCAGCTTTTCTCCATCAGGACTCCACATCAGAAACCGCACAATATCGGTATGGCCTGCCACGACCCGCTTTGACTCACCTGTAGAAGCATCCCAAAAAATGATACTTCCATCGGCGTGCGCCGTGACCACCTCATCCCCGTGCCACAGGGCGCGGAAAACTTCACCGTGTTCGGTAGCGCTAAAAAGCCGTTCTGTTCCCGTTCCGGCAGGCGTACCATTTTCCCAGACCGCCCACACCCGCGCCGACCCGTCCGCACCCGCGCTTAAAATATGAGTCCCGTCGGCACTCCATCGGGCGCTGGAAATGGATTTGCCATGTCCGGCCAATGTGGTGATTTTGCGGCGGGTATTCCAGAGATGAATCCAACCGTTCTGGGTAAAGGTTAAAATAAAACGTTCATCAGGACTCCAGACCGCGCCATACACCGTATCGCTGCCATCGGCGGTTGTCCCCAGTACGTCGCCTGTGGTGACATCCCAAATAAAATTAGCCGCTTCTTCCCCATAAAAAATCACCTGGCTGCTGTCAGATTTCCAGCTTGCCCCGTCAATGACCGCGCCGGAAGAAATACGTAAAATTTCTTCGCCTGTACGTGAATCCCATAGAATCCCCACCCCGTCAAAACCCGTCGTGATGATTTTAGTTTCATCAGGACTCCAACTGGCGGAAGTCAGCACATCGGTATGGCCTTCCAGTGCGAATAAAAGGTCGCCTGTTTCCGCATCCCAGACGATGGCTTTGCGGTCATCACTATAAGAGAGGATTTGTGTGCCGTCCCGATTCCAGACCGCGCCGTTCATCCGGTTGACATGCCCTTCCAGCACGGCCAATTCTGCGCCTGTTTGCCCGTCCCATACCCGCAGGTCATTTCCAATCGTTACAATGCGGGAGTCATCGGGACTCCAGGCGGCAAAATGCAGCCCTTCCACTGACAGCATGAGGAGGGACGAATCCCCCTGCCAGACACGGGCTGTCCCGTCCTCACTCCACGATAAAATGCGCGATCCATCGACACTCCATTGAACTCCCAGAAGTGCTGCCGTATGCCCTTCCAAATTTAAAAGTAACTCGCCTGTTCTGGCATCGTAAATCGTAAGCTGTCCGTTTCTATCGGCGGTCAGCAGGCGGCTTTCATCCGGCGACCAGCCCGCGTAGACGATTCCGGAGTCGCCGCCGCCCATACGGAATTTTTCTGTTCCTGCTGTGTCAAAAATACGGGCGACTCCCTCCTCACCCCATGTCAAAATCAGCGATTCATCCGTGTTCCAGACCGCACCGTTCATCCGGCTGTCGCCGGACAGATACAGACGTTCGGTGGTGTGCTGTACGGCGCGGCTGAGGGCAAATTCTGCTTCCGGTAAATAGGGGCGGTCGCGTGGAGTCAGGGCTTCAATAGCAAGATTTAAGCTAGTCACCGGGTCAAGGGGGAGCTGCTGCATGGCGGCGTCCGCCAATCGGCGCGATTCAGTGATACGTCCGGCGTCCCGTTCGGCGGCGATGCGTGCCTGCGAGGTGCTGGCAATTTCCGCCCGTTCCTGCTGATTCTGGCTTTCACGGATAGCGGCCAGCAGCCCGACCACCAGTACCCCGATCAGCCCCAGCACGGCGGCAGTGATTAAAATGGCGGTGCGGCGCTGCTGACGGCGGCGCTGTGCTTCGGTATGTTCAATCAGGGTGCGGGCGCTGTCCGATACCCGTAGCTGGTCAAGCTGGGCGTGAATCACCCCAAATTCCTGTTCTGTCAGCAGCGACCCGAATTTTTCAAAATCTCCTACCCGCCGATCAAGCAGTTCCTGAGCCGCTTTACGGGCGGTAGTCGCCGGATCAAGCTGTACCTGAAGCGCCAAATAATCATGCACCAGTTCATACGCCAGGCTGTCCTCCAGTTCGATCAGCCGCAGCACGCGGTTTTCTCGCAGGGCGGAAAGGGTTTCTTCTAAAACGGCTGTATCAACTCCCAGCGAGTGGATTTCCGCCCGCAGACTTTCCAGCGTTCGCACGTCACGGGTCTGGTCAGCACGGACAAGCCCTTCAATCACCAGACGGGCTAAGCGACGTTGGTCCGGCGGGAAACGGTCTAACAGGCGTTCCAGATACCCGCGTAAAACCCCTTCTGCACGTCCGGCCTCATCATAGTCGCTGTTCTCAATCATTTTCCGGTCATCGGGCAGCATGTCGATGAGCGCCCCGCCGACCAACTGCAACTGCGGCGGTGCGATTTCCCCGCGTGTGCCGCCTAAATCCGCCAGAATACGTTCCGGCAGGTCGGACGCAAATTCGTACCCCTGAGAACGGGCGGGCTGTACCAGCGCCCGTTTTGCCTCCTGCACCGTCAGCGCCCGCAGCAAAAATTCGTGGGCAAACGGCTGCGGAATCCCCGGCTGAAAACGAGAAAGCAGCCCAAAGTATTCGGTTCGCATTGCCAGCGTGATTCGCACAGGTAAAAGCTCATCATCCAGACAATCGGCGATTTCGCTGATAAATTCCCGTCGCTGGTCTTCGGTAAAAACATCGGTTAAAAAGGTTTCAAACTGGTCGATAAAAATGAAAATTTCGCGGTTTGCGCCGACAATGCGCGACAGTTCTTTGAAATATTCCCGCAGTGGTTTTTCTGCCATTTCCGTATCGGATGACAAAATTGCCTTGACTGCTTCATGCGGTGGGCGGCGGCGCACGGCTACATACAACGGCAGGAATCCACCTGCCAGCAAACGCGGCATGAGTCCGGCACGCAGCAGGGAGGTTTTGCCCGCGCCACTTTCGGCATGTAACACGGTAAAACGGGCAAAGGGCGAACGTGCCAGCATCGCGTCAATGGCTTCTTCGCGGCCATAAAACAGGCGGTTATCCGCTAAATCATAGGATTCCAGGGCGCGGTAGGGGCTTTCATCGGCGGCGGGTTTATATTTGGCCTGTTCGCGCAGTTCCTGAATGTAATGCACCACCTGTTCCGCCAGTTTTGCCGCGCTGCCCGTCAGTTCCCGTTCAGCTTCTTTCGCCCGTTCCAGCAGGGTACGCGCCCCCACATCCACCGCGTTGTAATTGGAAACCTCATCATCTTCTGCTGGACTCGGAAAATCCAACGGCGTGACGGTTTTTTTGTGTTCATCCGTCGCCACATAGCGCGTTGGTGGAATGGTTTTCCGTTCGGAAATATCCGCATCCAGGGTGAGCGGCGTGGTGTGGGTGTCCATCATAAAAGTGTGACCGCCCCAGGTGGGTTCGGTGGGCGGTTTGCTGCGGGCGGGACGGGTATCATCCTGTGCCAGCGCGATTTCCATGGCCTCAATTACACTGGTGGCGGTGGTGTAACGCTGTTCCGGCACTTTTGCCATTGCCCGTTTTAAAACCCGATCAATAGTGGCGGGCAAATCGGCTCTCAGGCGGCTGATGGCAGGCGGCGGCTCATCCAGATGGCGGTACATCAGGCTGAACGGGGTTTCCGCATCAAAAGGCAGGCGTCCACTGAGCAATTCAAAAATCATGATGCCAAAAGCATAAATATCGGTTTGTGCGGTGACGGGTTCAGCCCGCCACTGTTCCGGCGCCATATACCCCGGTGTGCCTATCAACATGCCTGTAGCGGTCAGGCCAATGCTTTCCTCCTTAAATTTGGCGATGCCAAAGTCCGCCAGGTAGGGTTTGCCTTCGGAATCCATCAAAATATTGCTGGGTTTGAGGTCGCGGTGAATCACGCCGCGTTCGTGGGCATAATCCAGCGCTCCGGCAATCTGCCCCAACAGAATCACCATTTCGGCCACACTCAGGCGGCGGTGTTCCAGATAATCTTTCAGACTGCCGCCGGACAGCAGCGCCATGACGATATAGGTCAGGCCGTCCGTTTTGCCAAAATCATAAACAGGCAGGATATTGGGGTGGGCAAAGGACTCCATCAACAGGGCTTCTCGTTCAAAGCGTTTGATGAAGTCCGGTAAAACTTTAAATTTACCCGACAGCACCTTCACGGCGACTCGCTGCCCATCGGACAGCCGAGTCGCTTTATAAACGGTTGCCATGCCGCCACTCCCCAGAAATTCATCCAGGGAGCAGCCGCCTAACGTGGTATGAAGAAGGTCGGGTTCAACCATTACGGCAGCACGACGGGCAGAGTCAGCGGGTCGTCGCCTTCGTTCAGCCGGACGAGTCGGCGCGAAATCCAGACCGTGTTGCCGCCGGAATCCAGCGCCAGATACCAGTCACCCGCGATATTGCGCCCAATGAGCGTTAAGGGATCGTCGCGGTTGACCGTGCCGACCACTTCCGACTGAAGATTGGGTGCGCTGTACAGGCTGCTGCCATTGGTGTTCACAGTGATGGACAGGCCGGGTTCGGCAGGGGCGGCGGGCAGCAGCACCGTGTAACTGCCATCCACCAGCAGCAGCAGTTGATAGGGGCCTGTGCCTTCAAGCGTAAAGGTAAAGGAGGCGGTGCGGGTCGGTTCAGGAGTCGGTTCGGCACGCTGCAAATGGCCTTCGCTGTCCACTACCGCCGCGCTCATAATCGCATTCCGGTTGTTCACCACATGCACGGTAATGGTTTCTCCGGCTTCTGCATCCAGCGTATACACAGACTGGAATCCGCCCGCCTGACGGCCAGCCAGTGGCACACCCGCCGCCAGGGTTTCGCCCGTTTCAACCCGGCTGGCATCCCCTTCAATGACGGTAATCGTAAATTCGCGCTGCGCTTCGACGCCCACCCGGAACGGCGGTTCGCCCTCTAGCTGGAAAACCGTCACAGGCAGATTATCGACCCGTACCTGAGTCTGCGGCTGGATGGGTCTGTCGTTGGCGTCAACCAGCGTCACCACCGGATTCCGTCCGTTAACAGTCACGCTGATAAAGTCCCCTGGCTCGCCTTCCACTTCATACAATGCAATACGGGCGGGGGCTTCCAGGCTGTCATCCAGAGGTGAGCCAAAAGGCAGCGGGTTGCGTTCTACCCGTGCAATATCCTTATCCGATACCAGCACGGTATATCTGCCGCGTAGAGTCACGGTCAGTGTATAGGGGGGGCTTCCGGTCAGGCGGTAGATGGTGGTAAAGCCACCATTTTCGGAAACCCGTGCCGATGCAGGGACAGTTTCGCCTTCGGCGTTGGTCAGGGTCATGCTCATCGGTTCACGTCCGGTCAGGGTCACGCTGATATTTTGTCCAGCTTCACCGTTCACCGTATATAGCGCGGACAGCGAAGGCGCTTGCAGTTCATCGCCAATCACTGTGTTAAACGCGATAGTGCCTTTATCCAGCCGCAGCACATCCCCCCGGTTCAAAGTCAGGGTGTAGCGCTGGTCGGTGCTGAAGGAAAAGGTATACGGTGCATCGCCCGTCAGTTCATACACATTGACCGTATTCCGATTTTCAAAGGAGGTCAAAATGGGTTCAATGACTGTGCCATCGGCGGCAGTCAATTGCGTGGGCAGGGCTTCGCGCACGGGCGCATTAAGCTGGATACTGATGGTATCTCCCGCAGCCCCTTCAATCTGATACAGGGCGGTCACGGCAGGGGTTTCCAGTTGATCCTGAGTCGGGGTGTCATAGGCCAGTGTGCCTTTTTGCGCCAGCAGCACGTTGCCTTCCATCACTGTCAGGTTATATTCCGTTGTGCCGTCAAAGGCCAGTGTATACGGCGGGCTGCCCTCCAGCGTATAAATGTTATACACATCGCGGGTGCGGCGGTTTTCCGCCTGAGCAAACGGCTGCAAAATCTCGCCGTCAGCATTTCTTAAATCGGCCACCAGCGCGGTATTGCTGCGGTTTTCCGCCAGAATACTGATGACATCCCCCGGCTGGCCGTCAATGGTATATACGGCTACCTGTGCGGGTGCTTCTACCACGCCGTTGATGGTTTCGCCAAATGTGACCGCGCCCAGGTCTTTCCGCAGCGCGTCGCCTTCGCTGGCCGTCAGGGTATATTCGCCCGCCACACCAAACGAAATTTGATAGGTTTGGCCGCCCGCCAGATGATACACGCCCATAAAATAGGCCTCCCGGCTGACCTGAGCATCCGGGATTACAGCTGCCCCGCTTGAGTCCAGCACCTGCACTTCTGGAATCACGCCCCGGCCCGGCAGTTCAAGCTGCACACTGTAGAGTCCCGTCGCAGGTGTTTCCAGCGTATAAACCGCCCGCCGAATCCGGCCTTCAATATTGCCCACGATGGGCTGGCCGAGCGCGGCTGCTCCCTGCTCAACGGCGCTAGCATCCCCTTCTAACACGCTGATAGTAAAACTGCCCTGCGTGGGGAATTTCAGCGTATAGGGACCTTCGCCTGCCGTTTCATACACCACCAGCCCGTATCCTGACTCCAGCAGTTGGAAACGGGGTGTCAGGACTTCGCCGTCCACATTGGCGAAATAGGTTGGGATGCCGACGCGTATCCCCCGATTTTCAATTTCAAAGCTGAGGATTTGTCCGGCGGGAACATCAATCGTATAGGTAGCTACCGGGTCTTGCCCGCGCACCTGCCCCGGAATCAACACATCCCCCGGCAGCAGTTCGCCTCTGGCAATCCGTACCTGATTTCCCTGTACCAGATTCAGGCGGAAACTGCCTGGTGTTTCTATAGACAGGGTATAGGGACCGTTGTCACCCAATTCAAACGCATACTGGTTGTTGCCTTCTTCCAGCAGAATATCAATCGGCAGCACAAAATTTCCCTGAGCATCCAGTACATTGACCAGCAGAGGGTCGCTCTGGCGGCTGGGGTTGGCGGTCACGCTGAAGGTTTCGCCATCGGGAATATCCAGCGTATAACTGACCCCCAATTTGCCGTTGGCGGTGCGTCCCTGTAGCTGCGAGCCAAATGTGACCGGCCCACTGTTCGGAATCAGCGTATCGCCCGGCTGCAAAGTAATCCCATAGTTGCCTTCCGTCACAAATTTGACGGTATACGGGGCATTGTCCCCAAGTACATAAACCTGGGTGCTGACCTGATAATCTTCAAAACCGCGCTCCGCCGGAACAACATTGCCATCGGCATCTTCCAGCACGACATCGCTGGGATATTCCCCCCGGATAAACAGTTCAACCGTCACAAGCTGGTTGGTTTCGTTGATGGTGTAGGCCAGAATTTGCGGGCTGCTGGCTTCCGCTTCCACGGTCACACCCATATTCAGCGACCCCATCGGGTTAATAAACTGGGATTCCTCCCCTACTGAAATGGAGTAAGAAGACGTGACGGTAGCGATTTGTTCTTCCAGGCTGATTTCGTAGGGACCCGGGTTTTCCGGTTCGTAAATAACAAACACATAATTCACCCCGCCTGAAAACAGACGAATCGGCACATAGTTACCTTCTCCGTCGGTCATGGTGATGTATGGATAGGCAGAGGGCATCAGGCCAACCACAGCAATTCGTTCGCCTTCACGGGTATCCAGCGAATATTTGACGACGGGGGATTCGGAACGGTTGGAGTCAGTTTGTCCAATCCTGATGCTGCCTTTATCCTCCCGCAGCGTATCGCCCGCTTCCACGCTTAACACGTAGCGTCCATCGGTGGTCAGGACAAGTCGATACGGCCCGCCGCCAACAATCCGGTACACAGCCGCCAATCGGTCAGCAAAAAAGTCGTAGTAATAAAAAAGCTGTTTGGCATACTGTCCGTCAAGGCTGACGATGAAGAAGTTGGCCTCAAAAATATCTGCCCCACTGCCGCGCCCATACCGCAGCGTGACAATATCTCCGTCCCGCACATTCAGGTCGAAGGTTTGACCGTCAAAATTGGACTGCTCGGCTTCTACCTGAGGGCTGTTCGGGGAAATCGTGCCTAGCGGCGCGTCCAGCAGTTCATCGGTCAGCTGAATCGCGTATTCCCCCGCGTCCTCTGGCCCCTGGCTTTGCAAATAAATCCAGTTCAGACCGGTGAGGTCGGTGGAAAAGATATTCAGCGATTGATCCTGCCCGCCAAAATTCCGAAGGGTATACATCGGATTCAGCAGGTTGCCTTCGTCATCGACAAACTGCGGTGGCAGCTGGTCGGCTGCACCGGAGACCAATACTGAAAACTGCCCGTCCGTGGGCAAATTCACCAGCCAGCGCTCCGCGCCGTATTCGTCCATGCTGCTGACTCCGGTACTGCCGGGCTGCAACACCCCACTCAGGGGATTAACTGCTTCTTCCGATGCCGCATCTTCTAAGGAGGACAGTACAATCCCTTCAATGGTATCTGTTACCTGAGAGTCACCCGTTTCACACGGCAGGTAAGTCGATTCTGCTGTGCCTACTGTCAAATCGCCCGTTACCAGAGGCCGTAAAACCGTCGTAAATTGATATACCTGGGTGTCATAGACGGTAGGAATCGACCACTGCACAACACCGGGTTCAATCACCTGACCGCCGTCCTCCAGCAAATCCTCCACCAGTTCAAACTGCGCCGGATCGTAGCGGTAGGTGACGGTGACATCGCGTGCGGCCACGCTGCTATTCAAACTCAAGGCCGCCTGATTAAACGACTCGCGCAAGTCAACGGCGGTGAGGCTGGTAAACGAATCCAGACT
>CAZKZS010000171.1:3237-9954 GCA_964557285.1 uncultured Anaerolineae bacterium | reverse complement strand
CTGGCGCCGCCTGCTGATTCAGCTTTACCCCGGTCTGGAATCGCACAGCGAAAATGACTGCCGGGAATTTCTGACTCGCAAACATGCCCACTGGGGAATACGGGCGGGGTTGCTGCGAGAAATCCTTCAGCCTGCCCAGAGTTCACTCGATGCGTATACGATTGAGCAGAAACGGGCGGCTGTCGCCGCGCTGGTGACGGATTTACTGGTCGATTACGGTTTTCCGGTGGTGTTTGTTCTGGAAAATGTGCAGCATATAGACCAATCCTCCCGTTTTGTGCTGGAAAGCCTGCTCAGCTATCTGGCGCTTCAGGAAACGCAGATTTTCCTGTGTTTGACCGCCCACACCAGAGAACAGCTTCCGGCACAGGTGCAGCAGCAGATTCATCTTTCCATGCTGAATCAGGAAGGGGTGACTCAGTTTCGTCAGCAGCTTCTGGGGGACGGGTCGCCGGAACTGGATGCCTTTTTGCTGGAAAAAACGGGGGGTAATCCGCTGCATCTCCGGCTGCTGATGGGGCATATTCATAAAAATAATTTCCAATGGCAGGGGCTGGAAAAAACTGATTTACGCGGTCTGGTCAAGCAGGTGCTGCAACACATGGATGAACGGACGCGCTACCTGCTGTATGGTGCGGCGGCTATCCCCGGCGCATTTACCGAAGCTCATTTGGCCGCAATTGACCCGGACCTTCGACCCGACAGCGCGATCTTTTTAAGCCGGCGGGATGATGGGCGCTGGTTGTTTGTAAGTTCCATCTGTCAGGAGGCGGTGGCTGCCCTGACACCGGAAGCTGAACGCCAGGTGATTCATCAACGGCTGGCAGCATATCTGGAACAGCAGCACCCGACCTATTCCGCCCGCATCGCCTATCACTACCAGCAGTCCGACCAGCCGCATCTTGCCCGAAATTATCTGGTACAGGCCGCCCATACCTCCCATGCCTGCGGTGCGTATGATGAAGCGCTGGCTTACATCACACGGGCGCTTGAGTTAGCTGGCGACCTGAGCTGCATGGAAAAATTTGTTCTGCTGACCGAACAGGCTGACCTATTTTATGCCCTTCAGGAATACCCCAAACAGGCCGCTGCACTTCAGAAACTTTCCGAAATTGCCCGCGAAATGGATGACGCCTGGCTGTATTCCGAAAGCGGCTGGCGCTGGCTCAACCACTACCGCATGACCCGCCAGTTTGCCGAAGGCATTGCCACCTGGAAGCTGTTTTATGAGCAGGCGGAAAAAGCCTTTAACACTGTTGCCAAAGCCGAAATCAGTATCGCTACGGCCCTGCTGTATCAGGAAATCGGCCAGTATGAAGAGTCGCAAAATCAGCTAGATGAGGCCGTGAAGCTGGCAGGCCAGACCCGCAAAATGAGTCTGGGGGCGCGAATTTTGTTCACGCTGGGGAATGTGCTTGAAGCCGCCGCCAGTTACGACCTGGCACAGGCATGTTTTGAGCAGGCACTTGAAATTTATAACCTTGAAAATAACGAAGTGGGAATCGCCAACTGCATGACTGCGCTGGGGAGTATGTACCACAACATTGGACATGCTCAGGTCGCCCATAATTTTCTGGAAAAAGCCTATGAGTTCTGGATGGCTGTGGGCAATTTTGCGGAAGCGGTGCAGTGTAACCTCATTCTCACTGAAATTGCCCTTCAGCAGGGGCGTCCCGTCGCAGCTATCGAAAACGCGGTGCGGGTGCAGTTTGTGGTCAATCAACTGGGAAACAAAAGGCTGCTAGGGCGCTGGTGGCTGGCTTACGGACAGGCGTGTTACGCTGTAGGGTCATCTTCTCAGGCGATTGGCTGTTTTACGCAGGCGCTGAATTTTATTCCGCAGCCTACACCTGAATGGGTAGAAGCAGCAGTATTCCTCACCTATGCCTATACCCAGACCGCCCAACCTGCTGAAAGTCAGCAGTGGCTGAACCGGCTGCTGGAAGTTGATCCCGACCTGACGAATCATCCTTACAGCCCCCTGTGTTACTTGAATCTGGCCGCCGTGCTGCCCGACAGAAGCCACCAGATTCTGCAAGCCGGACAGCAGGTTATCCGGCAAAAAGCGGAAAAAATCGCTGATGAAAAGGTCAAAAAACATTATCTGGCACGCCCAGACCGTCAAAGTTTATTCAACGTTGTTGCTGTGAATTAAGGAGTCAAAACAATGGTACGTATCCTATTAGTCGAAGATGATGAACGCACCCGTGAAGCCATGTCCGATTTGCTGCTGGCGGGTGGGCATGAAGTGATTGAAGCCGAAAATGGGGAAAAAGGGCTGGCCTTGAGCAAACAGGAAAAACCGGATGTGATTCTGCTGGATTTTTCGCTGCCTAAAATGCACGGTTGGGCAGTAGCGCATGAAATCCGCAATACACCGGAAATCAGCAACATTCCGATTGTGGCGCTGACGGCTCATGTGATGGTAGCAACCAAAGAGAGCGCGATGGAAGTTGGCTGCGATGCTTACCTGACCAAACCCATCAACATCGGCACTTTTGAACCCTGGTTTAACAAGTTTCTGGAACAAAAAGGGTTAAAGTAAACCAGCATGACTGTAATAACCGATCCACGCCTGACTCAGGCTAAACAACTTATCCAGCAAAAGCGGCGGGATCAGGCGCGAGAACTGCTGACCAGTTATCTGAAGGCCAACCCGAACGATACCAACGCCCTGTATCTGCTGGCGTTTACGGCACGGAGTCCGGAAGAAGCCAAAAAAGCGCTGCGAAAAGCGCTGGATGTGAATCCACTCAATTATCAGGCCAGAGCCGCGCTGAATAAAATCGAAAACCGGAGTGTGGAACAGCAGCCCGTTCAGTCAGCCCCATCGTCCAAACCCAAAACGCAGCCTTTTTCAGTGTCGGATGATCGTGAACGGCGCGGCTGGTTTATTCCTGCGCTCAGCGTGGTCGCGGGAGGACTGCTTCTGGTCGCATTGGGGCTGCTGGTCAGTGTTTTGATAAATTCCGGCGGGGAAAGCAAAAAGACGGAAGCGGCTCAGGTGGAGGTGCTGCCCGCCGAATCGACGACTCCGACGCTGACCCCCACGCTCACTCGCACACCGATTCCTGAAGGGGTGCTGGCGGAATTTAAGGCCACCTGGACGCCCGTACCAAGCAGCACCACGCTTCCGACTCTGACTCCCGCACCCAGCATCACGCCGCGTCCCTCCGAAACGCCCCTGCCGACGGCCACGCTGGATATTCCAGAAGTGGAATCGCTGTCGTTGAATCTGGTTAGCGCATCGCGGCTGTATAACCGTTATACGGAACTGGCGGCGCAGGCGTCATGGAGTGAAGATTCTGAGCAGCTAAACAGTGTCCATAAGGTGCTGGAAGTCATGGTTGCCAGTCTGGAAATTTCGGATTACACTGGCGTTACAGGGGAATTAAAACTGTTTTTTGACGAGTTCTTTGATTTGTTAGGCAAAGAACAGGACTTTGTTCAAAAACGTAAAACACTGGTCGAACTTCAGACCCAACTGGATGCCGCCACCGACCCAGCCGTGAAAGATACCCTTGAATCTCAGATGGAATCGCTTCAATCTGAGGTGGATACGTTCTGGACTATCCGCTTGCAGCAGCAGGAAAAAGTGGACTTACAATACTTACAAACGATTCAACACGCGACGGCGACGGCTGCCTTTATGGATCAGGTGGATTCCTTAAAAACGCCAAGCGCGACACCGATTATTCTGCCAACCGCAACTTCAGGTGAGTAGCTCATGCACTATCTAATTGTGGAAGATGACATTGCCATTCGTAATATCCTGAAGGATGTCTTTGAAATTCTGGAAACCAACGGGGTATTCACCTTTTTTGAAAACGGACATCAGGCGTGGGAATGGCTGACCAAAATTGAGGCGGGCGAACTCTCCGACTCGCCGGACATAGCCTTTCTGGATATTCGGATGCCCGGCCCGCAGGGATATGAAATCGCGGAGCGTATCCGTAAAATTCCTTCGGTGAGCAATATGGGTATTATCCTGATGACCGCCTATGAACTGGCTGAAGATGAGTATAAGGAAATCATGCAGCGTTCCCAGGCTGACCGTTATATCACCAAACCTCTGCCGGGGGTCAAAGGCTTAAACCGCATGGTCGAAGAAATTATGACTCTGCGCCGTTCCTCAGCCGAGCGAAAATATGGCTAATTCTGCCCGGTGGAAATATAACCGGTGGCAGCGTTTATTTAGCATCCAAAACCGTATTATTGTCCCTTACCTGGCGATCACGGTGCTGGTTGCGGCGGTAGGGACGTATATTGTCACCCGTCTGGTGGCTGGATCCCTTCAGGAACGGCTGTCCAATCAACTGCTGGAAAGCGGGCGCGTCGCTTCTGACAGCGTAGTGCGGCTGGAACAAAATCATATCGAAACCCTGCGCCTGATGGCACTGGCAAGCGGCACAGATACTGCCATCGAAACTCGCAATCTCGACTTTTTGCAGCTTTTAATGGATACCCTGGGAACAAACGCCGATATTCCCGATGCAGCAATTTTAGATGCTGAGGGCAACGCGCTGGTCACACGCGGGACCTTCGCCCAGAATAACGTGGTATACCAACGGCTGCCGGGGGTCAGTCTGGTGCTGTCCCAATCCCGTGACGATAAGGGGGACAAATTTAGCGGCATTTCTACCAGCCCGCCCGTTTTTTACGTGGCCGGGCCTGTTGTTTCTTCTCAGAACGCGGATACCCTGGTGGGAGTGGTCATTGTTGGAACGCCGCTTGAGGAGGTGCTGATTACCCTCAAACGTGAGTCGCTGGCTGATGTGGTGCTGTATGACCAGCAGGGGGAGATGCTCAGCACCACTTTTATTACTTCGGATACTTCCGCATTTGCTCATTTAACGACCCCCATTGAGCAGCTTCAGAAACTGGAACTGAAAGAAACCCGAACGACGGAAGTTGAAGTTAACAAACGTGTCTACCAGGGGATTTATGCCCCGTTTAAACTGCGGACACAAACCGCCGGACTGATGTCCGTCTATCTGCCCAGTGAGTTTATTGTGATAGAAGGCGGCACCAGCGCCCGTATTTTTAGCGGTTTGTTTGGTGCGGCGGCCTTCCTGATTATTTTTATGGGGCTGCTGGTTGCCCGCACGATTGTGAATCCGGTCAGAACGCTGGTGACAATCGCTCAAGATGTGACTCTAGGAGATTTAACCCGCCGGAGTCGGCTGAAAACTCAGGATGAAATTGGATTTCTGGGGTTTACCTTTGACATCATGACGCAGCGCCTTGAACAGCGTACCCGCCAGTTGGAAGCCGAAGCCGCCCGCCTCAAAACGATTCTGGCACATTCACAAACGGGTATGGTCATGGTCACGCCTAAGGGCAAACTGGCCTTCATGAATCAGTCGGCCATGCGTTTTCTGGATGTGAATACCAATTCGGAAGAGGAAATTCTGGCGGTCATTCATGGGCTGATGGAACTTTCGGCACGGGATAAAATTGAGATTAATAACTACATTCTTTCTACTGTAACCACCCGTGTGACCAGTTCCCAAACCGGAGAATTTATCGGGACGCTGGTCGCGTTAAATGATATTACGCAGGAAGAACTCACCCGCCAGCTTAAAGACCGATTTATTACTCAGGTGTCGCATGAGCTTCGCACCCCTTTGACCGCCATCAAAGGCTACGGGGATTTGCTGGAAACGACAGTTGAGTTAGGACGCACTCCCCGGCAGGAGCATCTGGGAGGGCTGCTGGAACAGGCGCGGCTGCTCGACAAAATGATTTCTGAACTGTTGAGCATTAGCCAGATGAGCGCGGGAACGTTCAGCGTCCGGCGGCATCGGATGGATTTACGCCAGACTCTCTTGCAAACCATTCAGGAGGAACTTCCCCATCTTCGGGCGGCAGGGCTGCGGCTGGAAAAGTATTTTCATCCCGACCCCTGCTGGATGGAAGGGGACGCACAGCGCCTTCAATGGGCATTTCATCATGTGTTTGATAATGCTGTGAAATATACCCCATCTGGTGGTAAAATTATCTGTGAGCTTTCCGGCAATCTTGAAGGAAAGTTTCATGTGGTCATTTCGGATACTGGCGCGGGCATCCGTCCCGTTGACCAGCGTTATGTGTTTGAGGCATATTTTCGGCGTGAAGCCGTAACCCCAACGGGGGAAGTGATTGACCCGCGCGGAATGGGACTGGGGTTATATATTGTTCATCAAGTTGTTAAAGCACATCGGGGCAGCGTCACCTTAGAAAGCACCTGGGGTAAAGGTACGACCCTTATTTTTACGTTTCCGGCGGGGAAAACGAGTTAAATGTGGAAACGAACACTCAGGAATCCTCGCGGCGCAGACGCCCGCTTGTGCTGTTGTTTTTACTGGTACCCCTGGTTACGGTGTGCTTTTGCTGTTTTGGCAATTTTGCCCTGCTTGGCATTTTACCGGACAGCCTTTCCGACGCGCCTGCATCTGAATTAGAAGCCGATTATAGCATCTGGATCTATGGAACGTTTATCCCGATTGATTGGGTGCGGGTGGGTACGGATTCGGCGGGTGGCGTGGTTGGAACGGCCATTCCATCGGAAGTAGCGCTGAATCCTACCGCAGCCCCATTCACTCCGACTCCTGTCCCTTCACAAACGTCAACCCCTCTCGCTCCTACCCCTTCGCCTGAAGCCACGCTGACTCTCACTATTACGAACGCCAGCACATTAACCGCTTCCGCGACAGAGCGTACATCCACAGCAACACC
>CAZKZS010000171.1:0-3137 GCA_964557285.1 uncultured Anaerolineae bacterium | reverse complement strand
ACCCTCACTCGGACAAACACGCTCACCGCTTCTATCACCTATGCGCCGACCCTGACCGCCACTTTTACGGAAGCGCCTCCTGATATTCGCCCACCGACTCGCACTGGTATCCTGACCCCTACGATAACGCCAACTGTCACTCGCACCCCGACCGGCACCTTTACGCTGACGCCTACGACAACCCCTACTCTCACTCGCACGCCGACGGGGACATGGACTCATACGCCAACCAGCACTTTTACGCTGACGCCTACGACAACCCCTACTCTCACCCGCACGCCGACGGGGACATGGACTCATACGCCGACCAGCACTTTTACGCTCACGCCGACGATAACGTCCACTGCCACTCACACGCCGACGGGGACATGGACTCACACGCCAACCGCAACACGTACCCGCACCTCCACGCCAACCATAACTTTTACACCGCCCCCAACCGCGACCAGCACCCCCACCTCCACGCCAACCATAATTTTTACACCGCTCCCAACCGCGACCAGCACAACGCCGCCCGTGCTGCCTATTGCAATTGATGATTCGGCAGCGACAGAAATGAATACGGCGGTGGTGGTCGATGTGCTGGCGAATGATACCGCCGGAACGTACCCGCTTCACCCCGCTTCGGTGACGGTAGTTTCCGCACCGCCCAACGGTACGGTGAGCATTAATCCAGTTACAGGAGAAATTACGTACACACCGAATCCAGGGTTTACCGGACCAACGGATAGTTTTACGTATACGGTAGCTGATACTCTGGGTAATGTTTCTAATGTGGCTGCCGTGTTCATTTCCATTTGCTCCCCGCCGGATGCCATTGACGGCACGCTGCCAGATGGGTATGTAGCGGATATTATTCCGGGAAATGGGCAAACGGGTGTTCCCTTATCAACCAGCATCATCACAATTTATTTTAATCAGCAGATGGGGGTGAACGTCACTTCCTCCGGCCAGTATGAAGTTTACCAGTTGGGCAACCCGGGTAAAAAAGTCCAGATTTTACCTCCAGTGGTGTATAACCCTTCTACTTTAACTGCCACTCTCACCCTGAAAACCGACGACCCGGACTGGATAAGCAATATGGTTTATGTGGTTTCAGTGAACAGTTTAATGCAGAATAGCTGCGGGACGGCGCAAGGCGGCGGCGCGAGTGAAGTCACCACCACTTTCCAGACAGCCCCCTAAAATCTGTGCTACAATAATTTTCATGTGAGAGTGAAACATGGTCAAAATTTTGCTGGCAGAAGATCACACGATGGTCAGGGCAGGGATTCGTCTGGTGATTAGCGAACTGGACGGCTTTGAAGTGATTGGGGAGGCCGATGACGGTCAGCAGGCGCTGGACATGGCGCTGAAGCTGAAACCGGATATTGTTGTGATGGACATTGCCATGCCCCGTTTAAACGGGTTAGACGCGGCGGAACGTATTTTGCGCGATTGTCCGGGTGTCAAAATTGCGATTCTGTCCATGTATTCCACGGAACAGTATGTAAAACGGGCGTTGCAGGTGGGGGTAAGTGCCTATCTGCTCAAAAAATCCGCAGTGGCCGAACTGGAATTAGCTTTTAAAGCCATGCTGCGCGGCGAACGGTATCTCAGCCCGCCTGTTGCCGATATGGTGGTGAATGAACTCCTCAGCCCCAAACCGGAATCAACAAGCAGCGTTGAAAGCCTGACCACCCGCGAACGTGAAATTATGCAAATGATTGCGGAAGGATACGCCAATCAGGATATTGCCGACCATCTCAGCCTGAGCGTGCATACCGTTCGCACCCATCGCGGCAATCTGATGCAAAAACTCAACCTGCACAACCAGGCGGATATTGTGCGGTATGCTATTCAGACGGGACTCATCCAGCCGCCGGAATAATTATTTTTCCCCGTGCAGCACGTCCTCTATCCGACCTAACCGCGCCTGCAAAACCGCGATAGAGCGCAGCAGGGCATCTTTTTCCACAAAATCCTTTAAGAATCGGTCTGCATCTTCGCTTCTGGAAAGTTCCTCACTCAGTTCAAGGCTGCGCTGCGAAAGCAGAGTCAGCACCGCGCGAAATTCGTCCATCAACTGATCCAGCAGGGAGAGATTCGCCTGCCGTTCCATTTCCTCATCCACAATCACCTGATACGACACCAATTTCAGGAACGACTCCTGAATATGAAGCGGCCAGGTTTCAAAATTATCCAGCAAATCACGACCCAATGACATCGGGTTGCCTCCTTTTTTTCTACTGTAGCGGAAAGTTGTGCCGTTCCCTATACGCTCAACAGGGTAATCTAATGCACTCCCTCAGCGTAGATACTGCAAAGAGCGTATCTGCTTTTACCCGACCTCTTTGTACAGTAAAAACAAAAGAGGTAGGCCGCATGAAAAGAAACAGGCTGCAACGCGGGCAGGCGCTCGTCGAAACCATGCTTGGTTTTATGTTTGTCCTGGTGATTCTGCTGGGAGCGCTTGATCTGGGGCGTTTGTATTTTTTGTACGTCGCATTGGAGGACAGCGCGGGGGAAGCCGCCCTTTTTCTCGCCCTGAATTATGACTGTGTGCAGGCCAGCGACGGCGCGGAGTGTGCTGCCCCGAACAATGCTTATTATCGGGCGGAACATGCAGTAGATAACAACCTGGACTGGTCAAAGGCCAACTTCGATATTCAAGTTCCCGACGGGCAGGGAACGGGTGGACGAGTGGTTGTGACCATTGAATATCCTTTTGCGCTGGTCACACCCGTTATCTCCCAGATTGTGGGCAAAAACACCCTCAAATTAAAAGCGACTGCAACTCAGACAATGGTGAGTGAGTAGGCATGATGAAAAAATCTCGTGGTCAGGCCATGGCAGAATTTGCCCTTACTGTCCCCATTTTGACACTCGTCATTTTTGGGATTATTGATTTTGGGCGGCTGCTCTTTACCTATGCTCAGGCATCCAATGCGCTGCGGAGTGCCGTTCGATATGCGGAAGTGATTGGCTATCAGGATGCGGCCACCAAAGTGTATCTCGACTGCCCCGGCATGTTAAAAGCCGCAGGCGAAGTTTTTTTTGCGGAAGATCAGACCATCACCATCAAATATATTAAAGCCAACTCGCCGCTCAGTTCCCCCGTTACCTATACCTGCTCCACCGTCACGGATGACCTGCTG
>CAZKZS010000170.1:0-10084 GCA_964557285.1 uncultured Anaerolineae bacterium | reverse complement strand
TTGTGTGTAGACCACCCGCACCAGGACACTGATTTCAACCAGTTCCGCAATGGCTCGCCGCAGCGCGTTCCCTTCATCCAGATACTGATCAAGCAGCGCCCGCATAATCATTTCATGCGGATTTTCCGGCACAAGCATCTGGGGGTAGCCGTAGCCGTCCCGAATACGCTCCCCCCCTGTGAAATTAATAATCGTGCGCTGGCCGGAACATGCCCGCACCACCCCACGAAAAATATCGGCGGCGTGCATCCGTTCCGGCGACACCACAATATCGCTGCGGCTGGCGTGTGTACCAAACGTAACCGTCAAATTGCTGAGTTCCCGCGCCATACTGATGACATGTTTCCGCATGTTATTGGCATTTTTTATCAGTTCCCTGTAGTGCGCCTGCATGACTGGTTCGCTGTCCATCAATCCATGTGGCACAAAAAGCGGCTGACCTTTTCCCGAATGGGCTGGAATTTTATCGTCGTTCGGGTCGCCATCGGAAAAATAAATCACCATTGGCTCTTCCCATTGAAAATGGTCAGCCGCAATTTCCAGGCTGGTGATTCCGCCAAAAGTACGCGGCGAAATCTCGTACAGGTCAATTTTGGCAGCTTTACGGGCAGCTTTTTCCAGGTGGTAATGCTGAGGATAGTTATATTCAATCCCGTGCGTTTCCGGGTGAATCTGGGGATCATACAGCATGATTTGTTTTTGGGTCAGCCAGTCATTAATTGAATCACGCTCTCGGTTGCGGAGCAAATTGCCTTCCGCATCCAGGATGTTACACGCACCTCCGGAAAACACCTGTATCAGATGAATCGTGGACATCTCCTGCGTGGTATTCCACCGCCTGCTGCCCATGCCGCTATTTCCTTTATGATTTCAGAATAAAGCGCCCCCACATGGGATGATGGTCGGCAGACCCCGTTTCATCCCATACTTTCGCTTCCAGCGCTACAAACTCATCACTGTACCAGATGTAATCAATCCTCACAAGCGAAATGGGAGAAAAAGTCAGCCATTTAAACGTGAGTCCCAATCCCCTGCCAACTTCCTCAAAGGAATCGTTTAAAACCTCCTCAAACCGGGCGTGCTGTTCGGTGAGGGGGGCGCTGTTGCAGTCGCACATCAGCAGCACGGGCAGGGTTTCTTCCCGCACCGCCGCCACCGCTTCATTCACTTCCCGTTCAAGATACTGGTCATCGTACTTAAAAATGGGAAACACGCTGGCAATCGGGGGATGCACCAGATACACCGCAATAGGTTGCCCTTCCACCTCAACCACAGCCCGCAGATAACCCTGCTGGTCTAAGGCGATGTCCTTTATATTTTCATCCCGCACCAGCAAAAATTGTTCGGTAATGGGATAGCGGCTTAAAATCCCGATTCCCTCATACCCCTCCCCGATTTGCGTGAACTGGTAAGGATATTCTTCGCCAAGTTCAGATTCTAAACGGGCGGGCATTTCCGGGTTCAGTTCATACAGCCCAACAATATCTGCGTCAAAATTCCCGATGATTTCCAGAATGGCGTCGGTATCTTCGTGGTGACGCAGCACGTTAAAAGAAGCGGCAGTGACTTCCAGACCTTCGGCCTCTGGTGTGGAACGGGAAAAAAACATCGGCCCGTACCAGAGTCCAAACACCAGCACCCCCGGCAGGCAGGCCAACCACACCCATTTACGTGGATAAAAAATGAGTCCCAGCAGCAGCAGCAGCCCCGCCAGCAGCAGCACGTAGTGAGCAATGTAATTCACCTGAGCCGTTACCGCCAGACAGTCGCGGCAGGCGAAATACGTCGCCAGATAAAACATGACAAACAATCCATAAGCCAGAATGAGTATCCAGCCTGCAGTATATAAGCGCTTTTTCATCATCTGTCCTCAATTGATTTATTAAATTCATATCAAACTCCTGCAAAATGAGGACGTTTTATCATCCAGCGCTTATTTTTCCAGCCAAATATCGTATCCAGTGGCCTGACGAACTCCCAAAGGGCGTCCAGCGCGGCGCTCCAGAAAACGCTGCAACCGCAGCACATAGGGATAGGTGCGGTAAAAACGGTAATAGGTTGCTAGCCGCCACCAGGCCGAAATGCCATACTCCACCGGACTCAGTTTCATCACCGAAAAATCACGGAACAGATAACGCAGGCCGTCCGCCGTAAACCGATAAAAATCGTATCCCCCAACATGCTCATCACTGCCAGTATTTTCTGCATGGTAGGGATACAAAAATGGCGCATACAGATAGGCAACCCCTCCGGGGCGTAAAATCCGATAAACCTCCTGTGCCAGCACCCAGGGCTGCTGTACATGTTCAATCACCGCGTTACAGATGACCGCATCGACCGTGTTAGCGGCGATAGGAACGGCATGAATATCACTTACAAAGTCCAGCGTTCCCATCTGAATATCCGTGCAGAAGTAACGGGCTTGAATCGGCTGATCACGAAACTGTTTCAAAAATTTGTTCATCCGGTTTTTTGCGCCCAGATCAATCACCAGATGTTCTGTATATAGAATCTGGCGGTAACATTCATCCATAATGCGACGGTCTGTAATCAATTCAAATTGCATGGAGACTCCGTAAGATATTAACGTCATTTTGATATTCTCCTTTTATAATGTTTTTTCGAGAATCCGCCTATTGACCGATTTTCATACCAGAGCAAGCAGGTAGAATAGAGCATATGATGGAAAAACCTACCGTAGTCGTTGCCATGAGTGGCGGCGTAGATAGTTCAGTGGCAGCCGCCCTGCTGGTACAGCGCGGCTATCACGTGATGGGTATGATGCTGCGGCTGTGGGCGGAAGAAACCCTGCCCGGCTTTCACGGCCATAATCGCTGCTGCACCCCCGACCAGATGGCCGATGCGCGGCGGATTGCGGATCTACTCGATATTCCGTTTTATGTGATTGACAGCAAAGATTTTTTCCGCAAGCGGATTGTCCAGTTTTTCATTGATGAACACAGCCGTGGCGTGACCCCCAATCCGTGTATGGAATGTAACCGCCATGTGCGTTTTGAATGGCTCTTGAACCATGCCCTCTCGATGGGTGCGGATTATCTGGCAACAGGACATTACGCCCGCGTAACCTATACTCATGACGGTACGGCACAGCTTCGCGCCGGACTCGACCCTCAGAAAGACCAGTCCTATGTGCTGAGTGTGCTAACGCAGGAAAAACTGCGCCGTGCCATGTTCCCCATTGGGGAGTATGAAAAACCCTATGTACGGGAAATTGCACAGGAATTGGGGCTGCCTGTCGCTAAAAAAAGCGATTCACAGGATTTATGCTTTTTGGGGGATGGGGACTATCGGCGATTTTTGCGTGACCATGCCGATATTTTTACACCCGGCCCTATTCTGCGGCGCGATGGGACACAGGTCGGGGAACACAACGGCCTGCCCAATTACACCATCGGCCAGCGTAAAGGATTGGGCGTGTATGCGCCCGAACCCCTGTATGTGCTGGAAATGGACAGCCAGCGTAATGCCCTCATTGTTGGCACGCGGGAGGAACTTGGCAGCCGCACCCTGACGGCCAATCGGGTGAACTGGGTCATGGGTGAGCCGCCGGATAGCATCTTTCGGGCAGAAGTCAAAATCCGCTACAAGTCACCTGCGTTTCCGGCCACTGTGACCCTGCTTGAGGACCACCGTTTCCGGGTCGAATTTGATGCGCCGCGCCGCGATATTACCCCCGGTCAGGGTGCAGTCATTTATCAACAGGATTTATGCCTCGGCAGTGGTATCATTGAGGGTAGGAGGGAAATGTGATTGATTACAGCCATCGGCAGCAGGCCGAAAGCGCATGGAGCAGCGCCCGCCGTAAAGCCTTCTGGACGACTCTCAGCGCCAGCTTTCGGGGGAAAGATGTCAAACTGCTGGATTATGAAGAAGTGTGCAGGCGTTTAAATCTGCACAGTGTTTTTTATAAAGGGCGGCAGAACGTTCCTCTGGATAAAATTGTCGGCAGCGTTGGCCGTTATAACGATTTTATTCAGGAATTTCTGCCTGTGACGCCGGAAATGAGCAATCGCTGGCAGCATATCGCTGAAATGTTCCTTGACCCACACGGCAGCGGCCTGCCGCCGATTGAATGTTACAAAATTGGGGATTCCTACTTTGTGAAAGATGGCAACCACCGGGTATCTGTCGCCAAGCAACTTGAAATGCCCGATATTGATGCCTATGTGTGGGAATATCCCGTGCCTGTCACCGGACTCCCACAGGACGCGGACATTGAAACCCTGCTCATCGAATACCAGCGTCAGCATTTTTTTGAAAAAACACAGCTTCCCCAGGACTCTATCCTGCTGAGTGAAGCAGGTGGTTACACCGACCTGCTGCATCATATCGCCAGTTTTCAGGACGCCCTGATTAAAATTGATGAAACCCCTATCAGTTTTGAGGATGCCGCCTGCGACTGGTACGACATGATTTTTAAAACCAGCGAACAGATTATCGAACAGCAGGGAATTTTAGAGCGTTTCCCCAACCGCACCGCCGCTGATGTGTTTGTCTGGGTGCGCCGCTATCAGGCACAACTTCAGGAACGCTACGGCAAAAAGATTCATTTGAGCCACGCGGCGGAGGAATTCAGCAAAAAACAGCAGAGCCGACTCAAACGACTGTGGTTGAAATTTAAAGCCTCGCGCTAATGCAAAGACGCCAGTTCCTTAAGTTATCCGCGCTGGCCTCGCTCGGATTCCTGACGGCGGCTCAGATGGATTGGGTAGAAACGACCCTTTCCCACATGACCCTACGACAGAAGGTGGGACAGTTATTTATGCTGTCGCTACCGGGAACACGGCTTACCGATGACATGCGGCGGCTGATTTACGATTATCATATCGGCGGACTGGCATTTTTCAATTACAACATTTCTACACCGGAGACTCTCACCGAACTGACCAATGAAATTCAGGGCGTGGCGTTGGCCGGACTTCCGCGTGTTCCCCTGCTGCTGGCGGTGGATCAGGAAGGCGGGCGCATCCAGCGTTTGAATCAGCCGCCGTTTAGTCCCTTCCCTAACCCGATGGCATTGGGCGCGGCCAACGACCCGACTCTGACCCGTCGCGTAGCGGAAGCGATTGCCGAAGAACTGCAAGCGTGCGGATTTAATATGAATCTCGCGCCCGTGCTGGATGTGAACACGGATTCCGACAATACAGTGATTAATGTGCGTTCGTTTGGCGCTGAACCGGAACGAGTCGCACAGCACGGCAAAGCCTTTATCGAAGGCACACAGGGCAAGGGGGTCATTGCTACAGGCAAACATTTTCCCGGACACGGCAGCACGTCCGAAGATTCACATTACACCCTGCCCGTTGTAGACTTAGACTATAACACCCTGCTCAGCACCCTTCAGCCCTTTCAGGAAAGTGTTTCCGCCCATGTTGGCGCAATGATGACCGCCCATATTGTTTACCCTGCGCTGGATGGCCGCACCGCCGCCACCTTTTCCGCGCCTATCATGACGGACCTGCTGCGGAAACAATTTGGTTTTCAGGGGGTGGTCATGAGTGATGCCCTGACGATGGAAGCGATCCGCCTCTCGCGGGATAATCCCCTGTATGTCTTTCGGGATGCGCTGAATGCTGGAGTCGATTTGCTAACGTATGGGGCAAGGCCGGATGGTTCAGCGCCCAGTGTCACCAGCCAGGTTGAAGCACTGGAATTAATGCTGGCGCTGGCGGAAAGTGAACTGGTCGAAATAACACGCATAGACGACGCAGTGCGAAATATCCTGAGTCTGAAGGCCCGTTTTAACCTGCAAAACTGGCAGCCTTTAGGGGTGGGCTGGACAGCAGACCGCCTCAACAGCGCCGCGCACCAGCAGCTTTTAACGGAAGTCGCGCAAAAGTCGATTACGCTGGTGCGGGATGAGGCCAGGCTTTTACCCCTAAAAACTTTCACCGTGTTGTACCCTGCCTCTGAACCGCAGTTTGTGGATATTTTTCCTGGCGCAGTCGCCTATTCCCCCTCCCCTTCGGAAGATGAAATTGCCCTGCTTGCCCGTCAGGTTGGCAACCGTCCGGTAGTATGTTTTACACTGGATGCCCACAAAAACCCGGGGCAAGCTGCCCTTCTCTCTACACTGAATTTAAACAAAACGGTAGTCGTGGCCGCGCAGTCCCCCTATGATGTACAGTTTTTCCCCTTTGTGAAAACCTATCTGCTGATGTTTGGCATCTCACTTTATGCGCTGCAAGCGGTACGGGAAATCCTGCTTGGGGAACGAACCGCAGTAGGTCAAAATCCAGTTCAATTATAATATTAGTTAATAACTTTCATTATAGCCGGATGAGAGATTTTTATATTTATTTACTCTTAAGATACTTTTTTTTATAATACAAAAACCACACCCAAGAGTATTATTAAGAATCTATATTATGGGAATAGTTTTTCCCCATGCAGCTTATTTTTTTCCTGTGTAACTCCCACGATGCTGCAATGAAATGCTGGTCGTGTGCTGAGTTTAGGTCTGAGGGACTTGCTACCCCTAGCAAGTCCCTTCTTTTAGCGGGTTTCCACTTTGAGAGAGCCAAGTGACATATTCACCTGAAACACCAGCAGAGGGGTTTTTCCTTCCAGCGCGGCATCTGTCAGGTAAGCGCTGCCCTGCTTAGCCCATCCATCATCAAATTTGACGCTGCCAAGCGTGCTTTTATACTCAAACCGCGCCGCAGTGCCAGCAGGCACAATGACTCTCAGGGAGGCCATGCCGCCCTCAATTTTGACCACCGCTTCATGGGTGAGCAGGCCGCCAAAATCCAGCACCGTGCTGGCCGCACCGGTGTTCATTTTCATCTCGCGGAAACTGGCGTTGAGCAGGTTGTCCATTTTTACCGAGGCAGCACCAGCTTCTATCCAGAATTTTTCCATCACCTCTGGATTGGCGGCGGAAAAATCAAAACGCACGCTGCCCGCCCCCTGCTCCAATTTCAATCCGGTCAGGGGCAGGCCACCCAGGTCAAATTTACCCTCATACGCCCCCGCGCTGACGGTCATCGCATAAGGCCGTGTTTTACCCAGATGGAGGTCAAAAACAGGCACCTGTTTCATAAAACCACGCAGTCCCGAAGTCACATTCCCCTGTTCCAGAGTCATGGTGCTGCCGTCCTGAATGATACGCGGCATCACATCCCCCGTCGGGTGGGTATACGTGCCTTCCAGCATCAGATCGCTTTTTCGGGCAGGGCGAGCGTTCAGGCGGCAGGCCCCAACCTTGATTTTCAGATGGGCTTTTTGGGTGTCTGGATACGGGATTTCAAGTTCATAAATCGTTTCAGGCATGGTTTTTGTATCCTCTGTATGTATTTACTTATCATACGCTGTACAGCCGCCTGAGGTTCAAAATGTGTTCCGCACTTCATCTACAAACAGCAGCATAATCACCGTCCCCAGGACAATGTACGGCCCGTAGGGAAGCGGCGTAAACACAGCATAATGCCGCCGCAGCAGCGCCCGGCTAATCAGATAGACCAGCGCCCCAATCGCGCCCGCAAATACGGTAATAAACAGGGCAAAAATCATCGCCCGCCAGCCAATCATGCAGCCGCACAAAATCCCCAGCAGCACATCCCCAAACCCGAACGGCACTTCATCCAGCTTACGGTTGCGAACGGCGGAAACTACATCGGCAAACACGCCCCCCCCCATAAACATGAGAAAAAACACGCCCCCACCGAGCAGCCCGCCAAACAGATATTCTTTAAAAGGCCGTTCTCCCCCATCCGGCAGCGTATCCGGCCACAGGAAATTGAACACCAGCGTAAGAATCACCGCCGGAACAATCACCACAAATAAAATTAGACGGTGTTCAAGGTCAATAACCGTGACCAGCATTAAAATCGCCAGATAAATAAACCAGATGAGCAGGCGCGGTTCATCTGGAAATCCGATGACCAGTCCGCCATAGAGGGCAGCCATGAAAATTTCAACCAGCAGATGCCGCCACGACAGGCGGTTATATGCGGCCAGAGGGTCGTTAGCCGGGCTGCGCTGTCCGGTCAGGAAAGCCAGTAGACCACTCCATGCGAGAGGTGGGCGCGGCTGCCCATCCGGGTAGTGCGGCAGGCGAAGTTCTCTGGGAGGTGGGGCTACATTTTCTTCTTCATCCTGTAAGGCATACTGGGGTAAATCATCGGCCAGCGCGTTAATGACCGCCCCCACCAGAATCCCCCCTATCGCCGCCAGCAGCGCGAGTATCACCGTCATCACGTTTTCTCCTGTGTAAGGATTTATTAAACCTGTAAGCGGGAGAAAAAGCTATCGTGCGGCTGTGAATTTTTTGCCAAAATCCGCCTACCGATGTGGCACAGGACGCTCATTGGGAAAGTCAATCGCTTTTGGGAACGTTGGCGTGGGATTCAACGGCGGGTCGGGCAGCAGCGTTATAGAGGACGCCAGCACCATGACCGCTATCAATATCACCACCAGCGCTAACAACCACACACCTCCATTTTTCATCCTGCTTTCCTTCCTGTTTAGCCTTCTAGCATATCACAGACCAATAGCGCCATTCTGTGCCGCTTTTTTGATAAAATTCGCAAGAAGCGGGTTTCACACGGAAACCTATCCCGGAGGCCAATTGACAGAGTACGCGGGCGAACTGGCAGCGCTGGGGACAGCGTTTTGCTGGGGATTTACCTCTATATTTTTTAGTATGTCGGGACGGCTGGTAGGGTCGCCTATTGTGAATCGCACCCGCCTGCTGCTGGCGGTGGTAATGGTCAGCCTGTTTCACTGGATTTCCCTGGGCAAACCCCTCCCTTATGACGCGGAAGCCTACCGTTGGGGCTGGCTGGCGCTGTCCGGCCTGATCGGATTTGTGATTGGGGATGCGTTCCTGTTTCAGGCGTTTGTGATGATTGGGCCGCGTCTGTCGATGCTGATTATGGCACTTGCACCCGTTTTCAGTGTTATTCTGGGCTGGTTTTTACTGGGAGAAAAACTCTCCGCACAGGAGTTAGCCGGAATTGCGCTGGCAGTTGGCGGCGTGGCATGGGTCATCACTGACCGCCCTGCCGCCAATGGCTTTCATCATGATGAAAAAAGACCTTATTTTTACGGGGTGTTATTTGGAATCGGCGGGGCATTAGGGCAGGCAGGCGGGTTAATTGCCTCCAAAAAAGGGCTGGATGGGGATTTTCCGGCGCTGTCCGGCAACCTGATTCGCTTAATTGTCTCCACCATCGCCATCTGGGGCTTTACGATTGCTATTGGACAGGCCAAAAATAATTTTGTCCGGCTGCGGCAAACCCCGCAGGCAATTCGCTGGATTACTCTGGGTGCGATTGCCGGCCCGTTTATCGGGGTGTGGCTGTCGCTGTATGCCGTGCAAAGAGCGCCTGTCGGAATCGCTTCTACCCTGATGGCTTTAACCCCTGTGATTCTGCTGCCCGTCAGTTATTTTCTGTTTAAGGAACAGGTTGGGCTGCGGGCAATCGTTGGCACGATTCTGGCGGTCGCGGGAACAGCCATCATTTTTCTAGCTGTATGAATCGAATCACTGCCTGCGCTATCATTTCCGGCTGTTCCAGGGGGCAAAAATGACCTGCCTCAGGGATATGAATCACCTGTTTTACACCGGAAAGATATTTTTTCAGGTAGGCCGACCATTTAACCGGAAAAAAGACATCTTTTTCTCCCCACAGAATCAGTGTCGGCGTGGTAATTTCCGGCAAACCGGACACAATGCGGCGGGTGATATACCCGTTTTCGCGCTGGGCCAGCACCGCCCGCAAAAACCGCCGGATGCCTTCTTCGGAATGAAAAAAGGGGTCAAGTAAAAAGGCTTTCAGCGCGGCCTCATCCATGACCTTTTTATCAAACACGCCGCTTTTCAGCCCAAATCGTGACCGCGCCCATCTTTCCAGAAAACGTGATTGGGTCAAAAATCGGACGACCTGCCGGACCTGAATCGCCAGCAGCAGCGCCTGAATCCGCCCCACCGGAAAATTATCCGCTACGACACTGTTGATCATCACGATATGGGATAAACAGGTGGGATGTTCCAGCGCGATAATTTGCGCGATTCCGCCGCCCAAATCATGCCCCACCAGCGTAAACGGGGTAAGATTCA
>CAZKZS010000169.1:9027-10171 GCA_964557285.1 uncultured Anaerolineae bacterium | reverse complement strand
CCCATACATTTCTATTGAAGTTGAAAAACGAGTTCGAGAAAAAGCTCAGAATCGCTGTGGTTACTGTTTAATCCCAATACGCAAAACTGGTTTGAACATTTTAAATGGAGTGAGGATGGAACAAGTTCTCCATTTAGACAGCGACCCTTATGCGATTATTGTGAGAAAATATTGGGTATCCGCAGGTTGGCATCCTCCATCTTCAGACAGCGCTTAGAAACTGCATCCCTGGATAAATCACGGCCATGGGGCGAAACCCGATGCCATAATCCGCATTGGATTCGTAGAACCAGTTGCGATAAGTGAGCTGCGCCTGCAAACTGTTGCTGAACCACGACCCGCCGCGCACCACCCGCCCAATATCAAAATAACGGCTCTGACACCACTCGCGTACATTCCCGCACATATCCATCACGCCATACGGTGAACTGTCGTGAGGATAAATGCCAACGGCGACGGTGCGTTTTAAAAAATGCGGTCCCACATGATGATAGCTGTAGGTTTCATTGATATTCGCACTGCCAGAGAGGGGTAAATTTCCCCAGGGATACATGCGCCCGTCCGTACCGCGTGCCGCCTTTTCCCATTCCCGTTCAGTGGGCAGCCGGATAATATCGGAATCATAACCCAGTTGAAGCGCCAGCCAGGTACAAAAGGCCGCTGCCTCATACCACGTCACACCCACCACCGGATGATTCGAGATGTGCCATTTGGGAGCGTTCCAGAGCATCGGCTCGCGGCGTGATTCCAGCCACTTCCAGCCAATGCGAGTCCAGTAAGCCGGATTGGTGTACCCGTCGCTTTCCACAAAAGCCGCATACTGGCTAACGGTCACTGGATAACGCGAAATATAAAATGACGGCAGCGCGGTATAACGCTGCCCATCCTGATACACAAATTCGCCGCCGGAAATTTCTACCCATTCCAGTTGAGGAATCCCATCCGTTCCGAGTCCCACCCCCGGACGCGGATCGCCTACCCGCGCCAGGCGATGTCCTGCCCGAAATCGCTCCTGTGGGGGGGTATCTGGTCGCAAAATCGCCTGAAGCAGCAGGAGTTTTTCATAGGGCAGCGAGAGGGTAAGCATAAAATTATCCCCGCCCGCCCTTATCCAGTTTGCTGCGGATAAGTAAATCGGCCAGTT
>CAZKZS010000169.1:5696-9017 GCA_964557285.1 uncultured Anaerolineae bacterium | reverse complement strand
TTCTTTAAATCCGTCAGGGCGTGCCATCGTGGTGACAGAAGCATCGTCCGGTGTTGGCGGGGTTAGCACCTCCTTTTGTGGGGCGCGATTCACCCCCCGCGCGGGTTTCTGCGGAATATGAACCGCCAGTTGGTCGATGAAGGTGCTTGAAGGCAGGCTGCCATCATGTAAATTGGTGAAGGGAGTCCCACGCAGCAGAGTCCAGGGGCGGCCTTCCAGCAGAAGCGGATAGTAGGGTTTGCTTTTTTGCACCGCCGCCGCCAGTTCACGCTGCATCCAGCGCGATTCCCCGCCTTTGGTGGTCATCAGAAACAGCACCGCCGCGCTGTTCTGAACGCAGTCAACGAGATTCACACTTTCATCCGTGCGGTCATCCAGCCAGATGTCAAACCCTTCGCTCATTAAAAAATCGCCTAATTTTTGTGCGTAGGCTTCGTTTTCCAGGTGATAACTGATAAAAATATAGGTCATCCTGCCGCCTCCAATCCCTTGATTCTACAGGATTCTCACAAAAAATATAGTTAGCGCGGCACGCATCACTATTATTATAAACCTCAATTGGCTGTCTGCTGGCGTTAATTTTTTATGAAAAATGGAAAGGGGCGGGATGAATCCCGCCCTGAAGAAGTTAACCGCAGAACGCGACTGTGTAGTAGCGGAAAGAGAGGGTAATAACCGAACCGGCGGTATTTTCTACGCGGATAACTCCACAGTAGCCACTGGCCGTCCGAATTCCGAATAAACCTGTACCTACCGGAACGTTAATCGCTGCGTTGCCGTTAATTGCTCCGGCATTCAGCAGTGACGCATATACATCATCAAAAGTAAAGCCGCTTAAAATGCCGACTGTATTGCCAGGTGCAGGCGTAACCGTGACCGTGCCGCCACCCGCCGTCCAGGAAAATTCTGCGCCGCCGCCATCAATATCAATATCGGTGGAATTAATGGCCTGGCTGCTGCCTGTGAAGGTAGCCGGCGCATCAACCACATAGGTGATAGAAAATTGGTTGTTCCCTTCATTGGATTCAGTTACTTCGCTGTTCAGATCCGCGATGACCGCAACAGTCGGCTTGCCAGAACCGTTGATAGTGGCCTGCAAGGTCACATCCCGCGCTTCCCCTGCATTTAACGGCTCAACAATGACTGATGAATATACATTCCCCGGCATCCAACTGGCCGCCACCGCAAATCCGGGGGTTGCAGTTTGCCCCGCGTTGCGAACCCTGACTGTTGCTGTGAACTGCTGACCGGATAGCGGACGAGCCGGATTGAGCGTGACCGAATCGATTACGACATCTGCCGGAGCGCCGGGAGTATTGGTCGGCGCAGCCGTTGGCGTCGGGGGAATCTGTGCCAGGGGGAGTCCGGCCAGCGACCCCGATGGGGTGAACACTTCGACAAATTCCGCCGCGACCCACCCCACCCCAAACGGGGCTTGAATCATAAACCATGAAAAATCGGGGATTGTGCCTAAAATGGGTGCAACGTCGCCTTCTCTCAGCCGCCCAATCCGGTCATAGTTTAGCCCCGGGCCGTTTCGCACATTCAGCGTTTCAACAATAACCGTAATTACCGGACCCGATGGGGTAGCTGAAGGGCGCGGCGTGGAAGAAGGTACAGCAGCCGCCACATCTTCATCCTCATCGACCACCACCTCTCCAGCGTCATAACGCGCTAAAACTTCCGTGCCGCCCAATGGCAGCAGGTCGTAAATCACGACCGATCGGAACAGTTCGTTGTTCCCATAGGCAGCAATATTAATCTGCCCCTGGGTCGTGGAAATAACTTCCGTCGTTGGCAGCGCACCCGCCAGCGCAGTGGGGTCTGCCCCCACCCGTTCGACCATGAGCCGCATTGCCCACGTCGTATCATAGCCCGACACCGACTCGGCCACAGGCGCGAGTCCCGTTCGGCGCAGGTAAGAAGCGGTAAATGCGGTACTGAGGCGGTCGGTGATGCTGTTCACCCAGGGGTCAAATCCTACCACCTGAATGTTATCCACCACGCCCAGAATCCCATTTTGGCGGGCTTCAAACGCATTGGAAAAGACAAATACACCCGTCCAGTTGCCCGCCGCCAGATTAAACAGCAGCGTATTGGCATTTTCGGCTTCCCCGCGAAACACGACCACCTGCGGATTCGTCTGCAAAATTTCCTGAACCTGTTCGGCGGTAGGATTGGCGGCGTTAATACGTTGAATCAGCATGGCGCCCGTTGTATCCTGCTGCAAAAGCGCCTGATTAAACGTTTCTAATTCCGGCCCATAGACGGCCTCATCCCCCACCAGAGTCAGGCGTTCAGTCGCGTTAAATTGGGTCAGGAAGTTCGCCAGCATCAAATACTGCTGCTCAACCGGAGTCATTGCCCGGAAAATCGTGGCCTGAATATTTTCCAATTCAAGGGGGGCTTCTTCGGAAACCATAAAAACGGGCATGGTCAGGGTTAGCGGGGTTTCGGGGGCGGTTACACCTGCTACCGTCAGGACAATCGTCGCTTCAAGCAGGTCGGCAGCGTCATTGGATACCAGAGGCACAAAACGATAAAGCTGCCCATCTCCCCCCGTGAAGGGGCCAAAGGAATTAATTTCCTGAATCGCCACCTGCATCCCCAGCGCCGCCGGATGGTTGGGCGGGCCGTAAAAACCGACCAGCAAAGGGATAGGCTCTTGAGCTGCGCCCGTGCCGGAAGCCAGCGCCATGCCCCCTAGTAATAAAATAACCAGCAAAAGGGCAAAAATCTTACGGTGAAAACGTTGGTTCATGTGGACTTCAACTCCCTACGTTTTCCTATATTATGCGGTATTTTCCCTGCTTTGCCCGCTTCCGAACAATTTCTAAGCAAATACTCTATTTATAGGGTGAGTTAGCCTATTATTAAATTTTTGGAATATGCTCATAAAGCATATTTTAACGGCTTTTCTGTTTTAAAATATTAAATATTCATCTTGATTGCCAGTCGCGCAAATGAGGCAAAGAGATTCCTCCTCTCCACCGCATCGTTCAGGAGTGGACAGGAAGATAAATGTAGGGGCGGGGACAAGGGCGGTACGCCCGATACCCGCCCCCTACGGAAAGGGCAGGCATCGCTCACTGCGTTCGCTTGTTCCTGCCCCTACAGTACACCGTCAACCGCTGAATAGGGACTGGCAATCAAGGTAAACTTCTTAGGAAATAAAGGTATGGAGTTTGCTGCAATGGTTATTGCTCAACTTCAGCAACCATATAGAAACCTTGATGATAAAAGTCATTAAGCGACTCTTCAATGGAATTAAAACTCAATCCTGATTCCCCTACTCTATCGTGGTGAAGAAGGTTGGGACAT
>CAZKZS010000169.1:0-5686 GCA_964557285.1 uncultured Anaerolineae bacterium | reverse complement strand
CAGTCCTCGCTCACTTCGGTCGGGTGTTCCGGCGGTTAGTGTGCGCCCCGGACCAGATTTTCGGAGAGGGGCTTACAGTGGTCGCTTGTTCCTGCCCCTACGGTCCGCCCCTATACCTACCTGCCCATGTTCACCTACCCCTTCTTTCTATATACTATCTCCCCATGTCGATTGTGGTTGAACATCTGGTTAAACATTACCGCGTCCACCGCCGCCCGCCCGGACTCCGTGCCTCCCTGCAAAGTCTTTTCCGGCGGCACTATGAAACGATTCGCGCTGTTGAAGATATTTCATTTGAAATAACCGAAGGGGAAATCGTCGGGTTTTTAGGCGCGAACGGGGCAGGCAAAACTACCACCCTCAAATGTCTGGCCGGACTATTGCATCCTACAGGGGGGCGGATAGAAGTGTTGGGTTATACCCCGCATCAGCGCAGCGCCGCTTACTTGCGGAAAATCACCCTGGTGATGGGGCAGCGTAACCAGTTGATGTGGGATTTGCCCGCGATGGAAACCTTCCTCGTCAATCAGGCGATTTATAATATTCCCGACTCCGAATTTCGCCCGACACTGGATGAACTGATACCCCTGCTGGGTCTGGAGTCTCTGCTGGATAAGCAGGTACGCAAACTGTCTTTAGGCGAGCGCATGAAATGTGAACTGGCCGCCGCGCTGCTGCACCGTCCGCAGATGATTTTGCTGGATGAGCCGACGATTGGGCTGGATGTGACCGCCCAGGCTGCCATCCGGGAGTTTATTCAAACGTATAACCAGCGTTATCGGGCGACGGTACTGCTCACCAGCCACTACATGGCCGATGTGACCGCCCTTGCCAGACGGATTCTCATCATCGACCACGGCAAGCTGATTTATGATGGGTATCTGCAAACGCTGATAGAACAAACCGCCCCGTACAAACTGCTTAAGTTAACCTTTAACCAGCCCGTCCACGGAAGTGATTTAACTTCTCTGGGCGACGTGGAATCGCACGATGGTTTAAAAGTGACGGTGCGGGTGGCACGGGATGGCAGCAAAGACGCGGCAGCGCGGGCGCTGGCGACTCTTCCGGTGGCGGATATGACCATCGAAGAACCTCCGGTAGAAGATATTATTCGGGAGGTGTTCCGCCGTGCCTAACATCGTGCGGGTGTATGCGGCGCTGCTGCGGGCAGCCTGGCTCAGGGCGCTGGAATACCGCGCTCAGCTTATTTTATGGCTGGTGGCAAGTATTTTCCCCCTGGTGATGATGGCCGTGTGGCTGACTCTGGTCAATGAAGTAGGGGTGATTCAAGGCTGGACTCAGGCCGATTTTGTTTCCTACTATATTGCATCGACCATTGTCAGTCAGATGACGGCGGTCTGGGTATCCTGGGACTGGGATGAGGGGATTCGCACAGGCAGCCTGTCGGTCAAACTGCTCAAACCTCTCAACCCAATTCACGATTATTTTGTGCTGGAAACGCTGGGCTGGAAGCTACTGATAGCGGCGATTATTGTGCCGCCTATTGTGGTGATAAGCTGGCTGTCACCGGATGTCACTTTTGGGGCTTCGCTGGCGGAATTTATCGCGTTTATCGTCTGCTGTCTGCTGGCGATTCTGTTTAATCTCTTTTTTGCTACCTGTTTTGGGCTGCTGGCCTTCTGGACGACCCAGAGCCGTAATTTTTTCGGGTTGATGGCGGGTTTCGGCCACTTTTTATCCGGTTTTATCGCGCCCCTGCCTATGTTCCCCGACGAATTTCAAACGGTAGCGGCACTGCTGCCTTTTCGGAGTACGCTTGGGCTGCCCGTTGAAATTCTGATGGGACGGCTGACCTGGCAGGAGATTGGTAGCGGGCTGCTGATTACGGCGGTCTGGGCGCTGATTTTTTTTGTGCTGTACCGTTTTTTGTGGCGGCACGGGCTGAAACGTTATGAAGCGGTGGGCGCATGAAAAGGTATCTGCGGCTGCTGCGGATTTTTTACAAAAACGCCCTGACCAGCGAACTGGAATATCGGTTGAATTTCTGGTCCAACATCGGGCTGAGCTTGTTCTGGCTCGTCTGGGCGGCGCTGAGTGTGCGCGTCTACTTCATTCATGCCGACTCGATTGCAGGATGGCGGTATGAGGAAGTGCTGATTGTGATGGGCTTATTTTTTGCCATGAACGGCTTCCGTCAGATGATTTTGACGCCCAACCTCTCGCGCCTATCGGAATATGTGCAGATGGGAACGTTAGATTATATTCTGGTCAAACCCATCGACAGCCAGTTTTTGGTCAGTTTGCGCTACATCGGTGTCTTTAACTGGAGTGATCCCCTGCTGGGTATGGGGCTGGTCGGTTATGCCCTGTGGCGTATGGAACGGCTGCCCTCAGCAGGACAGTTTGTGCTGTTTCTCCTGCTCACGGTATGCGGCCTGCTGATTCTGTACAGCGTCAGCCTGCTCATGCAAACCCTGACGCTGTGGCTGGTCACAGTGGATCGGGTGGACGCGGTGATTATGGGACTGCTGGAAGCAGGACGTTTTCCCATCGGATTTTATCGCGGGTGGGTGAATCGCCTGCTCACTTTTGTGATTCCCGTCGCGTTTATGACCAGCTTTCCGGCGCAAGCCCTTTTAGGCCGGATTGAAAATCAGGTTGTTGTCGGGGCGGTTGGGCTGGCGATTCTGCTGTTTGTGGCGGCGTCGGCCTTCTGGCGGTTCGCACTGCGCTCGTATACCAGCGCCAGTTCATGAGTGCAGACTTTTCAAAGCAGCCTCAAGCGTCCCCTCAATATCCTGCGGCTGGTGCGCCGTACTGACGAATCCCGCTTCAAACTGACTCGGCGCAAGATACACCCCCGCGTCCAGCATGGCATGGAAAAATCGCCCGTAACGTTCCACATCGGCATACTGTCTGGCAGACGTATAATCGCTAATCACATCAGCCTCATGTTTCAGGAAAAAGAACCCAAACATTGTTCCCAGATGCCCCACCTGCATCGGGATTCCGGTTTTTTGTGCCAGGGTTCGCAGCCCATCGGCGAGGGCGGTGGTGCGAGCAGCCGCCGATTCAAACAGGCCGTCCTGAATCAACGTTTTTAAGGTGGTCAATCCGGCGGTCATCACCAGCGGATTGCCGGAAAGTGTCCCCGCCTGATACATCGTCCCCGCCGGAGCAACCTTCAGCATCAGGTCGCGTTTTCCGCCATAAGCGCCCACAGGCAGCCCGCCGCCGATCACCTTACCCAGACAGGTTAAATCTGGCTCAAGATTCCAGAGCGCCTGCGCCCCGCCTACTGCCACCCGGAATCCGGTCATCACTTCATCCAGAATAAACAGCGCCCCATGCTGACGGCACAGCGTTTGCAGCCCTTCCAGAAATCCGTCATGCGGCAGGAGAAAGCCCATGTTGCCAGCCACTGGCTCAACAATCACGCCAGCAATCGAATCGGGATGCTGCTCAAAAATCTGGCGCACGGCTTCCAGATCATTGTACGGCGCGGTGAGGGTGTGGGCAGCCGCCGCATGAGGAACACCAGCCGAATCCGGCAGCCCTAAAGTGGCGACTCCGCTGCCCACCTGCACCAGCAGCATATCGGCATGACCATGATAACAGCCCGCAAATTTGATGATTTTTTCGCGTCCGGTGGCTGCCCGCGCCAGCCGTAACGCGCTCATGGTAGCTTCTGTGCCGCTGTTGACAAACCGGAGCATCTCAATTGACGGAATCAGGTGAATGAGAAGTTCGGCCAGTTCATTTTCGAGTCGGGTTGGAGCGCCGTAACTTGTGCCGCGTGAAACAGCCGCGTACAGCGCTTCTACCACACGGGGATGGGCATGTCCCAGAATTAGCGGCCCCCACGACAGTACGTAATCCACGTAACGGCGGCCATCCACATCCCAGAGATACGCCCCTTGACCCCGTTCGATAAATCGGGGGACACCACCCACTCCTTTAAATGCCCTGACCGGACTGCTGACCCCGCCGGGCATCAGGTTTAAAGCCTGCTCAAATAAGTAGTCGGATTGAGTCATAGGATTTTCCTGAAGCACCTGCACGCCCCTACCCTTCTTGCAGCCAGCGTGCGGCATATTTGGCGTGGTAGGTCAGAATCACATCTGCTCCGGCGCGGCGGATTCCGGTCAGGGTTTCCAGCACCACTTTTCGCTCATCCAGCCAGCCGTTGGCCGCCGCCGCTTTAACCATGCTGTACTCGCCACTCACGTTATAGGCTGCAATGGGCAGGTCGTAGGCTTGCCGCAAACGGTGAATCACATCCAGATAGGCCAGCGCGGGTTTGACCATCAGTATATCCGCCCCTTCCTCTATATCAAGGTGGGCTTCACGCAGCGCTTCGCGGGCATTGGCCGGATTCATCTGATGGGTGCGGCGGTCGCCAAACGCGGGGGTGCTTTGTGCTGCTTCCCGGAACGGGCCGTAAAAGCTGCTAGCGTATTTCACGGAATAGGACAAAATGCTGACCTCCGTAAAACCTTCTGAATCCAGCCCTGAACGAATGGCCTTAACCATCCCGTCCATCATGCCGCTTGGGGCGACCACATTCGCGCCCGCCCGCGCATGAGAAAGCGCGACCTTCTGCAAAATATCCAGCGTTTCATCGTTTAAAATCTGCCCATCCCGAATGAGGCCGCAGTGACCATGATCGGTATATTCGCACAGGCACACATCCGTCATCACGAGCATATCAGGATTGGCCTGCTTTACCTGTCGGATGGCCTGCTGCACAATGCCATCCTCTGAAAAATTTTCTTCCCCAATAGGGTCTTTATGGGCAGGCAGCCCGAATAAAATTACCGCCGGAATCCTGAGGCCGGACAGTTCATCCACTTCGCGGGCAAGCTGGTCAACAGACAGGTGATACACCTCCGGCATGGAGGGAATTTCCCGCCGCACGTTCCGGCCATGGACCACAAAAAGCGGGTAGATAAAATGCGCCGGACTCAGATGGGTTTCGCTGACCATCTGCCGCAGAGTCGGCGTGGTGCGTAAGCGGCGCGGGCGAACAATTGGAAAATCACTCATGCGGTTCTCCCCTGGAAATAAGCCAGCATGGTTTGAATCAATCCTTCAATGGTATGAGGAACGGCGGTCATATGAACGGGCAGACCTGCCTCCCGCGCTGCTGCCGCCGTGACCGGCCCAATGCAGGCGATTCGAGCGCTGCCTATATCCGAAAACACGTCTATAAAATGCTGTACCGCCGATGGGCTGGTGAAAGTGATGACATCTGCTGGCGGCAGTGACGCGTTAATATTCGGCCGCATCGTGCGGTACACCACCACTTCATCAACGTGCGCTCCGGCCTGCCGCAGCCGATTTCCTAAAAAGGGACGGGTCAAATTGCCCCGGGGCAGCAGGATGTTGACTCCTTCCAACGAAAACCCCGCCATTTCCTCATACAACGAGTCGGCGGTGTGGGTTTTGGGGATAACATCGACGCGAATCCCTTTTTTTCGCAGCGTCTCAGCCGTCGCCGTGCCGATGGCTGCCACCCGGGGAAAACACCTGCCTTCGGGAATTTGCATCACGGCGTTGGTGCTGGTAAAAATCACCCACGCATACCCCGATAGGTCAGGGAAGGGGGCCGCGGATTCAATAGAAATCAGCGGCAGCAGAATCGGTTCTGCACCCAGTTCCCGCAGCCGCCCGAGGACTTCGACCTCGGCGCGGAATGCGCGGCGATCGCGCGCGGCCGCACGGA
>CAZKZS010000168.1:0-10221 GCA_964557285.1 uncultured Anaerolineae bacterium | reverse complement strand
TTACTGGTCATGGCGGGCGGCTGGAGTCTCTGGCTGCTGCGACAGCAAAATTCGCTTGAAGTGATTCGCCCAACAGAGGATATAACCCACATTTCACTGGAATGATCAAACGCACGCTTATCGCAGCCCTTTTTTTACTGGGCATTTTTCTGCTGTCTGATGTCCCCTCATCGGAAAGTCACGGGTACATTGTGCGTTCGATTCCATCTGACCGAACGGTTGTTACCCGCGCCCCGAACAAAGTTCAGGTCTGGTTTTCGGAAGGGCTTGAACCTCAATTCAGCACCATAGAGGTTATGAATCAGCATGGCAGCCAGGTTGATCTGGGCGACGGGGGAACAGATAAGCAGAACAGCGCCAAACTGGTCGTCAGCCTGCCTTCGGATTTGCCGCAGGGGGTGTATCTAGTCAAACTGCGTCCGGTTTTTGCCAGTGATGGTCACACGGTAGAGGATACGCTGGTGTTCTGGGTAGGGGAGCGAGTCGGCAATTTTAGCGAGTCGGGCAGTGGAAATACGGCGGTCACGCTAGAAGCAGTCTGGCGACTCTTGCTGACGCTGGCGCTTACGGTGCTGCACGGCACATTTTTCATGTATGCGCTGGTGCTGCGTCTGGCATGGGGACCTCTGCCGCCGCGTGTGATGCGCCGATTGAGCCTGTTGGTGTGGTCATCCCTAATAACGGCCATCCTGGTAAACGGGCTGGCGCTGATTCAAATGACCCTGACTTTGTTTGATGATATTTTTCAGGGCAACGCGCTGAGTATCGTTCTACAGGGGACCAATTTTGGGGACGTGTGGCAGAGTCGGATGGTGCTGCTGGTTTCCATGCTGGGGATTCAAATTATTGCCATGCAGCAATCACGCAACCGCCCCGGCAGCACTCATATTTTATGGCTGGTAAACGGGGCGCTGGCCTTCATCACCCTCGGTACGATGAGTTTTATCAGCCATGCGTCGGGTTCTCCCGTCTGGCCGATGGTTTCCCTGCTGATGGACTACCTTCATCTCAGCGCCGTAGCAACCTGGGTCGGCGGATTAATCGTGCTGGCGCTGATTCTGCGCCCTGCTCTGACTCCGCTTTCACCGGAAAAACGCGGACAGGCGCTCCTGGCAATCTTAAAGCGTTTTTCCAGCGTGGCGCTGGTGTGTGTAAGCCTGATTATCGCTACCGGAATTTACGCCGCCTCTATCAACCTGTATCAGGTAGAAGATGTTATTGACAGCACCTATGGCCTGACTCTGCTGGCAAAACTCATTTTGATTCTGCCACTCCTGCTTCTGGGGGCGGTTCATTTTTTGATTCTTTCGCCGGAACGTGGGCTGCATGTTCAGCACCTATTTGCAAGGCTGCCCCAAACCCTGCCTATAGAAACCCTTTTTGCGCTGGTAGTGCTGCTGGCTGCCGCCCTGCTGCCTGCTACACCACCCCCACAGCCACCCGATGCTCGCGGCGAAGTAGAAGCAACTTCAAAAACTATCTCAATAGAAGGTTATGAAGTTACGCTGACCGTAAGCCCCGGGGCGGTAGGGGCAAATTCATTTGATGTCAATATCACCCACGACGGGGAAGCCGCGAATGTTGATGGTGTCAAAATTCGTTTTTCCTACCCTGAACGTGGCTTCCACACCCCGCCGCTTGCCCTTGAATCGTCTGAACCGGGTTTATGGGTCGGGGCAAGTGGGGATATTCATCGGGCAGGAACTTGGGATGCGCTGATTGATATTGAGACAGATGGCCCTATCCGTGCAGCGCTGGAATGGCAGTTTGAGGAAGAAGTGACCGATGATGGCACTCGTGCGGCTGGGGTTTTTAACTGGCTGAGCCTGCTGGCGGTGATTGCTGTAGGTGCAGTCTGGATAGTGCCACCTTCTTATCGTCTGGGAAAATCGCTGGATTGGACGCCGCAAACCGCAGGGATTGCCGTTGGAAGTATCCTCTTCACGCTGGCAATTACGGTGGGAGGTGCAATTTTATTTAGCAGCACCAGCCGCCGACTGGAGGAACAACGGAATCCTGTGCCTGATGTCATTAATCCTATCTTTGCTGACCAAAACTCACTGGTACAGGGAAAAGCCATTTACGAAAATAAATGTGTAATATGTCATGGTTCGGATGGCAGAGGTTATCGTCCTGCCGCGCTTAATTTGAGTCGTCCGATACTTCCATTTTATGTGACATTGCCAACAAAGGGAGATGATGATTTGTATCGGCTGCTAAAGAATGGCATCGTGGGGCGGCATTTTTTTGGTACAGACCTTTCAGCAGAACAGCACTGGCACTTAATTAATTTTATCCGTCAGCTTGAGTAATCTCTTAATAGATAGCTAATTTTTTCCATAAGTGTGGATTTTATATTGACAAAATAGTATCTTCGTAATATCTTGCTAATAGCAAATTATTTATTAATAGATTATAAGACTGTAAAAGAGAGGGGTACAAGTGTTACCGGAATATCAGAACCGCGTTGAGGCATTGGCAGCAACAGCGGCACAAACCGTTTACACCAAAACACAAAATAAGCGCATCATCATTCTTTATCCGCGTCACCGCCAGCATACCGCGCTTATCTCGCTGCTGTATAAACATTATGCAGACCGCATGTATTATTATGCTCTCAACGAGGAGGATGATACTCTTAAAAATTTCCTGTGGAATCTCTCGCACGATGCTATGTTTCCCATCGAATTTGGGGAAAATATTCGTGCTGCCCTGCAAACCACCGATTCGGCACAGTGGGCAGAAGCCTTTGGGGCTGACCTGGCACAACTGCGGCCTGAAAAATTTATGCTGCTGCTGGATCATCTGGATATGCTGCCGCGCAGTGACGAAAACATTCACCAATTCTTTCGGACGCTGCCCCATGTTATGCCCGATCATGCCCAGTTAATCATCAATGGGCGTGAACTGCGTAAACAGCCCTGGAATGATTTGATTAACGAAGGGCTGGCGATTTCGCTGGGGGATGACGAGGCGCTCAACAGTGGCATTTTCCATGAGCCGGAAATGCGCGGCCAGCTTGAAGTTTATGCGCTGGCGGGCGGGTCGCGGGTGTTGATTGATGGCCGCCCGATTACTGCCTGGGAAGGCAGCCTGCCGCGTGACCTCTTTTATTTTTTTGTGGATAAACCCATGCTCACCCGGACGGAAATTTTTGATACCTTCTGGCCTGAATTGGGCATCAAAGAAGCTACCAACGTATTTCATGTCACCAAGCGAAAAATCAGTGAAAAACTGGGGTACGATTTAACTGCCTATGAAAATGGCTTTTATATCCCCAACCAGCGTGTGAATCGGATTTATGACGCGGAAATTTTCGAGAAACACATTGAAGCCGCTATCGACGCGATAACGGATGATGATGAAGAAGAAAACTGGGCCAAAGCCATTCAAATTTATCGCGGTCAGTTCCTTAAGGAAGTCAACCGCCCCTGGGCGCAGCAGCGCCGCGCCGAACTGCGAAATTCCTATGCCCAGGCGCTGATTAGTCTGGCGCGTATTTATAAAGCCCGCCGCGAAAACGAACGCGCTTTAGGTTACTTTATTCGCGCCATCGGCGAAAAACCGGACCGTGAAGATGTGCATCGGGACATCATGACCATTTATGCCGACCAGGGAAGGCCGGAGGCGGTGCATCAGCAGTATAAAATGCTGGAAAATGTGCTGTTTGAACGGCTGAATATTGCTCCCAGTCAGGGGACTCGTGAGCTTTATATACAACTTACGCGCTAGCAGTCCATTTTTAGGGGTGTGGGCATCTCCTCACCCCTTTTTTATTCATCCACCACCACATTCACCAGTACATCACAGGCAAAATGCGGCGACCCACTGGAAAGAATGGGCGTCCAGTGAAGCAGGTAAACGCCGTCTATCATATTTTTGCCATAGGAGGTATTGCTGGAAATGACAATATCATCCAGTAAAGGAAAGCTGTCTCCCAGAGCAGGGTCGTAGGTCAGGATAAAATCAATTTCGCTTCCCTGAATTTGGGTCCCCTGTACCAGTTCGGCCATTGTATCATTTAAGATAGTTACCCGATTGAGCGAAATACCCCGGGTATCGGTAATAGTCTCTCCGTTGGACACTTTATAATCGGCTTTGATTTGCAGCACCCGCCCAACTAATTCTAACGCACGTACCGTCACTAAAATATCCGGCGCACAGCTTTTTAACGCCACGCGCGTGGTCGAAAAAACCGTTGGGACAGCCGTTGGAGGCATTTCCGTCGGCACAATGCCACTGGTAACACTGGATACATTTTCCTGTTGGGCAGACGTGCCGGAGACTTCTTCTTCGGGAAGCTGCACCACCCCCCCCAGAATAAGCATCTGAAACACCAGCACGCCGATAATCGCTACCGCAAGCAAATTTAAAACGTAACGATAGGGGCTGTTTAATAAATCCACCAGCACAGCATAGGCCGGACGCAAAAATGCAAAATGGGTTTTTTCCAGCCACGCACCAGCAGGTTCCCGGGTAGGCCGTGTCGCAGCATAAACATGCGGGCTGCGCCGTTGCTGCTCCCACCAGCGATCTTCTGCCGTCCATGCCCGCGAGGAAAACTTATCGGCTTGAGGACGGTGATAAGGCCAGCGCAGTTCATCATATTTGTGCCGGAGATTGGTATCACTCAGCACATCATACGCCTCATTCAGCCGTTGAAACTGCTCTGTCGCCCATGCTTTGCGGTCAGGATTCAGGTCGGGATGCAGCTGCTTGGCTTTCTGACGATAGCTCTGCTGAATTTCTTCACGGCTGGCGCTGGTACTGACCCCCAGAATATCATAATAATCTTGCTGCGGGTTGTAAGTTAATTTTCTTATCCGCTTAGCGTCTCCCAAACCGTCTTTCAGCCTCCGCCAGGTCTTCTGTATTCACTTCCAGGATGACCATGCCACAGTTGCGACAGGTATCCGCGTAAACGACAGTCAGCGCTTTAAAGGGTCGCAGCAGACGGCGGAGTTTTCGCAGGCGTAACCCCTTCGGCGCAAGATATACATTCCCAAAATTATCGCTGTAATCCACCAGATACGTCGAGGCTAAATCGGTTGAGCCGCAGCGCGGACAGGCCCACTGTGTGCGCGGAGAAATTGGCCCCTGTCCTTCTGGCACAGACACAGGGGGAACGAGAGGCGGCTTATTCGGACTATCGGACATGAAAAATTTCCTTTTTATCGGCGTACCTAAAATTATAACACTGAAGCGCGAAACCTCAGCCCCATGTGTCACGTATACAAGATAGAGAAAGCACATGAGATGGGGTTGTCTACGATGGAACTGTCAATGAACGAAAGCAATAAACGCACATTTGGCGCGGTCGCGCTGATTGGATTAGGAGTTCTGCTCCTGCTGGGTCTGGATAAACTCTGGCCTCTGTTTATCCTGCTGCCGGGGTTGGGACTCATGGCGCTGGCTTATTCCGAAAATAAATCTCTTGCGCCGATGGCGGTTCCCGGCATGTTAATCAGTGGGACGGGTGGGCTGCTGCTGGTTCAGGCCGTGACCGGATACTGGGAAAGCTGGGCATTTGCCTGGACACTATACGGGGTATTTTTTGGCCTGGGGCTGATGATTATGGGCGAACGTATGGAAATACGTGACCTGCGCGTGATTGGTCGATGGATGGCAATTGTCAGTGCAGTTGCTTTTGCGGGGCTGGGGACTATGTTTATGCTCGCTACCAGTTCGCTGATTCGCCTGCTGTTTATCGTGGCCTGTTTTGTGGTCGGGCTGAAACTGCTCTGCAAAGACAAACCCTATACCCTGCGTGCCAATGGCAACGGTGCAAAACACAAACACTCTGATATTGTGGTGGAAGAGAACATCGAACGGATGAAAGTTCGATTGGGAAAAGATGACATTATTTAATTGTCAGCCAGGAAGTCAGAAAAAACACCGGATGCTTATCCGGTGTTTTTGTTTAATAGCAATTTTTGATGAAAGGGGGGAGCAAGCGGTACAAATTTTAAAATCCTGTCATATGGCTTAAATCGGCGCGACCTCGGGTTAAAGCGGTGAGGGATTGCAGCAGCGCCAGCCGATTCTGCCGTACTTTGACATCCTCTGCCATGACCATCACGTTATCAAAAAAGGCGTTGACAGTGGGGGCAAGCGGCGCAAAAGCATCCAGAAAATCACCGATGTTGTATTCCAGAGGCAGCGTATTGACCAGATAATGATAGGCTTTGTAGAGCGCAATTTCAGCAGGTTCAATCAGGTCGTTCGGACGCAGTTCATAAATTTCATCCAGATTACGAATAATCCGCACGCAGCGTGCAAAGTTATCCAGAATAAACGCCCAATTTTCGTGCTGCGTCCAGACCTTTAACTGCTGGATTCCCTGCATGGCACGGGCGGGATTGTGTTTTTGTTCCGCCAGCACCGCTTCAACCACGTCAAAGGGTTCGCCCTGTTCCAGCAGCATGGCCTTAAACCGCCCGCCAATGAATTCCAGCACTTCCTGTTCCCGTTCGTAGCTAACTTCTACAGGTTGGGCGCGGGCAACCAGCGACACCGCCCCCCGTAAGTTTAATTCAAGGTCACGGTCGATCAGGATTTGCAGCAGCCCTAATGCCGCCCGACGCAGTGCAAACGGATCAGCGCTGCCCGTAGGGGCTAATCCAACTGCAAATAACCCTACCAGGCTGTCCAAACGGTCTAACAGGGATAACAGTACCCCTGCCGCGCTTGCGGGCAAATCATCCCCTGCAAAACGGGGCAGCCAGTGTTCATAAATTGCATTGGCAACCGCCGGATCTGCGCCCTGCTGTTCCGCGTAAATGCGCCCCATCGTACCTTGCAGCGAAGTCATTTCTACCACCATCTGGGTCGCAAGGTCGGCCTTGAGCAGTTGTGCCGCACGTTGAGCAACATCAATTAAATCATCTGCCGCATTCAGCATTAGCCCAAAATCTCTAACCATGCCTGCCAGCCGGTTATTTTTATCCAGCATTGACCCCAATTTTTCCTGAAAGGTCAAGGTACTGAGGCGGTCAAGGTATACCTCAAGCGGCTGTTTGACATCGGCATTGTAGAAAAATTCTGCATCGGTGAACCGTGCTACCAGCACATGCTCGTTGCCGTAGGTCACAATCTCAAGATGTTCAGCATCCCCATTCCGAATGGCAATAAAATAGGGCAGCAAACGACCCTGTTCATCTTCCACGGCAAAATAACGCTGGTGTTTTTTCATGACTGTGACCAGCACTTCACGTGGCAGCTTTAAAAAACGTTCATCAAACGTGCCGCGCAGGGCAGTAGGCTGTTCAACCAGATTCGTGACTTCTTCCAGCAGCCCGGGGTCATCAGGCACGCGGCCGTTGACGGCTTCCGCCAACTGCTGCGCCTGCTGCTGGATGACTTCCCGACGTTTTTCGGTATCTAAAATAATGCCCTGCGATTCCAGCGCCGCAAAATAGCTGTCTACATTCTCTAAGCGTATTTCCGGTGAACCCAACGGGCGAACGCCGCGTGTGCTGTTTCCGCTTTTGACATGAGCATATTCAAAGGGAATCACCTGACTGCCATAGAGGGCGGTAAACCAGCGAATCGGACGAGAAAAAGCGATGCCACTGGCGTTCCAGCGCATTGACTTATCGAACTTAATGCTGGCAACCAGATGCGGTAGTTCATCAGCAAGGACCTGAGGCGTCGGGCGGCCTTTGTGTTCCACCACCGCTACCACATACGCTCCGCCGTCAAGCTGTTTACGCTGCAACTGCGCTACGGTGACGCCCTGTTTGCGGGCAAAGCCTTCGGCGGCTTTTGTCCACTGACCATCCTTGTCCACAGCCACACTTACGGGCGGCCCTTTGACCTCTTCGGTCTGGTCGGCCTGAGATGGCACAAGCTGACGGGCGACCAGCACCAGACGGCGCGGCGTCGCCTTAATTTCAAGCCCTCCATGACTTAGCCGCAGACTATCAAAAAATTGAGGGGCTAAATTGTTGAGTTGATCTAAAGCGCTTTTGACATCTCCGGCGGGCAGTTCTTCTACCCCTATTTCAAAAAGAAAATCCGCTGGTGAGGAGAGGGCAGGAATTTCAACCGCTTTTAAGGGTTCGTAAGGAACTGACCAGCCTGTGACAAGACGGGTAAAGGGATGTTCCATCTCCTCACGCTGGCGGGCATAGGCTTTAGCAATATTTAAGGTCATTGTCCGCATCCGGCGGAAATACTGCGCCCGTTCTGTCACCCCAATCGCGCCGCGTGTATCCAGTACATTAAACAGGTGTGAACACTTTAACACATAATCATAAGCGGGGATCACTAAACCCCGTTCCAGCGCCCGGTGATGCTCCTGCTCGTAAACATTAAAGGTATTTCGCAGCCCTTCCACATCTGCCACTTCAAAATAGTAGGTGCAGTGTTCAATTTCGCTGCGAAGGAACATATCACCGTAGCTTAAACCTCTGGTAAATTCAATATCCCAGACGGAGTTCACCCCCTGCAAGGCCAGCACAATCCGTTCCAGCCCATAGGTAATTTCCACACTGACGGGTTCAAGATTGATGCCGCCTGCCTGCTGAAAATACGTGAACTGGGTGATTTCCTGTCCATCCATCCAGACTTCCCAGCCCAGCCCCCACGCGCCTAATGCTGGGCTTTCCCAGTTATCTTCCACAAAACGGATGTCATGTTCGCGGGTGTTGATACCGATGGCTTCCAGACTTTGAAGGTAAATTTCCTGTGGGTTGCCGGGGTCGGGCTTCAAAATGACCTGATATTGAAAATAATATTGCATCCGGTTTGGGTTTTCGCCATAACGCCCATCGTCCGGTCGCACACTGGGTTCAACATAGGCGACGCGCCAGGGTTCTGGTCCCAGTACCCGAAGCAAAGTCGCGGGATTGCCCGTTCCCGCACCAAGCTGAACATTATAAGGCTGCCACAGGACGCATCCGTGTTCTTGTGTCCAAAATTGTTGAAGTTTAGTAACCACCTCTTGAAACGTGAGTGACATATACTCTACCTGTAGACTCAAACCTTATGAATCTAGCGTGAGTAAGCAGCAATTACAACGGGGACTGGCTCAACGGACGGATAGAATGTCCCAACCAGATACATGCCTGTTGATTTTCCCCCATCCAATCCAAAAGCCACGTCAATATCAAAATGTTCTGTTTGCACCAGCCAATTCAGCGCATTACGCAGCGTTATCAGGCCATTTTCAGTAATCATAAAAAGTAGATGACCACTGGTTTCCTGAGCAACTATCGTGCGGCGGGAGGGGTCGTCAAATCCGTCGCCTGTGCGGGCTGGCTCGCCCCCCGGCTGGACAAACATCGGGAAGCCCTGTACCACCTGCTGATAAATTTCCCCCTGATAGGGTTCTTCGACCAGTGAACGCACGCGGACTTCTCCATTGGAAATTTGCAGCATCCCGCCGTAACCTTCCAGTGAACGGCCATACGCCTGCCCATCTATGACCACCAGCCCCACTGCGTAACCTTCCGCCGTAAAAAATGACCCATTGATAATCATCAGGGGGTCAGGCAGGATGTCTTTCCATTCCGGCAAGGTGCGTAATACAGTAGGTTCATAATGCACCCGCAGGTCGATGATCGCAGGATCAACCCGCACCACCACCATATCAAACGCGCTGAGAGAAGCGTATGGCGGTTCTACCCGTACTTTGCGCGTGGTCAATCCGGGTGCAAGTTCTGTCCAGTCCGCGCTCACTTCCGGGGTGGAAGTGGGAGCAATCACAACCGTTGGTTGGATGTCGGCCTGAGTGGTTAAACTGCATCCCACCACGAAAAAAATGAACCCCAGCAGGAAGACGCTGCCGCGCACCCTATTCCTCATCCTTTTGCCGGGATTTCAGCAGACGGGAGGCAATATTGCCTTCGGTTTTGGCTTCCGGCATTTTAGGAGAAACCACACGCGGGGCGCTGCGCGGACGCGGCTGGCTTTGTGTTGGGGTCTGCACGGGCAGCGTCGGCTTTTCCTCTGCCTGTGGGATAGATGCCCGTTCTTTAGCCGCCTTTAAACTCGACATGCGGGCTGAGGTTTCCAGCGATGGCCTGCGTGCCATCCCAAAGACAGCCTGCCGTGCCTTTTCGATTTCCCGTTTGTTTAACACAATCCGCCGGACTGCAATATCCAGCAGCAGCAAAAAGGCCGCCAGCGCCAGCAAGTAAGGCCAGATGGAAGCATAGACTTTTTGATAGGTTAAGTCGTGCGTAAATACCCCAGCCGGATTACCTGCCAGCGAACCGC
>CAZKZS010000167.1:0-10247 GCA_964557285.1 uncultured Anaerolineae bacterium | reverse complement strand
AGTTAAAACCGGATTTTTAGCGCGGGAAAGTGTGGTCACGCTGGTTGCAGAAGCTATCCAACGTTATCATCTGCCGAATGTGGTGGTTGATCCGGTGCTAGTCGATGGCCGGGGAAAGCCGTTTGTCACAGCCGAAACGATTGCCGCGTACCAAAATCGCTTGTTCCCATTGACGGCGCTGATTACGCCGAATGTGGATGAGGCCGCACTTCTCACAGGGCTGACGTTAACAACAACGGATGACCTGATAACCGCCGCTAAAAAATTATATGAGATGGGGGCGCATGGGGTGGTAGTCAAGGGTGGGCATTTATCCGATAGGGAAACTATCGTGAATGTATTTTATGACGGAACTCAAATGCTTCAATTGACTGCACCCCGCCTGAACGTCCATAATCCGCATGGAGTCGGCTGTACCTTTGCATCGGCGGCGGCGGCAGAACTGGCAAAAGGGCGTTCGCTGCCGGATGCTGCTGCGACTGCCCATCAATATTTGCAGGCGGCGCTGGCAGGTAGCCAGACGTGGCGACTGGGCAAAGGACGCTTACCCGTTTTTCACGCCGTTGGCCGCCCGCCCTTATTTGAGGATGATCATGTTTAAAAAGCTGTTTTCCCGCGAGAATCGGTATGCGGTAATTTTATGTGTGGTGATTATTCTGCTGATTATTGTGACCGCAGATGCCACACCCCCGTTTATTTATCAGGGGTTTTGAAGCCTACCATCCGTGTTTAAGCCGGGTGACCAACCGTTCGGGCATATGAATATTTCGCATCATTTCCTGGGTGTGTTCAACGGGATACGGGATGCGGCGGTGTTCAAAGATTTTTTCTTCCACATGCAAAATCGCATAAGCGGCATCAGGATTATTATCACGCGGCTGGCCGATACTGCCTGGATTGATAATCAAACGCTGTCCTTTTAATGATTTCGGCTCACGGTACGCGGGCGGCAGCGGGTCAATATCGCTCTGTTCGTTCACCAGTTGATAAATCACGGGTGTATGCGTATGCCCGACCAGACAGATAGGTGTTTCAAACTGCGGAAAATTAAGGGCGGCAATCAGTGGGTCAAGGATGTATTCCCAGACGGGTTCGCGTGGGCTGCCATGTACCAGGGTATAATCGCCAAGCACAAACGCGGTAGGTAAATCTGCCAGATAGCGCGTATTTTCTTCGGTCAGGGTTTCGATAGTCCAGGTAACGGCCTTGCGTGCATCGGCGTTAAAGGTGCGAATATCCAGACGCCCTAAAGCGGCCCAGTCGTGGTTGCCTGCCAGACAAAGATGCGGCAGGGTTTTAAGCAGGTCGCAGCATTCATTGGGATTCGGGCCATAGCCTACTACGTCCCCCAGACACCAGACGTAATCCCATTGTCCCTCCGCGTCCTTGAGAACCGTTTCAAACGCGGGTAAATTAGCGTGAATATCTGAAATCACCAAAACGCGCATGTGCGAAATCCTACACCATATTCAGGGCAATATATCATAGTTTGGCAAAGTATAACAAGTGGTGAACAGGCTTTATGTATCGTTTTCCCGTCATGTCTTTTCTGATTGTATCACGAAGCGAAGCCTTGTGTTAATGAGGCTTTAAATTCACCTGAATTTTGCCCAGCTGACCGGGGAATAAATGCGGCTCTAGTGAAGGTGTATAACGGCGCACCATATCGGCAGAAAGTCCTCTGGCGGCGGCAATTTCCCCGTATAAACCAGCGCTAAGGCGGGGTGTGCGCTTCTGGGTTTCAAAATCCATCGCGTATAACCCAAAACGAAACTGTGGATTGTAGCCGGCTGTCCATTCAAAGCTGTCCGTCAGCGACCAGTAATAAAGCCCTTTGATGGGAATATTAAAATTGATGGCCGTCCAGACGGAACGAATCGCCTGAGCGATAAACCAGCGCCGCACCTCATCCCCTTCGTCCGGTGTGCCTGTTTCAGTGATGTAAATAGGCAGGCGTGTTTTTTCCCACAGCCATTTACTCGCCTTATAAATACCCTGGGGATAAATTTCTCCCCACAGAGGCGGCGGAACGGGGGAATCGGGGTCGGGAATCTGCTGCAAAAAGTAAGTGGCGGGCGAACGTGGGGCGAGTGCCATCCGGTAGCGCTGATAGTAATTTAAGCCAATAAAATTGGATGTGCCGGGTAAATCATGGATAACAATCCGGCGGCGCAGGGGAAAATCCACTTCTCCACTGACTAACGCCTGCACAAACACTTCATTAAAAATGCGATGTGCCAGTCCTGCTAAACGTCCATTCATGAGGCGGGGCGGGGCCGCTTCCATCGTAACATAGTGTTTGGCAACCCCGACCTGTGCCTCTGGATTTTTTCGTTTGATAACCTGATAAACCTGAGCATGGGCGCGAAGCATCATTTCAGCACAGTCGAACATGCGCCAGGGATTTTTTATACCCGGGCTGAACATCCCGACAAGATACGCCTGTACCGCGTAGACCATCGGCTCGTTAAACGTACACCATAAATCTACTCTGTCACCCAGGGTATCCAGCACCACTTCCGCGAATTTCACAAAATAGTCAATCGTTTTAGGGTTCAGCCAGCCGCCTGTTTTCTCAATCCATACCGGATTGGTAAAGTGGTGCAGTGTTACCATCGGGAAAATGCCACGATGCAGCAGCCCATCAATCATGTCGCTGTACTGTTGAAGGACAGCATCATCCCATCGGTCAGGTGCGGGCTGGATTCTGCTCCATTCCACCGACATCCGATGGGAATGGGTGTTGAGTTCAACCATGCGATCAGCATCTTCCTGCCAGCGTCCAAAACGCCATTCACAGGCACGCCCATGTTTTTGGTTCTGGAAAACGTGACCGCCTTCATTTTCCCATGCCGACCAACTGTTGGTCAGTTCTCCTTCCACATGATGGGCAGCGCTGGCCGTTCCCCATAAAAATTTATCTGGAAAGCGATAAATGGCCTCTACCATGAGCGTCTGCCGCGTGCGATGTTAATCGCGTCGACCAACATTCCGTAAGCGGTGGTTTCTGGTCCGGAATCGCCGCCCATAATGACAATTCGGTTTAACACATCCGTCGTAATGACAAACCCTGTGTTGGTATTTTCCAGCATGGAAAGGGGATCGCTGCGGTCAATCGGCATCGGATGAACCCGCGCTTTGACGGTTTCTCCTTCACGGTAGGCTTCACACACCAGTTTTAACCCCCTGCCGACTCGATGCGCCGCCTGTGCCTGTTCCATGGTCACATTCCGAATCCCCGTCCGGTCAACGTCCACAGGCCGCAAATCCGCCCCCATAAAGGTATTCGCCAGAATCGCAATTTTGATAGACGCATCCCAACCGTCAATGTCGTTGCTGGGGTCGGCTTCTGCAACACCCATTTCCTGAGCGCCGCGTATTGCATCTTCCAGGGAAATGCCATCCCGCAGGCGGGTTAAAATATAATTGGTGGTGCTGTTTAAAATGCCCCGTATTTTTAACACATCCACCGCCAGCAGCCCTTCGCGCCGCATACTGTGGGTCGGCACGCCATCCATCACCGTGCTTTCGTAAAAAAAGCCTAGATTTTTAGAGCGTGCCAGCGCGGAAAGTTCACGGTGAGCAAAAGCCACCGGTCCCTTGTTAGCCGTCACCACATGCCGCCCCATTTCCAGCGACGCGCCGACATAATCTGTAGCAGGTTGTCCGGTTTTGGGGTCGAGCCAGGTGGCTTCCAGCATCATATCTGCTGGACATTTTTCGATATAATCAAAGGTATCAAAGAGGGATTGGCCCTGGTGAAGTTCATTCAGATTGTTGACGGTTAAAGCAGCCTGTAAATCTAAGCCGTCGGGATTCACAGCCGTTCCATGAGAATGGGTTGAAATTCCCACCACGGAAAAGCGAATCCCGTAATCCCGTTCAATCACGGGCGCTTTCACCTGTAACAGGTGGGCAAACGCCCGTAAGACATTTCCAAAACCAATCAGTCCGAGTTTAATGTACATGTTTTTACCCTTTCACGTCCAAAATTATACTGCTGAGGTTCAATGATGAAAAAACCCCTTGCCCTCTGCCTCATTTCTGAGGACGCCCTGAAACAAACCATCTCCAGTCTGCTGCCCGATTATGAGTTTCACTGGGGGCTGGATTTAACCGGAGCGATTAACACTGCATCCGATTTACGTCCGTCGGTTTTGCTGGTTGATATTGACGACGATTCTGTTCCCTGGGCAGCCATTATACAGGGGTTAAAAACCAGCCCCGCGACCCGCCGTATTCCCATGTTAGGGGTTGGCAAAAATGTCACCGGAGAAAAAGGCAGTCAGGCGGTGGCGGCGGGTGTGACGGGAGTCATGGGGCGGGATGACCTCGCCCTCCGGTTGCAGGAGTGGGTCAAACGCCATGCGCGAGTCTGGGACGAAAATTATTATGCTGCACTGAGTCGGGGCTGCCAGCAGCCGTTACCGGAACTGGCGCGGGAAGGAATCCGGCTGTTTAACCAGCGCGATTACTGGGAAGCGCATGAAGTTTTAGAACATGCCTGGATAGAAGCTCAGGGGCAGCCGATTGGCGAAGTTTACCGGGCGATTTTGCAGGTCGGCGTTGCTTATTATCAGATTCAACGGGGGAATTACCGAGGGGCGCTCAAGATGTTTTTGCGGTCGGTCCAGTGGCTTGACCCCTTACCTGATGAATGTCAGGGGATAAACGTTGCCCAGTTTAAGGCAGATGCGGCGGCGGCGCGGGCCGCTTTAGAATCGCTGGGGGCGGAACGAATCGCGGAATTTGAGCAGGAAAAATATTTTAAACCCGTTCCGGGGAACTTTTTTGAAAAATGAGGTGTCTAACAGAAGTCATGCATCAGGAGAGTAGGGAATGAAAAAAACGCTGCTTTTTTTGCTGGTCTTATCGCTCACCTTTTTGGTGAGTTTAACGTCTGTGTCCGCACAGGATACTCCGCTAGTTTTTACCATGAATGGGGATTTGTGGAAGTGGACTCCAGGGGATGCTCAACCGGAACAAATGACCCACTGGGGCTATAACTTTCGTCCGGTGATTTCGCCGGATGGCACGCATGTGGCTTATAAATCGTGGGCAGAGGCAGCAGTAAATTCGCTGGATGACCCCGCTATGGGGCAGGGGGAAATTCCCGGCAATATCTGGGTCATGGAAATAACGACACTGGAAGCGGAACGCATTGCTGACCAGCCTGCCGGTGTGACGGCATTTGAAGGCGGAATTTTCCGTTCCGATCCGGCCTGGTCGCCAGACGGAAATATGCTGGCCTGGGTTGAAATGGTGAACGCCGGAACATTTGCCCTGCAACTGGTCACGTATGACTTTACAACCGGAACTTCAAAAGTCATTGTCACGCCCCTACCTGCCCCTTTTATGGATGGTGGAGTTTATTTACCTCCGGTCAAATGGGGACTCGGAGGCATTTCCTATAACGTTGGCAGCTACAGCGAAGCAGAAGGCGACTTTGTACAAACGATGTATGTTTATGAACCGGATGGCAGCCTGATTTCGGAAACTCCGGTTGCCAATTTTGACAGCAGCTATGTTGTGGAAGATTTCTGGATGGGCGATACGATTGGGCTGGTCTATTCCTCCGGTGCGGTAGCCATCTTGAATCCTGCTGAAGGAACTGTCGAATCCGCCACCGGACTCGCTGTTTTGCAGGCAGACGGTGGCGTAGCGGCCAATGCGCTGATGATGGCCGTTCAACCCACGAAGGGCAACCCTTCGTGGTACATCATTGATAACTTCATGAACAATCTGGGGGCGCTGCCCTATACGGAAGTAACTACCTCTGGCAGATTAGCGCCCGGCCCGGATGGGATGAGTTTTGCCTATATCACCGATGCGCTGTATGTCTGGTCCCAGGGGGAGGTGATTCAAGTTCCCGGCACGCAGGGAATCGGTGAGGGTTTCCCCGGCGCGACTGTCGCCTGGGCAGCCGAATACTGGTACATCCAATCAGATGCGACCAACCCTGAAACCAGCGCCTGTCCTAACAATGTTCCGGCGCGACTGGTGATCGGGCAGCAGGCAGTCGTCATTCCGGGATTGGGGTCAAACGTCATTCGCACCGAACCCCACAAAGGCGATAGCAGTGCCGTCATCGGCAGCATCCCCGAAGGAGGACAATTTACGGTGCTGCAAGGGCCAGCCTGCGGGGATGGGATTACCTGGTGGCTGGTGGATTATGAGGGCGTGGTCGGCTGGACAGGGGAAAGTGAAAGCCAGACCTATTGGGTAGAACCGCGCTAGGGGAACTTTTTATTCATCGAAAGCGTTTTAGCCTTCAGAAGCATTTCTTCTGGAGGCTTTTTTATGAAGCGGTTACTCATAATCTTTTTGCTCTTGTGCAGTATCGTTCCGGTGTACGCTCAGGAATTTCATGACCCCGGTGTTTACCTCAAAACCCACCGTGTTGATGTAAAGATTGATAACCAGCTGGCGACCACCCGTGTGGAACAGGTGTTTGTCAATGAGGGTGAACGTCCCGCCGAAGGCACGTACATTTTTCCACTTCCCAAAGGCGCAGCCGTTTCTGACCTCATCATGTATGTAGACGGCGAACCGATTCAGGCCAAAATTCTGAACGCGGACGAAGCCCGCGATATTTACGAAGAAATTGTCCGCCAACTGCGTGACCCCGCCCTGCTGGAATATGTTGGGCGCGACGCGATTCAGGCCAGCGTATTCCCGATTCAGCCGCATGATGAAGTGAAAATCGAAATTGAGTACAACCACATTTTGCCTGTTGAGAACGGGTTGGTGCGCTACGTTTATCCGTTACGAACCGACCAGTTCACCAAATTTCCGGTGCAAACGTTGTCGGTGAATGTGGAAGTAACCTCTAACGACGAAATCAGTTCAGTGTATTCGCCTTCTCACCGGATTGTGGTCAGCCGTGAGGATGATTTTCATTTCCGCGCAGGTTATGAGGCCACGCATGTGCATGAAGTCAGCGATTTTGTGCTGTATTACGGGCTGGCTTCCGAAACGGTGAGTGTAAATCTGCTGAGCTACCGTGAAAGCGCCAACGAACCCGGCTTTTTCCTGCTGCTGGTCGCGCCGCCCGTCAGCACGGAGGATGTGCGGGTCGTCCCAAAGGATGTGATTATCGTGCTTGATCAGTCCGGCTCAATGTTCGGGGAAAAATGGGATCAGGCACGGGAGGCGACTCGGTATGTGCTGGATAATCTTAATGCGGAAGACCGTTTTAACATTGTGGCTTTTAGCACCGGCTGGCGCATCTACAGCAACGATTTGGAAGGGCTGGATGAAGTTCATGATGCTAAACAGTGGGTCAGCACACTGGAAGCGGTGGGCGGCACGGATATTGACGGCGGGTTAAAACAGGCATTTTTGATGGCCGACCCTGCCCGCCAAACCGTGATTTTGTTCCTGACGGATGGGGTGCCAACCGAAGGCGAAACCGACGTTGAGGAAATTTTGGACAACGCGGAGGCCAATGCACCCGAAAAAATACGCATTTTCACTTTTGGCGTGGGGGATGATGTGGATACCTTCCTGCTTGACCGTCTGCACGAAATGTTCCGGGGTGCGGGAACGTATGTCCGTCCGCATGAACGGATTGATGAAGAAGTATCCGTGTTGTACAACAAAATTTCCTCTCCGGTCATGACGAATCTGGAACTTGCCGTTGAGGGTGATATCATGCTTGAGGATATGTATCCCGGTCAGCCTCTGCCCGATTTGTTCCTGGGGTCCCAGTTGATTGTTGCCGGACGCTATCGCGGTGAAGGTACGGCTGCCATTACTCTCACAGGTGAAGTGAACGGCGAAAAACGCACCTTTGTCTATGATAACCTTGACTTTCGGGAAAATGCAGGCGGCGAGTCGATGATTCCACGTCTGTGGGCAACTCGTAAAATCGGGGCGCTGATGAACAGTATCCGCCTCAACGGGGAAAATCCCGAACTGGTGGACAGCATTGTGCGGCTGAGTCTGCGGTATGGGATTATCACCCCGTACACCTCCTTCCTGATTGAGGAAAATGATATTTTCACCGAACAGGGTGTGCAAAATGCGGCCACCCGTGCGGAGGAGGATTTAGGAGCGCTGAATGAGGGATACGTGGGTGCGGGCGCAGTGAGCGCGGCAGATGATGCCGCCGAACTGGAAAAATCGGAAGTGGCTGCCGCCCCCATGCAGTATGCCACCAATACCCCCGGTGATGTATCGGGTGGAGAAGTATCTCCTCAGTTCGGTCAAAGTGCTGAAACGCTGCGCGTGGCAGGGGACAGAACCTTTGTTTTGCGGGAGGGCATCTGGATTGACACCACCTACGATGCTGATACCATGACTCCCACAGAAATCGCCTTTTTGAGTGACGACTACTTTGCCCTGCTGGATGAATATCCTGAAATCGGTGTCTATCTCTCGCTGGGCGACCATCTCATCCTTGTGCTGGACGGAGAAGCCTACGAAATTAAACCCTCCTAGCACTTTGGGCGCTGGAACAATGTTTGTTCCAGCGTTTTTTATTTTAAATCCCAGGTCGCGTTTTGTGCCAAACTGCACTAAGATTCTCAGCAAGCATGAGGGTCGATTTGGATGCGCTACCTGATTGACGGCCATAATTTAATTGCTCAGATGCCGGATATTCGTTTGGATGACCCGGATGATGAGATGCAGCTGGTGTTAAAGTTACGCAGTTTTGCCGCCCGTTCTCCTAAAAATATTCAGGTCACTGTAGTTTTTGATACGGGGATTCCGGGAGGTGTGGAAAAAAGCCTGTCTAACAGCACCGTCACCGCGCGTTTTGCTGCTGCTGAACAATCCAGCGCCGATAATGTCCTTCGCAACCTGATTGAAAAAGCCGTGAACCCCGCCGCCTATACGCTGGTTTCCTCCGATCAGGAACTGGTGGAATTGGCGCGGCAGAAAAAAATGACCGTCCTCAGCGCCCAGGAATTTATCAGTCAGATGTATACCCCTCTCAGGAAACAGCAGAAAAAAGTCCTTGAAGATAAAAAGCGTAACCCTACCCTATCTAAAGCGGAGGTAGAGGAGTGGCTAAAAATTTTCAAGGACAAAAAGGGTTAATCCAGATACTGCTCCACCAGATACCGCATACTGTTTTCGCTCATCGGGCCGCGTGCCACTGATACAATAATCCCATCCGGCCCAACCACAAACGTGGTCGGGAAGGCGCTCACATTAAATAATTCGTGCAGCGTGCCATCATCCAGCACCACAGGCACATCTAGTCCGGCAGAAGCAAAATAATCGTTAATGTATTCCGGCGGGTCAATGGCATTAATCGCCAGTACGACCATGCCCCGATTTTGGTTCTCAGCGTATACCGCCTGAAGGTGCGGCCATTCTTCGCGGCAGTACGGGCAGTCCACAAACCAGAAATGCACAAAAACTAGCTGTCCTGCATAGTCACTGAGAGCAAAAGGAATACCTGCCTGCGTGATGCCTTCAAAATCAGGCGCGCGGTAGCCCGTTCGCAGCCCCACAGGGGCAGCATCAGCAGTTGGAGGTGAAATTTGCACACTGCTTATCATCGCTTCCAGCAGCATTTCATGGGCGGGTGTCCATGTGCCGGAAGGAGCGCGGGCAACCAGATTTGCCGTGCCAAAAGTGGTATCATCCACATTTATGGCAACGCCTGTATGCGTGAAACTTTCAAACCGAACCCGTGTCGCGGAAAGACCACCTAAATAACCCGAGTCGGCGGTATTCGGATCAACCTGGGTCGCGTACATGATACCAAGTGATTGCAGCACAAATACAGGTTCGCCTTCCCCCACCAGATCGGCACGTAAGCCCGCCTGAAACCAGACTTCCATGCCCTCAAAAAGGCTGTCGGCCGGAGCTTTCCACTGTACAAAACTGCTGTATCCGCTTTCCTCCCACCCCAGAGGCGCACGAATCGAAGCCGACCACCCGCGTGGAGTCCGGGCAACCTGCGGCAGAATCACGATGCTGGCCTGCACTTCATCCACAAAAGCCTCATCCCATGAATTTTGGCTGCCCACGGCCACAAACCGTATCCACTGGTTGTCCACACGGGCAATCACCAGACGAATCTGGCGGCTGTCGTTTTGCCCGTTGTATTGGGCAGCATCCACCCCCATAAGAGTCACGGCGGTTTCCTGCGGCTGGATACCCGCAAAACCATAGATTTTAAAAGTGCTTTGCTGCAATGTATAAAAATCCCCATCGGCAAGCGTATCCGCATACAGGTGAAAAAGGGGTTCACCGTCAGCCTGCCAGTCGGCGGCACGTTCGGCGCTGGC
>CAZKZS010000166.1:0-10317 GCA_964557285.1 uncultured Anaerolineae bacterium | reverse complement strand
ATCCCTCCCGAAAAACGCACCTCTTAGGTAACTGAAAGGAGAACAGCTATAAGCCAAACGGTAAAAAGTGGTTTTTCACAATTATTGGTTCATTGGAGATTCATTATGAATATTTCAGTCAAGATTAATGGCAAAACCGTTGAACGGGACGTTGACCCCCGGATGCTGCTGGTTCATTTTTTACGAGATGAACTGGGCTTAACAGGAACAAAAATCGGCTGTGATACCAGCCAGTGTGGTTCGTGTACGGTTCATTTGAATGGGGAAGCGCTGAAATCCTGTACTTTTTTTGCGGTTCAGGCGGACGGCGCGGAAATCACCACGATTGAAGGACTGACTTCCAACGGGCATTTACACCCCATGCAGGAGGGATTCTGGGAAAAACACGGCTTACAGTGTGGTTTCTGTACCCCCGGCATGATTATGACCTCAGCCGCTTTTCTGAATAAACACCCGCACCCCGCCGAAGCAGATATTCGGCATGGGCTGGAAGGGAATCTCTGTCGCTGTACGGGGTATCACAACATTGTAGCGGCTGTTAAAGCTGCTTCAGAGAAGATGGGAGGATAAGGTCATGGCCGTTTTGGGAGCTAGTATCAAACGCAAAGAAGACCCCCGCCTCATTACCGGAGAAGCCAAGTATCTGGATGACCTGCAACTGCCGGGGATGGCTCACGCCGCAATCCTTCGCAGTCCTCATGCCCATGCCCGCATCAAAAGTATTGATACTTCGGCAGCAGAAGCCCTGCCCGGGGTTTTAGGGGTGTTCACTGGCAAAGATTTTATGGACGTGAATCCGATGCCGTGTGCATGGCAGGCAGGCGGCGTAGAAAATCACGTCAATACCCCGCGAGTGCTTGAACCCGAAAAAGTTACGTTTACCGGAGCAGGGGTAGCGGTCGTGGTCGCGGAAAACCGTTATATTGCTGAGGATGCGCTGCAACTGATTAAAGTCGATTACGAAGTGCTGCCCGCCGTTGTGGATGCGGAAAAAGCAACCCAATCTGGCGCTCCTCAGATTCACGATAACGCGCCCAACAATATTTGTATGGAATGGTCATGCGGTGACCAGGCCGGAACAGACCGGTCGCTCGGCGAAGCAGATGTGGTAATTAAACGGCGGATTGTCAACCAGCGCCTGATTCCTACCCCGATGGAAACACGCGGCTGCATCGCCCAATATTTGCCTGCAACGGGAGAGTATACCGTCTGGATGACTTCACAAGCGCCTCATGTGATGCGTTTATTGATGACCGCGTTTGTGTTTGGGATTCCCGAAACCCAGATGCGCGTCATTTCGCCCCAGGTGGGTGGTGGATTTGGGGCAAAAATTTTCCTGTATCCTGAATACTGCCTGGTCACGGCGCTCTCCAAAAAAGTCGGGCGTCCGGTGAAGTGGATGGAAACCCGTACCGAAAACTATGTCGCTACCACCCATGGGCGTGACCACATTACGGAATTAGAGGTCGGGGCTACCCGCGACGGGGTTATTACGGCGCTTAAAGTGAATACCTATGCCAATCTGGGTGGGATTCTTTCCACCATTGCGCCCGGTATCCCGACCACACTTTACGGACGATTGCTGTCCGGAGCGTACCGGATTCCTAATATTTACTGTCATGTGTGGGGCGTTTATACCAACACGGGTATGGTCGACGCCTATCGCGGCGCGGGGCGGCCTGAAGCTACTTTTGTGGTAGAACGGGCGGTGGATATGGTTGCTGATGAATTGGGCATGGATAAGGCAGACATCCGGCACAAAAATTTCATCCCAGCAGATGCCTTCCCTTATGACCCCCGGATTCTGAATGGGCTGAAATATGATAGCGGTGATTACGATAAAGCGCTGGATAAAGCGCTGGAAATGGTCGGATATCAAAACCTCCGTCAGGAGCAGGAAACTGCCCGCCAGCAGGGACGATACCTGGGAATTGGCTTTTCGAGTTATATCGAGATGTGTGGCGTTGCACCGTCGGCGTGGATTGGCCTTCCCGGTGAAGGCTGGGGCGCGGGGCTGTGGGAAAGCGCAAATGTGCGTGTCCATCTGACAGGCAAGGTGGTGGTCACTTCCGGCTCACAGTCACACGGGCAGGGACATGAAACCACTACCGCGCAGATTGTTGCCGAAGAACTGGGCGTTCCGGTTGAAGATGTGATTGTCCAGCACAGTGATACGCTGGGTACGCCGTTTGGATACGGTACGTATGGCAGCCGCAGCGCGTCGGTAGGACAGGTGGCCGTTTTTAACAGTCTGCAAAAAATTAAGGACAAGGCTAAAAAACTGGGCGCTCATCTGCTGGAAGCGGCGGTTGAGGATATGGTCTATGAAAACGGCAAGGTTTATGTGAAAGGGTCGCCAGACAAGGCCAAAACTATTCAGGAATTGGCGGGCGCGGCGGCGTTGGGGTACAGCCTACCTGCGGGCATGGAACCCTTTTTAGATGACACTGCCTACTATGACCCACCCAATTGCACTTTTCCGTTTGGGACTCATATCTGTGTGGTTGAAGTTCATGCGGATACGGGGCAGGTTGATATTAAACGTTACGTCGCTGTGGATGACGTGGGCAAAGTGATTAATCCGATGATTGTGGATGGGCAGGTACACGGCGGTATCGCTCAAGGGGTGGCACAGGCGCTCTGGGAAGGTGCGGTCTACGATGAAAACGGACAGCTTTTGACGGGTTCGCTGATGGATTACGCGCTGCCGCGTGCCGATTTGCTGCCCAGTTTTGAGATTGGGCGCACGGAAACGCCCTCTCCGGTGAATCCGCTGGGGGTCAAAGGGGCAGGAGAAACCGGCACGATTGCATCCACTCCGGCAGTGGTCAATGCGGTGCTGGACGCGCTTAAACCGTTTGGCATCACACACATTGACATGCCCATGACTCCTGCCCGTGTTTGGCAAGCTCTCCAGAAAGGATAACCCTCATGTATCCAGCAAAATTTGACTATCACCGTGCAAATTCGGTTGAAGAAGCGGTTCAGCTGCTGACGGAAAATGGCGACGCGAAACTGTTGGCAGGCGGTCACAGCCTGATTCCAGCCATGAAACTCCGTCTGGCACAACCCGGCCTGCTGGTTGACATCGGTAAAATTGACAACCTGAAAAATATTCAGGCGAACGGCAGCCTTGAAATTGGTGCGTTAACGACTCATGCCCGCGTTGCGGCGTCGGCAGATGTGCGGAACTTTTTTCCTGCGCTGGCAAAGGCGGCAAGTCTGATTGGCGACCCGCAGGTGCGAAATTTTGGCACGATTGGGGGGAATATCGCTCACGCCGACCCCGCCTCCGACCCGCCTACGGTGCTGGTTGCGGCGGGCGCGACCATCCATGTGCAGGGGGCAGGTGGAACCCGGGCAATTGCGGCAGAGGACTTTTTTGTTGACCTGTTCACAACGGCTATCGAGTCCGGTGAGGTGGTCACTAAAATTGAGATTCCGAACCTGGGCGGCCATAAAAGTGCTTACGCCAAAATGCCCCATCCGGCCTCACGATATGCTATTGTAGGGGTGTGCGCGGTGCTGGATATGGATGGGGATACCTGTCGAGATGTCCGGCTGGCGGCGGGCGGTGCGGTAGCTCATGCGACCCGTTTAATAGATGCGGAGGCGGCGCTGAAAGGTCAAACCGTCAACGAAACCACGTTAAAAGCGGCTGCGGATGCAGCCATGGCACAGCTTGGCGACGATGTGATGGGAGATATAACCGCACCGGCAGCCTACCGTCGGGCGATGGTGGGGCAGTATCTCAAACAGGCTGTCCGCGCGGCTTTAGGATAACTTTTAGGGCAGGTCACAGACCTGCCCCTACTCTTGAGGTCCTATGTTTGAAAGTGTAGAAGCGGTTCAGCAGGCTCTGACCAGCCAGAATTATGTGGCGGAACGCGGGCTTGCCACTTCGATTTATCTGACGTTACGGCTGGGCAAATCCCTGTTTCTGGAAGGAGAGGCCGGCGTTGGCAAAACGGAAATTGCCAAAGTGCTGGCGCTGTTGCTGGATACCCGTTTGATTCGGTTACAGTGTTACGAAGGGCTGGATGCGAACACCGCCATCTATGAATGGAATTACGCCCAGCAAATGCTTCATCTGCGGCTGCTGGAAGCCAGCGGCGCGACCCGTGCGGAAATGGAACACGAATTGTTCACCCGTGAATTTCTTCAGGCGCGGCCTCTGCTTCAGGCGGTAGAAGCCACCGCCAGCGGCAGGCCGCCCGTGCTGCTGATTGATGAAATTGACCGTGCGGACGAAGAATTTGAAGCCTTTTTGCTGGAAATTCTCTCCGATTTTCAGGTGACGATTCCCGAACTGGGAACGATTAGCGCTGATGTGCCGCCTGTCGTGGTCATCACCTCCAACCGCACCCGCGAAGTGCATGATGCGCTGAAACGGCGCTGCCTATACTACTGGATTAACTATCCATCGTTTGAAAAAGAGCTAAAAATTATCCGTACCAAAGCCCCCGATGTTGAACCCATGCTGGCACGGCAAATCACTGCATTTATCCAGGAACTGCGCCGGATGGAATTGTTCAAAGCGCCGGGGGTAGCGGAAACCCTGGATTGGGCGGCGGCGCTCATTGCCCTTGACCAGAAAAAGCTGTCGTTTGATATGGTACAGGATACGCTGGGGGTGATTTTAAAATATCAGGATGATATTGACTCCCTACAAGCGGGGGTGCTGGAAAGTGTGATGGAACGCGCCCGCCTTCAGGCGGAAATCGCCAGAGGATAATTGTGATGCCTGATTCTCCTCTCTCTACGGGAAATCTGCTGCCTAATTTGCTGCTGTTTGGGCGGGTCTGCAAAACATTGGGTATGGATATTAACCCCGGAAGGATGATGGAAGCGGCTCAGGCGCTGGAATTTATCCAATTGGGGAATAAAACAGACTTTTATTACACTCTGCGCGGTTTAATGGTAACACGTCAGCGCGATTTAGCCCTGTTTGATGAGGCTTTTGAGTTGTTCTGGCGGCGTCCGGCGGAAGGGGTTTCTACCCTGACCATTGATTCGCTGGGAGAAAAACCACGTAAAAAACCCAAAACTCAATTTATACCGCCGATGGACTTTGACGAACAGGATGACGAGCTTCCGTCAAGGGCTGAGGAAATGGCGTTTGTGCTGACCTACAGCCAGCAGGATATTTTGCGGCACAAAGATTTTGCGGATATGAGTGTGGAAGAACTGGCAGCAGCCAAAGCCATGCTCGAAAAGCTACCCAAATCGCTTGGCATGAGGCGTTCGCGGCGCTATGAGGCGGGCAAAGGGTCACTGATTGACCTGCGGAAAACTTTCCGCCGGAATATGCGCTACGGTGGTGAGATTATTGACCTGCCGACCCGCCGCCTGAAACTCAAACCGCGTCCGGTGGTGCTGCTGTGCGACATTAGCGGCAGTATGGAACGGTATACACGGGTGTTACTCCATTTTATGCACACGCTGGCTACTACCCTGTATCAGGTGGAATCATTTGTATTTAGCACCCGGTTAACCCGTATCACCCATCCTATCCGTCATCAATCGGTTGACCGTGCCTTAGCGGAAGTGGGGCGGCTGGTCAAGGATTGGGGCGGCGGGACCAAAACGGGCGAGTCCTTGCAGCAGTTTAATTATCGCTGGAGTCGGCGGGTTTTGGGACGCGGGGCGGTGGTGATGCTCATTACCGACGGCTGGGATAGAGGCGAACCGGTACAACTGCTGCATGAAATTGAACGCCTGCAACGAAGCTGCTACCGCCTTATCTGGTTAAATCCCTTGTTAGGCGCGGCTCAGTATGAACCACTGACACGTGGCGCTCAAGCCATGCTGCCCTATGTGGATGATTTTTTGCCCGTTCGTAACCTGGCAAATCTGGAAATGATTGTGCAGGAACTTCAAAAATTGAACTGGCGGCGGTCGGAACGACTTGCCCATGCTCATTATATTCTTGAGACATAAAAATGTTAGAGATTATTGAAAAAGTGGATCGCTGGCTGGCAGAAGGATGTGCGGTAGCGCTTGCCACGGTTGTGGATACGTGGGGGTCTGCACCACGCGGCATCGGCGCAAAGATGGCGGTTACGGCAGATATGGCGATGACTGGCTCGGTTAGCGGGGGATGCGTTGAAAGTGCAGTGATTCAAGAAGCCGTTGAAAGCCTTTCGGATGGAAGGCCGCGCCTGCTTCATTTTGGTGTCAGTGATGATACAGCGTGGAATGTAGGGCTGGCCTGCGGCGGAAAAATCACCGTATTTGTTGAACCCCTGGATCAAAACTGGTGGCAGCTTCTGTCCGAACGTATCCGGCAAAATGTGCCTGTGGTGACTGTCACCCTCCTTGAAGGGGACTGTGCCGGACAAAGAATTTTGTTCGGGGACGAAATTTTCTATTCAACGGCGGAAACTCCTGAAAAACTGCGGCAGGTCGCACAGGAACAGCCGCAGTCCAAACGAGTGACCGCCGGAGCGTTTGAAGTGCTGGTGGATGTTCACAACCCGCGCCCGCGTCTGGTGATTGTTGGTGGGGTGCATGTAGCGATTCCTCTCCAACTTTTTGCTACCCAGTTGGGCTTTGACGTGATATTAATTGACCCGCGCAGAGCTTTTGCCAGCCCGGAACGATTCCCTGGCATCAAACGGGTATACCACAGCTACCCGGATAAAGCGCTGCCGCAGGTGGGATTAACAAGAGACACCTATATTGCCATACTGACACATGACCCAAAAATTGATGATTTAGCCCTTCAAACTGCCCTGCCAACGGAAGTTTCTTATGTGGGGGTATTAAGCAGCAGACGTACCCATGAACGGCGGTTGGAACGGCTTACTAAAGCGGGTCTTGAACCCCATCTTTTAGACCGAATCCATACCCCCATCGGAATAGACATCGGCGCAAAAACGCCGGAAGAAATTGCCCTGAGCATTATGGCGGAAATTGTCGCGGTGCGGAATGGAGTCAAAAGATGAAATTTGGTGCTGTTCCTCTGGAGCGTGCGGTTGGAAAAATCCTGGCACATAATCACTATGGGACAGATGGAAAAAAACTGCTTGGTAAAGGGCATGTGCTGACGGAAGCTGATATGAATATCCTGCGGGCGCTTCAGCTTGAAAAAGTTGTCGTGGCCGATTTAGCGCCCACCGATTTAAATGAAAATGAGGCCGCGCGTCGGGTTGGCATGGCGATTGCAGGGGCAAATGTGCGTGTTACCGCGCCGGGGGTGGGGCGTGCTAACCTGACGGCTGAGTCTTTTGGCCCTTTGCGGGTGAATGTACCCGTTCTGGAACGGCTAAATAATATTGATGAGGGCATTACGATTGCGACGCTGCGTGAACATACGCTGGTACGTCCGGGAGATTTATTGGCGCTGGTTAAAATTATCCCGTTTGGGATTCAAGCGGCGCGGGTGGTGGATATTGAATCGATCGCGTGCGAAACCAGTCCGGTTATCAGCGTGCGGGGCTTACGCTCCTGCTCCACTGCTTTGATTGTCTCCGGCCCAGAAAGCACCCAGGAAAAACTGCTGTCTGCTTTTGAGGGGGCTGTTCGCCAGCGCATCGAAAATCTGGGCAGCCGGTTAGAATCTGTTACCTATGTTGAACATGAGCCGCCTGTGCTGGCAAACGCCATCACATTACAACGTGAGGCAAAACGCGACCTGATTTTAATCGCCAGTGTTTCCGCCATCATTGACCGTGAGGATGTTGTACCTACCGCGCTGAAACTGGCGGGCGGCAGCATCGCCCATTTTGGCGTTCCGGTCGACCCCGGCAGCCTGCTGATGCTTGGCTATCTGCATGAGATTCCGGTGATTGGCGCTCCCGGCTGTATTCAATCCCTCAAAACCAATGTCATTGATTGGATTCTGCCCCGCCTGCTGGCGGGCGAACGGCTGACCCGGGCGGATTTTGTAGCCATGGGACACGGCGGCCTGTTAGAGGACATTCGAGAACGTCCCATGCCGCGCTGAGTCAGTTCCCATGTGCGGCATTTGTGGAGTCTGGTATTTTGACAGGCAAACCCCTGTAGATATTCACCTCTTGCGCCGGATGACCGACCAGATAAGACATCGTGGGCCGGATGAAGATGGGTTTTATACCGAGGGGTCGGTGGGGCTGGGTTTCCGACGGTTGAGCATCATTGATGTTGCGGGCAGCCATCAGCCCATGACCAATGAAAATCAAAGCGTGTGGATTGTTTTTAACGGCGAAATCTATAACTTCCAGGAGCTTCGCCAGCAGCTAACAACCCGCCACACCTTCAAAACACAGGGCGATACGGAAACGATTCTCCATGCGTATGAAGATGATGGCGCGGGTTGTGTAAAACATCTTCGCGGCATGTTTGCGTTTGCCATCTGGGACTCTCAGGCTGACCGTTTGACTCTAGCGGTTGACCGGTTCGGTAAAAAGCCGCTGTATTATCTACTGGATGAGGAAAAATTCATTTTTGCCTCCGAACTGAAGGCCATTTTGCAGCATCCAGATGTTGCGCGGGATATGGATTTTGCGGCGCTGGATGAATATTTTTACTGCGGATACATCACTGCACCGCGTTCCATCTTCAGCGCGATTCGGAAAATGCCGCCCGGCCATACGCTGACCGTTGAACGGAGTGGAAAGTGCCAGTTAGAGGAATACTGGCATCCCCGGCTGTGTGAACCCGCGCAGTATGATAAACGCTCTGTAGATGAACTGGCGGCGGAACTGCGCGAACTGCTTACCGAAGCCGTCAAACTCAGGATGATAAGTGATGTGCCGCTGGGTGCATTTTTAAGCGGGGGCATTGATAGCAGCAGCGTAGTCGCTTTGATGAGTCAGGTGAGTTCGCAGCCTGTGAAAACCTTTTCGATAGGGTTTGATGAGCAGCACTTTGATGAAACCGGATACGCGCAGGTGGTGGCGGATTACTGCCAGACCGACCACACCCGTGAGGTGGTTCGCCCGGATGTGGTCAGCATCTTGCCCAAACTGATTCATCAGTATGATGAACCTTTTGCCGATGCTTCCATGATTCCGACCTACTATGTGTCTCAAGCTGCCCGCCGTCATGTCACCGTTGCGCTTAGCGGCGACGGCGGCGATGAAGTTTTTGCAGGGTATCACTCCTATTTGTATGGATTTCGGCAGGAATTTTTGCAGTCACTGATTCCTGTCCGGCTGTGGCCTGCTGCCGCAAAATGGGGAGGAAAGCTGCCTAAAAAACTCAAAGTGGGAACGTATTTATCGGTCATGGAGCGCCCGATTGGAGAATGGGCATTCGCTACCAGTTTTTTTAATACACAGGCGCGTTCCCAACTTTATGCAACTCCGTTTTCTATGTCCGGCGAAATCCCTAAACGGGAGGCCGTTCGTCAGGCGGAAAAACTGGCATGGCTTTCGCAGCTTCAGTACCACGATTTACGGGTGTATATGCCGGGGGATATTCTGGTGAAGGTTGACCGCGCCAGTATGCTCGCTTCTCTGGAAGTGCGTTCCCCCCTGCTTGACCATGTGGTATTTGAGTTTATGGCAAAAGTTCCGCCGCGTTATAAGCTGTCCTGGCGGGGCAGCAAAATTTTGCTCAAAAAGGCGCTTGGTCATCTGCTGCCCCCGCAAATTCACAGGCGCGGTAAACAGGGATTCGAGATTCCCTTGCAGGATTGGCTGGCAAAACCCCTTCAGCCGATGCTGCGGGATATTCTGCTGGACAGCACCACCCGCCAGCGCGGGCTGTTTAACCTTGCCTACGTGGAAAAGCTGCTGATAGAACATACCACCTATCAGGTGAATCATGAATACCGGCTGTGGGCGCTGCTGTGTTTTGAACTCTGGGCGCGAACCTATTTGCCCGAATAACGATAGATGGCCTCATTTTCTGTTTGTACGTAGTTTTCTGCCACAAACTCAAAAAATGCCTGCGCTGAGGGAGGAATCTCTCTCCCTTTCCACACTTCCACGCCTACTGAATTGAGAGGGGGGATTTCTGAGAACTCATCTTCAACAATTAATGTGGGTGGATTTGCAGTGATGTCTCTGTACAGTTCTGCAAAAATTTTTTCTGTACCGTAATCTGTGGTGAACAGGGGTGTTTGATAAATGAAGCGGGTCGGAGATTCTCTATCGGCAAGGAAATTAATGGTCGGATTATGCCCCCACACGAATACCTTATCCCCACGATGGGTATTAGATGCGACTGCCGCAGCTAACTTCTCAGCTTTATCCTCATAAACAGTGGGGATGAGGGATACTGAGCCGATCACAAGGGTAAGGATGGGGATTAATTGCAGCAAACGCCCATGCCTAAGAAGCCGATCTTTGTGTTTCAAGTTAGGAATACTCATAACAAAGTGGGGTACAT
>CAZKZS010000165.1:0-10498 GCA_964557285.1 uncultured Anaerolineae bacterium | reverse complement strand
TTCCTGTTCCAGCCATTCCGTTTTGGAAGTTGTCGTGTAATCCATCAAAGCCTCTTTTGAGTAATAAGTGTTCGGTAGACAGTCATCAGTTGATAACTGCCCTTATTATACCCCGTTAGCGGAGCAGGCTTTGAAGTGTGGAGTAATCTAAATTTCCGCCGCTAATCATCACCGCCGTGACTTTTCCATCCAGCGGAATTTGACCGGAGCGCAGCGCAGCGAGTCCAACCGCCGCCGCCCCTTCAATCACCCAGTTGTAAGATTCCAGCATCCAGCGAATATTTTCGGTAATCAGGGCTTCTTCCACCAGCAGTATTTTATCGGCGTAGCGGCGGCACATCTCCAGCGTGATAGAACCGGATTCAATGTCCCCTTCCAGCCCTTCCGCAATGGTTTTAGATGCGGGAAGCGCCGTATGGTAGAACTCGTTGTACATGGCGGGCGTGGCCGTGGATTGAACCCCAATCACTTCGCACTCAGGATTCAGGGTTTTGCAGGCCAGCCCAATTCCTGCAATTAGACCGCCGCCACTCACCGGAACGATGACTCGTTCCAGCGCGGGCAGTTGTTCCCACAGTTCCAGCGCGATTATCCCCTGTCCAGCGATGACTTGAGGATGATTGTAAGGTGAAATAAAGGTCAGGCCGGTTTGTTTTTGCAGGTCAAGGGCATGATTTTCCGCGTCTGTGTACCCTTCGCCATATAAAATCACGTTTGCCCCATATCGCGCTGTACCTTCCACCTTGCGTCTGGGGGTGTGGGCGGGCATCACAATCGTGGCAGGGACACCGGAAAGTTTTGCCGCATAAGAAATGCCCTGAGCATGGTTGCCCGCCGAAGCCGCCACGATGCCGCTAGAATTTTTGGGCAGGGTAAGGATGGCATTCAGCGCCCCCCGAATCTTAAACGAGCGTGTCAGATTCAGATTTTCCAACTTCAAGAAGATCTTTTCTGCAAATGCTGATTCAACAGGGGTAGGTGGAAGATACTGCCGAATCCGTTTTTCCGCCTTCACAATCTCTGCAAAGTTAATCATGGCTGCTGCTTTAACACTTCCGATTTTAACTGGCCGCATCCGGCCTGTATATCAATGCCACGGCGCACCCGAACCGTACAGGATATGCCATATTCTGCCAGCGTACCCACAAATTTTTGTACCTGTAACGGGTCTGACGGCCTGCCGTCGTATCCTTCTGTTGGATTGAGAGGGATAACATTCACATGGCATTTTAAGCCCTTAAGCAGCCTTCCTAAGGTTTGCGCCTGTTCCACGGTATCGGTTTTTCCGGCAATCAGCGCCCATTCAAATGTGATGCGGCGTCCGGTTTTTTCTACGTATTCAAAACAGGCGGCAACCAGGTCTTTTAACGGCCAGCGTTTGTTGATGGGCAGCAAAGGGGTGCGTTCTTCATCGGTAGCAGCGTGCAAACTGACCGCCAGCCCTACCTGCAAACCTTCGTCAGCAAATTTTTTCATCGCAGGCACAAGCCCTACCGTGCTAACCGTAATATGTCGCTGCCCAATCCCTAACCCCTGATGGGAAGTTAATAGGTTAATCGCCTGCAAGGTATTGTCGTAATTGTGTAGAGGTTCGCCCATGCCCATCATGACGATGTTACTCAGCCGTTTGCCTTCAGCCTGTAAATTCCGCGCCAGATAAAGCGCCTGTTCGACGATTTCTCCGGCAGTGAGATGCCGCGCAAAGCCCATCTGACCCGTCGCACAAAACACACAGCCCATCGCGCAGCCCGCCTGTGTGCTAATACAGGCTGTCTGCCGTCCGTCGTCATATCCCATCAATACGGTTTCAATCAACTGTCCATCCCGCAGACGAAACAGATACTTGACGGTGTATCCATCAGAGGAATGTTTTTCCGCTACCGGAACTAACACCCCCATTTCCGTTTCCGCTTTCAGTTTGTCCCGCAGCGATTTGGGTAAGTTGGTCATCTCATCCGGGCTGGTGGCCTTATGCTGATACAGCCACTCCCAGATTTGACTGGCACGGTAGGCAGGTTCGCCCCAATTTTTGAGCAGGGTTTTCAGTTCATCCTGAGTCAGATTGTAGAGATTCACTTTTTCCATCGGCTTCTCGCTGCAATCACAAGGGCTGGCAATACAATGGCCGCCGCCCCACAGGGCAAACCGCCGCCCTGATCGTCCTCAGATACCACAGGCGTGGCCGTTGGGACAACCGTCGGTAGGCTGCCGGGCGGAAGCGGGGTATTACTGGCGGTAGGGGTTGCGCCGGAGGTTTGGGTAGGTGCAACAAAAACAGTTGGCTGGTCCCGTCCGGTTAGAGAGGTGGAAGTGGGTGTCAGCGTGAAAGTGGGGGTCGTGGTCGGGGTACGGGAAGGCGGAATCGGTGTAATCGTGGGGGTGGGGGTAATTGTCGGTGTGGTTTGCAAATGCGGATTCCAGGCGGCAGCACGTTCGGCGGCGCTGGAGTGCAGCCAGACCCGCCATTGGCGCTCCATTTCATTGACTGATATGCCTGTAACCGCTTCAAAAGCTGATTCAAAACTTTCTGCTTCGTTCAGAGACAGCGCCAGTTCAAAGGGAGCTTCCGCGCCGTAGGTATCCGCCAGATACAGCAGCAGCAGGTAACTTTGTGCTTTCCAGATGTCCTGCTGTTCAACGGTCATACTGCTGGTTTGTAACTGGGCTAAATTCAGCAGGGCATTTCGGGAGTCTGCCTGCTGTGCGATCATCAGTTCCCGCAGCCCGGGATAAGGACGGTACAGGAGGGCAAGCCCTTCCTTAAACCATGCCGGCACGTCAACCGTCCAATAATCCTCATAAAATTCAGTGACGATTTCGTGCATCAGTTGGGCTTCCAGCGTATCAAAAGCGGCATCCGTGCGCTGGATAAATCGCAAGTTATTTTTCTGCAACAAGTTCTGAATGGTTTCCAGAGAGCAGGTGTATTCATCGCTGCCGCGTGTAATAGAAATTTCCTGTCCGGTTTCGGCGTCGATTTTGCTATCACAAAATACGTGGTCGTGGTCAAAAATGATAAACCGAAAGGTTTTTTCCATTCCGGTTTGGGATTGCAGCAGGATGTATACGGACATCAAATTCTCACGTAATACACTCACCCCTAGAGTCGGGTTGTACCAGTAAAACGTGAGGGGTGCATCTCCCGCCGTTTGCCATTCTCCAATAGGGTTAGGGGGGACAGGCAAATATTCATTAGCAACAGTATAAGTGCTGCCGTCGGTGGTGGTTAGCTCCCAGCGATAATTAAACGGTTCAAACAACCGGAGGGAGTCAAGCGGCTGGTCAACCCGCACGTCGATAAAATCCAGCCCTTCCCCGATAAGATGATCGTCAAGTGATATGGGGATGGTTTCTTCAATCCCATTCACTTGATACAGGGAGAGCGCCGCACTTTCAAAATCCTGACGGTTGATGGCAAAGGTAGCACGGAAGCGAATCGCGGCAGGGAAAAACATCTCAATGCCAGAGTGGGTAATGAGAGTCCTATCGGGGGGCGTTTCCTGAGCGTAACTTGCTCCGGCAAACAGTACCCACAGCACGAGTAAAAAACCGCGCTTCACCATGCCTTGTCCTTAACCCTTAGCGAACCAGTCTCATTTTAGCAGAAAGCGGGGCGAATCGGCGTTCGCCCCTGAGGAGTTTATAGCAGGTCGGGGATTTCTTCGGGGTTGCTGGCAACTTTGACACCCACAGAATTAAATTTTTCGATTTTTTCTGCTGCTGTGCCAACACCGCCTTCGATAATCGCGCCCGCGTGACCCATCGTTTTGCCTTCTGGCGCACGCTGCCCTGCAATAAACGCGACGACGGGTTTGGTCATGTGGTCGCGGATAAAATCGGCTGCTTTTTGTTCATCCGTGCCGCCAATTTCGCCAATCAGCACCACTTTTTCCGTATCAGCGTCCTCCTCAAACATTTGCAGCACATCAATAAAACTCATGCCGTTCACCGGATCGCCGCCAATCCCGACACAGGTGGTTTGCCCGATGCCACGTTCAGTCAGGGCAAAAACCGCCTCGTAGGTCAGCGTGCCACTGCGCGATACCACTCCTACCGGACCGGGTTTGGCAATAAAACCGGGCATGATACCGACTTTGCTCTGACCGGGGGTGAGCAAACCGGGACAGTTTGCGCCCAGCAGTTTGCTGCTGCTCTGGTCAAGTACAGCGCGAACTTTCATCATCTGCTGCACCGGAATCCCTTCGGTGATTGCCACAATAAACTCAATGCCCGCGTCAATCGCTTCTAAAATTGAATCAGCAGCAAATCTGGGGGGGACAAAAATAACCGCGCAGTTCGCGCCTGTCGCTTCTCTGGCCGCCATGACGGTATCAAAAACGGGTTTGGCTTCTACCCATTCCCCGCCTTTCCCCGGCGTGACCCCGCCTACCACATTCGTGCCATATTCAATCATTTGTTTGGTATGAAAAAGCCCCTGTTTGCCCGTTATTCCTGTGACAATGACTTTGGTATCGTTATTAATTAAAATCGCCATCTGATTACGCCCCTTTCACCGCCGTGACTGCTTTCCGCGCCGCTTCTGAGAATGACCGTGCGCCCTGAACGTTGGGTAAATTGGCCTCATTAATAATTTTGAGACCTTCTTCCTGATTTGTGCCTGTCAAACGAATAATCATCGGTAAATCCGTTGGTACTTCTGCCAGCGCTTGTAAAATCCCTCTGGCTACTTCGTCGCAGCGTGTGATGCCGCCAAAAATGTTGATAAGAATAGCTTTCACCGCCGGATCGGTCAGGATAATTTGCAGCGCTGCCGCTACTTTATCCGCCCCCGCGCCGCCGCTAACATCTAAAAAATTTGCAGGCAGGATGCCATCAGCTTCGCCATACTGCGCGACCATATCCATTGTTGCCATTGCCAGCCCTGCACCGTTGACCATACAGCCGATCTGTCCGCCCAATTTGACGTAGTTCAGACCAGCTTCCCGCGCTTTAATTTCTTCCTCCGGTTCGTCGCTGCTGTCGCGCAGTTGGGCCAGGTCAGGATGATTCATGAGGGAATTGTTATCAATCGACATTTTGCCATCCAGCGCCATGAGCATCGGACTGTTGTCTGTTCCTACAATCGCCAGAGGGTTGATTTCACACAGGGTCGCGTCGGTTTCAACGTAACAGCGATACAGGTTATGGGCGATTTTGCTGAATTGTCCCCAGTATTCACGCGGCAGCCCCATACCCGATGCCATCTGTACGACCTGATATTCGCGCAGCCCTAACAGCGGGTCAACATGCACCCGAATGATCTTGTCGGGGGTTTCCCGGTTGACCTGCTCAATGTCCATTCCCCCTTCTGAACTTGCCATGAAAAGCGGTTTACGGGCAGCCCGGTCATTGGTAACGGCAAAATAGAGTTCTTTTTTGATGTCCGCGCCGGGGTCAACCAGCACCTGATGAACAATGTGCTTTTTAATGTCCATGCCGAGGATTTTTTCGGCGGCGGCTCTGGCTTCTTCTGGCGATTTTGCGACCTTTACGCCGCCAGCTTTCCCACGTCCGCCCGTATGCACCTGAGCTTTGACCACGACCACGCCGCCCAATTCTTTTGCTATCGCTGCTGCCTCATCTGGGGTGTGGGCAATTTTCCCCTGAGGGGTAGGAACGCCAAACTTTGCAAATAACTGCTTTGCCTGATACTCGTGAAGATCCACGAAACGAGTCCTCCAAAATTTACTGTACTTTAAGGGCAAAGTATAACGCGCTTGAGGTTCAAAGTCAGGCAAAAAAAGACCCGCCGTTTTTCGCAGCAGGTCTTTTTAATTCTAAAACACACGTTGATTAATCGGCTGAAGTGGCCTGAAATGCAGTGGTTTCGCTGGCTTCACCCGTTAAATCGACCTGCCGATCCGACTGGCTGACTGCCCAGACAATGGCTGCCAGAGACAAAATAATGACAATCACCGTCACAGGCGGGAAACCCGTATATTCCACTACAATCGGCGCCATAATCAGGGCAACCAGATTCATGACTTTAATCATCGGATTCAACGCTGGTCCGGCGGTGTCCTTAAAGGGGTCGCCAACGGTATCGCCGACGACACTGGCCTTGTGATTCTCTGACCGTTTGCCGCCAAAGTATCCATCTTCGATGTATTTTTTGGCGTTGTCCCAGGCGCCGCCCGTATTCGCCATATAAACGGCCTGCAAAACACCACTGGCGATGACTCCGGCTAAAAATCCCCCAAGTGCCTGTTCTTTCAGCAGAAGCCCTACCACGATGGGCGCAAGTACCGCCACCACCCCCAACGGAATCAGTTCCGCCTGCGCGGAACGGGTGCTGATGGCAACAGCATGGGCATATTCCGGTTTCCGTTTGCCTTCCCAGATTTCGGGAATCCGAAGCTGACGGCGCACTTCCGCCATAATCTGCGAAGCAGACCGATTCACGGCTTTAATGAGCAGACCGCTAAACAACAGGGGCAGGGTCGCACCAATCAGCAGCCCGACAAAAACCTGCGGGTCGGACAGATTGATGACCATTTCAAAATCAGGTTCAATACGTTTAATATCGGTGAAAAATGCCCCGTACAGTGAGAGCGCCGCAATCACAGCTGAACCAATCGCTACCCCTTTGGTGATGGCTTTGGTGGTGTTTCCAGTGGCATCCAAATCCGCCATAATTTCGCGGGCTTTGCCTTCCATTCCGGCCACTTCACCAATCCCGTTGGCGTTGTCCGCAATCGGCCCGAACGAGTCCATACTGACGTTATTCCCCGTTAGGGACAGCATCCCCACGCCAATCAGCGATACCCCAAACAGGGTAAAAATAAAGGTAGCTTCATCGCTGCCAAAATTGTTTGCTTCAAGCGTACTTGCACTGATGTCTACTGTTTCCATGCCATACAGGAACAGCGCTGCTACCACGACCCACATGCCCATAAACAGGCCACTCATCACCTGTTTGCGGCTGTAGTAGTAGGCAAAAACAGCGACCGCCGCCACCGCGCCCACAATCGGCATGAGGTCAGCAATATCCTGAGAAAGTTCTGTCGAATAAATCAAAATGGAACTGCCCAGCCCCAGCAAAATCAGCAGCACCGACCAGACGCTTGATAGATACCCTAAACTGATCCCTTCCAGAATGACCAGCGCGGGGCCGAATCGAGTCGCGCTGGCAATATGCTGAACGCGCTTGCTTTTGGCGCTGGTCGCATAGGCGGTTAGCGGGTTAAACATCACAGCCAGACCAACACCCACCGCAATCAGCACCCCTACGCGCAAATCTTCGCCGTAGAAGTAGGAGAGAATCAGCGCGGAAATAATCGTAATCACGCTGGAAAGTTCATAGCTCTTGTACATAGCAGCTTCGGCGTTGCCTTCGGTTTCTTCGCCTTTCCAGAGCGAAACTGCATACGTACCGATAATCGTGCTGACCACGCCAATCCCACGCACGACCAGAGGCAAAATGATGTAGTGGAGGTTGCCCGTGAGTTTTGCCAGAGTCAGCCCCAGAATCAGGCTGGACACAATGGTGACTTCATAACTTTCAAAAATGTCGGCGGCCATGCCCGCGCAGTCACCCACGTTATCGCCTACCAGGTCGGCAATCACGGCAGCGTTGCGGGGGTCATCTTCTTCCATGCCCGCTTCTACTTTCCCTACCAGGTCAGCGCCTACATCGGCGGCTTTGGTATAAATCCCGCCGCCCACACGCATAAACAGCGCCAGAAGCGTCCCGCCAAAGCCGAATCCAAGCAGTACATCCGGCGCGGCTTTGCCAAAGATGATAAAAATAATCGTACCGCCGAGCAGCCCTAGTCCATCGGTCAACATACCGGTAATCGTGCCGGAACGGTAGGCTACTTTCAGGGCTTCATCGTAGCTTTCTTCAGCCGCCGCCGCCACACGCACATTCCCTTCCACCGCCATATTCATGCCCACAAACCCTACAGCCGCCGAAAATGATGCGCCCATCAAAAACGCGGCGGCGCGGGCAAAAGCCACGATGGTTTTAGCGTTATCCTCAAAAATTTCTTTGGCTTCCGTCGTCGGTTCGACCACGTACACACTCAGGAACATGGCGACGGTGAGGAAAAAAATCAGCATGGCGATGGTACGAAGCTGTGTGCGCAGATAGGCATTTGCGCCATCTTTAATGTCCTGCCATACCTGCTGCATGGCTTCGCTGCCTTTGGAATAAGCCAGAATCTGCCGTGCCAGCATGTAGGCATAGGCCAGGGCAAGCAGAGCGACCCCCATAACCGATAGCACCATGACCCATTCAAGGGTGGTTGCATCCATTTGTTGCATAAAGTATCTCCTCAAGGAACTATTTGCATATCGCAGGCAATATTTTCCGAACCCCTATATCACCTTAATAGGGTTTAACAGGTGATGTTCGATGACTGGCTACAAGGAAAACTACGCCTGCATTTGTAACAAGGCGATATCATTCATGATGACTTTATTTTTACTGATGGTGGCTTTTCCCTTCATTTGCTTAAGCGTTCAATAACAGCCTTTATTGGAGGCCAAAAACGACAATACCATTGTACCGCAAGTTGGCGGAGACGGGTGGTGTGAAATGGATACATGTTACAATCTAAAGCGAAAAAGGTATCTTTTAGATGACCACTGCTTTTTTTACCGATGAACAGTTTTCGGTTCACACCCTGCAAGGCCATCCGGAACATGCGGGACGCTTGGAGGCGGTTATTCAGCTGTACAGAGAAAAGGGTATCTGGGAACAAGTGTATCGGGTAGCCGCGTCCCCTGCGACCGATGAACAGCTATTGCGGGTGCACACAGCGCATCATCTCGATGTCTTAAAATCAGTCAGCCGTCTTGATCATCCTGCCATGCTGGAAATGGATACCTATGTTGTACCTGCCTCCTATGAACTGGCAAGACTGGCAGCGGGCGGGGTCATTGCCGTTGTAGATGCCGTCCTGCGTGGCGAGGCAGACAACGGGATTGCCGCTGTACGCCCGCCGGGGCATCATGCAACCCCAGCCCGAGCGATGGGTTTCTGTCTTTTGAGCAACGTCGCCATAGCGTCTTCCCATCAGTCCCCGCTATATCCGGGAACCGGTGCGATACATGAAATTGGCAGCGGGGCAGGCAAGGGTTTTACCGCCAACGCACCGCTGGCACCTGGGGTAGGAGATGAAGGCATTCAAGAACTTTACGAAAAGTTTTTATGGCCGTTAATGCGGCGTTTCCAACCGCAGTTGATTCTGGTTTCTGCTGGATTTGACGCTCACTGGCGTGACCCGCTTGCCAACCTGATGTTTACCCTCACAGGCTTTGATCATGTCACCCGCGAACTCCTTCACATGGCACAGGAATTCTGCGATGGGAAAATAGTATTTGTCATGGAGGGGGGCTACGATTTAGAGGTGTTGAGTCATGGCTGGCTGAACATCGCCCACGCGCTTTTAGGCAGCAGCGAAGTCAGTGACCCGGTAGGTGCCTATCGGCAAAGTCGTGGGCTGCCGCCAGGTCTATTACAAAGGTTACTGGAGATTCACGAGTTAGCCATTTGAGCCTTTGAGTTCATCGGTATCTAAAATAATCGTTACCGGGCCGTCATTGAGGATTTCAACCAGCATCATCGCGCCAAAAACACCCTGTTCAACCTGTTCGATGCCATATTCGCGCAGTTTGGCAGCGTAAAAATCAACCAGCAGAGAAGCCTGTTCCGGGCGTGCCGCATCAATGAAACTTGGACGCCGCCCCTTTCTGGCATCGGCATACAGCGTAAATTGAGAAATGACCAGCACACCCCCACCCACCTCCTGAATCGAGCGATTCATTTTGCCTGCGTCATCTTCAAAAACACGCAGGTGGGCGGTTTTTCGCGCTAGTAAGTCAGCTTCGGCTTCGGTGTCGGTATGTGTCACACCTACCAGGGCCACGTAGCCCTGTTCGATTGCGCCTACCACCTGACCATCTATGGTCACCGAACCCCGTGAGACACGCTGTAAAACGACTTTCAAAACAGCCCCTTCCCGTTATGGATAAACCGTACCAAGCCACGTTTTTTCTGAAACCTGGGATAACTGGCGGGTGGACAGGTCAAATTTGTAAGTGCCGCCGCTGTATACATTATCCAGCAGCAGCGCTGAACCGCTGTCAATCACAGCCAGCACCCGCCAGTGCTGGCTGGATGGTCCGATGAGAACTTCCTGAGCACCATCAAAAAAACGCACTATCATTAACACGAACTGCGCTTCCGCCGATTCGTCATCCAGGTTTTCAGCCTGGGTATAAAAAGCATAGGGCAGCCCATCTGGAATAAAAATATCCCCGGCCTGTTGGTATCGCTGCCCCACCGAGGCGATTTCCTGACGGGTGCTGGCGAACAAATCCCACAGGTTCACTTTGAATCCCGCCGGTGTTTGTTCCAGCCGCACGTAATACTGCCCTCTGCCACCCACACCTGCCCCACAGTCACACAGGGGTTCATCTGGCAAGCGTTGGAAAACCTGCTGGTCGGCGATGTAAACGTGTATATCTGAGTAGTCGTCAAAGTAATCGGTCA
>CAZKZS010000164.1:0-10617 GCA_964557285.1 uncultured Anaerolineae bacterium | reverse complement strand
CATCCGGTACTTCGCAAGCATCGCCGATGCCATCATCATCAGCATCTTCCTGTCCCGGATTCGCATCATCAGGACAGTTATCCTCTACGTCCGGCCAACCATCATTATCAGAATCGTTCGGCTGACAGGCGTCCCCAATGCCATCATCGTTCACATCCGACTGGTCAGGGTTCGGCACATCAGGACAGTTGTCCGTTGCATCGGGTTCACCATCGTTGTCCGCGTCCGGTACTTCACAGGCATCGCCGATTCCGTCATCATCGGCATCTTCCTGCCCCGGATTGGCAATTAGCGGGCAGTTATCCTCTGCGTCCGGCCAGCCATCATTATCAGAATCGTTCGGCTGGCAGGCATCGCCAATGCCATCATCGTTCACATCGGATTGGTCAGGGTTTGGCACATCAGGACAGTTATCTTCCGTGTCGTTGACCCTATCCCCGTCACTGTCATCGGGAGTCGGTTCGCAAGCGTCTCCAACCCCGTCATCATCGGCATCTTCCTGTCCGGGATTGGCAATTAGCGGGCAGTTATCCTCCGCGTCCGGCCAGCCATCTTTATCAGAATCATTTGGCTGGCAGGCGTCGCCAATGCCATCGTCGTTCACATCGGATTGGTCAGGGTTCGGCACATCAGGACAGTTGTCCTCTGTGTCGTTGACCCTATCCCCGTCGCTGTCATCGGGAGTCGGTTCGCAAGCGTCTCCAACCCCGTCATCATCGGCATCTTCCTGTCCCGGATTAACAATCAAAGAGCAGTTATCTGTCGCATCCGGCCAGCCATCTTTATCCCGGTCATTTGGCTGGCAGACATCCCCAATGCCATCTTTATTAACATCAGCCTGATTTGGATTCGGCACACCTGGACAGTTATCTGTAGTGTTCGGAATCCCGTCACCATCCGTATCAGTAGGGGTTGGTTCGCAGACATCCCCAATGCCATCCCCATCGGCATCCGCTTGATTCGGATTCGGAATTAGCGGACAGTTATCTGTAGTATTCGGAATCCCGTCACCATCTGAATCGGTGGGGGTGGGTTCGCAGGCATCCCCAATGCCATCTCCATCTGTATCTGCTTGATTCGGATTCGGAATCAACGGGCAATTATCTCGCGCATCCGGCACACCATCGGTATCCGCATCGGGTTCGTTGGTCGCGCTGGGTGTCCAGGTGATAGTCGGCGTCGCAGAAGGTTCAGGCGTAAGCGTGATGGAAGGGGTGGCGGAAGGCAGTTCGGTAGGGGTAATGCTTGGCCCCCGCGTAGGCGGCACAAACTGACCCGGCGTGGGGCGCAGTCCTTCACCCTGCGGGGTTGGGGTGGCGGTCATGGTTGAGGTAGGGGAAGCCGTGAAAGTCAGAGTAACAGTAGCAGTATCCGTTTCCCGGATCACTACCGCCGTTGGGGTCACTTCATCATCGTTTTGAATGACCTGCCAGCCGATAAACAGCGCCAGCAGCGCCAAAAACAACCCTACCGGAATTGCCAGCGAAATGATTCGCATAAAAAAGCGGTTGGTGGTTTCTTCCAGCGCCAGTAGCCCGCGCAGCGCTTCCGGGTGAGAAGGATCAATTCGCAGTGCCTGTTTGAAAAAATATCGTGCGTGAGCCGGACTCGCCAGATAGCCACTTAATACAAGGGCTTCTACATGTTCCGGGTAATAATTTAAAATTTCAGCCAGCAGGTCGCGGGCATCCTGAGCGCGTCCAGCCAGCGTATGTTGATAAGCAATCTCAAATAAGCGTTCTGCTTCCTGGGGTGTCATGCATTGATTCCGCCATTCCTACCACCTTTTATCTTATCACAAAGGCTATTTTTGGCTTGATTTTGTCATGTCACAGCACGGATAACGGTTGACGCTTGTAAAGCCCACATGATACAATGTGGCAAATTCAGCCCTAGAGTTAAAGGAACAGAGCCATCGCCGAGAACGAAATCAGAGTCAACGAGCAAATACGGGTGCGTGAGGTTCGGCTTATCTCCGATACCAACGAGAATCTGGGAGTCGTGCCAATCAAGCAGGCGCTGGCGATGGCACAGGAACGCGAACTTGACCTCGTAGAGGTCGCGCCAGGTGCTGACCCGCCCGTGTGCCGTATTATGGATTACGGCAAATTTCTGTATCAGCAGAAGAAAAAAGAACGGGCTGCCAAACAGCAGCAGAAACAAATTGAAGTCAAGGAAATCCGGCTGCGTCCTAAAACGGATTCGCATCATCTGGGTTTTAAGGTGCGGGATGCACGCAAATGGATTAACGACGGAATGAAAGTCCGTGTTCGTATCTGGTTTCGAGGGCGTGAAGTTTCTTACCCGGAGCTTGGGCAGGAAATTCTGAGCGAAGTTGCCAGGCAGTTAAATGATGTGGCGGTGGTGGAGCAAGAGGCCAGCATGGAAGGTCGTTCGATGCTGATGGTGCTTGCACCCGCACCGGACAAAAACAAAAAGAAAAGCTAGCTGCTACACTTTCGCCAACCTATAACGACTGAGAGCCGCCAGAGGCGGCATTGTTTTGTGTAAAAACGGAGTACAAGATGCCTCGTAAAAGTACAAAAACAGGCAAATACAAGTTAAAGACCCATAAGGCCACTGCCAAGCGCTTCAAAGTGACAGGGAGTGGACGTGTTGTGCGAACGAAGGGGGGCAAAAGCCATCTGCGCCGCCGCACCCCGAAACGTACTAAGTTGAAATTTACACGGATGCTGGAAGTGGAAGTTTCCGCCGATGTGAAGCGGATTCGCCGCCTTGCCCCGTATCTCGGTAAATATAAAGCCAATCCGCCGCGTTAAGGAGTTCTATCAATGTCGCGTGTAAAAGGTGGGATTGTTACCCGCCGTCGTCACAAGAAAATTTTGAAGATGACCAAAGGCCAGTGGGACACCAAACACAAGTTGTTCCGCCGTGCCAACGAAGCCATGATGAAAAGTCTGTGGTATGCCTATCGGGACCGCCGCCAGCGCAAACGGGATATGCGGAAGCTGTGGATTGCCCGTATCAACGCTGCCGCCCGTATGAACGGCATGAGCTACAGCACGTTAATTCATGGGTTAAAAACCAACAGCATCGAACTGGATCGTAAAGTGCTGGCTGATATTGCCGTGCGTGATGGTCAGACCTTTGCCAAAATTGTTGAAGCGGTGAAAGCCTGAAGCGTTCCAGCAAACAGGAAACGGGGGGCGATGCCCCCCTGTTTGATTCAATGATTACCTCACCGCAAAACCCCAAACTCAAACTCGTCAAAGCCCTCCTTACGCAAACTAAAGCCCGTCACCGTGAAAAACGGATGGTGCTGGAAGGCACACGCCTGATTCAGGATGCCATTCAACAGGGAATCCAGCCTGATTTTGTGCTGCATAAACCCGATATAGAGCTTTCACTGGAAAATGCGTTTCCTGTTGAGCCGCATTTACTGGATGACATCAGCGATACCCAGTCTCCTCAGGGGATTTTAGGTGTTTTTCCTTTGCCAGAACTGCCTATCCCCGAAAACGCAACGTTTTTAGTCGCGTTAGACGGCGTGCGTGACCCCGGCAATCTTGGCACAATTATCCGCACAACGGCGGCGGCGGGGGTAGATGGGCTGCTGCTGCTGTCCGGAACAGTAGATGCCTTTAACCCCAAAACCGTGCGGGCGGGGATGGGCAGCCATTACCGCATCCCGATTCGCTCCCTCAACTGGCACAAATTCTCGCAGCTTTACGGTGAAGGCTGGCTCATCTGGCAGGCAAAAGCAGAAGGCGGCATTGTGTATCACCAGGCTGACTGGCAGCCCAAAACCCTGCTGATGATGGGTGGAGAAGCACACGGGCTTTCAGAAACTGCTTCTGAATATGCCCAAAACATCGTTTCGATTCCAATGGCAAATGGGGTCGAATCCCTGAACAGTTCTATTGCCACTGCTATTCTGGTTTTTGAAATTCAGCGCCAGCGCGGGATATACTAGCGCCCGAATTTAACGGAAGCGGAGTCATGCCCGAAATTCGCTCCATTACCTATTTCACCGACGTTTTTGCCGATGACCATCGAACCCCGATGGCACGCGGAGGAACATTTTTAAGTGCCGCCCGTCATGCCTTTGAAAAAGCAGGGCTGACCGTCCAATCGCTGCGGCTGGCAAGCCAGCCCTTCCCTCAGCATCTGTTTCCACGCGGACCGGCATCTATGGCACGTACCGTTCAGCATTTGCATGATTTATGCCGCGCCTTTGGCATTGATTACCTTTCGCTGGGACCGGTCAGTGCGGAAGATGACCCGGATTACTTTTATGCGCTGGCCGAAGTCCTGATTCATATGCCCAATATGTTTGCCAGCGCGGTGATTGCTGACCGAAAAACTGGTATTGATTCAGGGGCGCTTTACCGTGCAGCTGAAGTGATTTCTTTCCTGGGCAGCGCCACCAGCGACGGTATGAAAAATTTGTTTTTTACCGCCAGCGCCAACTGCCCGCCCTGGTCGCCATTTTTTCCGGTGGCCTATCATGGCGGGGGAACTCATGCTTTTGCGCTGGCGATTCAGGCTGCCGATATAGCCAATCAGGTATTTGCCGCCGCCAGCACGCCCGAAGAAGCCCGCGCTCAACTGACGGAAGCCATTAATGCGTATGCCCGTCAGGTTGTGCCGGCTGCCCACCAGTTAACTGAAGAACACGGTGTTGAATTTAAAGGGCTGGATTTTTCCCTTGCGCCCTATCCTGTGGATGAAAAAAGTTTAGGTGGGGCGCTGGAACAGCTTGGCCCGTCGTTTGGTGGGCAGGGAGTGGTGGCTTCGGCGGCGCTGGTCATGAACGCGATAGAAGCGGCGGATTTTCCTTCTATCGGATTTAGCGGACTGATGCTGCCGATTCTTGAGGACAGCATTTTAGGGCAGCGTGTGAGTCAAGACCGCCTGAGAATCAATGATTTGCTGCTGTTGAGCGCCGTTTGCGGCACAGGGCTGGATTGTATTCCTCTGCCAGGGGAGACTACAACCGACCAGCTTTATACGATTTTGCTGGATGTGGCGGCGCTGGCGCTGCGGTTAAATAAACCACTCACCGCCCGTTTGATGCCGTTTCCGGGGAAGAGCGCCGGAGATAAAGTTGAGTTTAGCTTTGAGTATTTTACGTCATCCAAAGTGCTGCCCGCGCCTGCCTATGTTATCGACAAACAAAAACCTCTGGGCAGGCCGCACACCCGATTCAAAATTCACCCGCGTTAAGGTTTTTGCAGCCAGACAACAGTTGTCCGGTAAAGCCCCAAGCGGCTGGCAGCATCCATTGCCAGCACCCCTAAAACCTGCCTGATTTCCACCGTGTTCAGTCCAAAAGCAGGCAGGACAAGCGGTGGGTGAATCACCTGAAACCCATTCTGGCGGGCAAAATAACGCAGGCTGGACGGGGTAAAGGTGTTGATATGTTCAAGTGGCATCGTCGGCATTTCCGAAATTGACCAGAGTCCTTTTTTTATCTGCTGTTTTATTTTTCCCCCATCTGGCACGGCAATTCGTAAAAAACCCTTCGGCTGAAGCCATAAAAAACAGCTTTTCAGGACGGTCAGTGGGTCGGCGAGATGCTCAAACACCTGTTCGGCGTTAATGAAGTGATAGGTAGCTGGCTGAATCTCCTGCGGCGTGACCACTTTTAAACCGTTCGCCTGTGCATATGTTACGCGGCTGGGGGAAAGTTCGAGTCCCTCGGTTAACATCCCGAAGGCTTTTGCCATCAGCAGCCACGCACCCCAGCCCATCCCAAAATCCAGTACCCGAATTTCATGCGGTGGTTTGTTTACGGCCTTGATCACCTGTAGACACTGCCGGGCATAACCGATTCGCACGGCGGGCGGCGCAGCAAATTTTTTCTGGAAACTGCCTTCCGCCCGAATCCACTGCTCATATAACAGGTCCATGCCAGCGTCATCCAGAATGTCACGCTGGTAGAGGGAGTCACAGCGCGGACATAGCACCAGGGTATAACGCCCTGTTAAAGGCTCTGGAACAGTCCCGCCGTAATATTTTTTGAGATAAGCGGCAATAGGTGACTCCGACAGCGTAACATCGACTAAAACATTGGCCCGTGTTTCGCCGCAGATAGGACAGGCTGGACGAGTAATAAATTTAACCATCAGCGTCCGTTAATCCCGTTTTGCGAGATAATCCGGTTCATCTCATGAATCATCAAATCCGGTCGTTCGTCGCGTAGTAACGGCAGATGGGCGCGGGTGCGGCGTAAATTGTTCAAATCAATGGTATGAATGAGCAAAGTTTCTTCAAAATATGGCCCATGTACCAGTTCCACACCATCAGGGGAAATCAGCGTGCTGCCGCCGCCAAAATTGACTCCATCCTCAAACCCCACCCGATTACACTGAATCACATAATTGGTAAACAGCCCCGCATAGGCCTGGCTGACCATTTCTATCCAGCTTGAGGTTGCCAGTTTCGCTTCCTTGCTTAGCCCGCGTCCCGGACTGGCATTCACAAAAATTAAAATATCCGCCCCGTCCATCCATAACACATAGGGCGGCGAGACATGCCAGAAATCCTCACAAATCAGCATCCCCACCCGCCCGTAAAAAGTATCAAATGCCCGCAGGGAGCTTCCGGTAGCAAAAAATTTTTTATCTTCAAACATGGTGTAGTCAGGCAGATACACCTTCCGATGCACATGCAGAACTTCGCCCCGGCTGAGATAAGCAGCAGAAATATAAAATCGTCCCCGGCTGTCCTCCTCCACAAAACCGATGACCGCTTCCAGTTGCAGCATTTTGCTTTTTTTGAGCAGGGGCCCAAATACTGGATCATCATGAGTCGGTTTGGAGGCCAGTTCTGCCACCAGGTCACGCAGATAGTATCCCGTCAGGGACAATTCCGGGAACACAATCAACTGCCCGCCCTGCTGTGCGAAATCCTCCATCATCTCCAGATGTTTTTGCAGGTTGTGAGGAATATCTCCCAGTTTTGGGTACATTTGCGCCATACCAACGGTAAGTTTTGTCATCAGCCTTTCCTTTCTGCATGTTTCTATTTTGCAGTCACTTCAAAATTCGCAACAGGGACAGCTTGCGGCCAATGCAGGATTTCGGCTACAGTTGCTATATGAATATCGCGGTGATAGGAGCAAACCCAATTGGGGCAGGTGTGGCGCATGTGGCCGCGCTCGGTGATCATATGGTGGCGCTGTATGACCTGAGTCCGCTGGTTTTAAAATCCGCCCAGGAACGCATTATCCGCAATCTGGATAAGGGAGTGAGCCTGGGCAAACATACGCTGGAAGAAGCCGCCAAAGCCAAAGCTGCCATCCTCCCCACCGCCAGACTCGAAAACTGTGCCGAAGCGGATTTCATCATCGAAGTGGGGCCGGAAAATCTGGAATTAAAAAAAAAGCTGGCCGAAAAACTGGACAGCATGACGCCGGAACGAGTCATTTACGCGGTTCACACCGAATCCACCAGCCTGACCGTGATTGCTGCTGCTGCTAAAAAATTTCCACAGCGGGTCGTCGGGATGCACTTTTTTGATCCAGTGCATATTATCAAACTGGTGGAAGTGGTCCGCGCGGAACAAAGTACGCAGAACACCATCGACCAGGCGGTGCTGATGGCTCGCACAATGGAAAAAGAGGTCGTGGTGGTGCGGGATACCCCCGGGTTTCTGGTTAATCGGGTGACACAGGTCTACACGCGGGAAGCGCTGCATTTACTGGGCGAAGGCCATGTGGATGCCGAAACCATAGACCGCTTGATGATGTCGCTGGATTTTCGGCAGGGACCGTTTCAATGGATGGATACGGTGGGGGTAGATACCCATCTATCCCAGATGGAACAGCTTTATGAAGCAACAGGAAATCTTCCCCGTTTTCGTCCACACCCGCTTTTACGAAAAATGGTACAGGCCAACCGTTTAGGCCGTAAAACCAAACAGGGCTTCCACAAATACGATGAGTAAACGGGTGCTGCTGGTGGGTGAACCACCATTTATTGATATTCTTTCCGGCCTTTGTACCACACATGGGTTTAAACTCACGGTCTACGACAGCGCCGACCTCGACGATCAGGATACGCTTGACCAGATGGTGAAGGACGCGACCAAATGTGACCTGTTTGTGGAAAGCCTGAACGAATCAACGGCCAGCAAACTCTGGTTGATAGAAGGGGTTGAACCCAATCTGCGGGAGGACACCCCCATTTTGACTCATGCTCTGTGTGCCAGCGCGACAGAAGTGGCAAGTTGGTGTGAACTGTCGGAGCGTGTGGTAGGGTACGGGCTGCTACCGCCGATTCATGCTCCCGGTTTGGTCGAATTTGCACCCTCGATTCAAGTGGATTTTCAAAGTGTGACGCTGGCGAAGGACTTTTTTGAAAAACTGGGCTTTGAGATTGTGCGCGTGCCGGATGCCCCGTCACTGGTACGAGCAAGGCTTGTTTTTAGCCTGATTAATGAAGCGGCCTGGGCGCTGGATGAAAAAGTGGCTTCGGCGGAGGATATTGATAAGGCGCTCAAAACAGCCACCTATTACCCGCGCGGGCTTCTGGAATGGGCAGACGAAATCGGGCTGGATGTGATTATGGCGTCGCTCACAGCCATGCGGGATTTCTGGGGGGAAGAACGCTACCATCCTGCCCCCCTGCTCAAACAAAAAGTTCGAGCAGGGCATCTGGGAAAAAAGGTTGGACGCGGCTTTTTTATTGAATCGGCGCTAGCCCTCTGAACGTCAGTGATGTTTAAGGCCGTCGCGGGTACTGCTAAACGCAACAGCGATAAAAATGAGGCCGAAAATTCCTGCCCCTAATAAGACCAAGAGATTACCTGACCAGATGATAGCTGCTGCTAGCAGCCCAATACCAACCGCCCATGCTATCATAATACTGGTCCAATCGGTGTAACCACATTTGGGACAGGTAAACTTTCCTGACATGTCAGTGCCGCAAAGTTTACATTTATTGGTATTGGCTTGAGTTTGCGCTGGACGCCCTATCTGAACCATACTCCCGCATTTTGGACAACGGTCATTTGGAAAATCCCGTTCAGACCCCACAAAATTACATGACCGACAGCGAATCCCTGCCAGATGTGCGCCACAATGAGGGCAAACGGTAGTAGATTTACTTACTGCCCCGCCGCATCGTCCACATGTATAAATACTCATTTTGTTAACCTTTATTATAAGAAGCTACTTCAACTTTGATGACTTGTCCCCGTCCCAAACCCCGCCCCATGCAATGGGTGAGGATTTGCACGATTGGAAATCCAGGTACTCCTTCAATGCAAGAACCTTATTTTTAATATATGAATTTCATAGGGAACTGATACAGGACTTAAGTCATGACTTACGCAGACGAAACTCCTTAAAAGGTATTTTCAAAAATAGGAGCAGGAATCGCTTGTTTGTCCCTGCTCCTACTTTGGGAGGAATCAAGCACCGTATTTCTGCTGCAACCAGTCTGCCCAACTTATTTTTCCGTAGGCGTTTTGAGGGCAGGTGTTCAAACCCTTACGATAGCCTGCCGAAACCGCCCCCGGGAAAGGTATTTGCAGGTAGGGTTTCCGTTTGCCCTGTGCCGCTAACCAGGTTTTTGCCAGTTCAACAATCCGATGGACGTATGGCCCGCCAATATCCAGCACCTGATAGGCGGGTTTTTCTGAGGCCAGTTCCGCCAGAAAAGTCGCCGCGTCCTCCACCGCAATCGGTTGAGCCTGCCATCTTGCAGGCAGGATGCCCACCCGTCGAGACATCATTTTGTTTAAAACGAATTCCACAAACGGATGAAACTGGGTCGCGCGGACAATCGTCCAGGGGACGGAGGATTGCACAATGACCTGTTCCGTTTCATATTTTAGCTTGTAGTAGGGCAAAGGATGCCGGTCTACCCCCACAATGGACACATAGATAAAATGCCGGACATGGGGTGATGCGGCCAGCAGGCGGCGTGTGCCTTCCACATCCACTTCACGAGTCTGGGTCACACTGCTGGCCGCATGGATGATGACATCAACCCCTTCAACAGCTTCCTGAATCCCTTCCCCCGTGCCAAAATCGCTTTTAACCGCGTTTGCGCCGGAAGCGTTGCGGCTGGTGATTCGGACTGGCTGCCCCGCCAGTTGAGAAACCAGCACCTTTCCCAACAACCCCTGTCCACCCGTTACAAGAATCATACGTCCTCCTCCTGACTTATAAGACAGAATCACCCTGTTTTTTGTGACACGTAAATCGAATTCAGAACTTATTGGGGCGTTATGCAATACCAGAAAACCTGAGCTTTGATGTGTAAGATCTCGGGTCTGGCAATAAATGATTGATATAGATGTACAAGGTATTGGCTGCTAATTCAACTAACACATAGGTACACAAGCCGCCAAAAGCATGAATATGGAAATTTGCCCGCCGATACAACATAATATATTTTTCCTATCGTTGCTAAAAGAAGTTTGTACAAAGCAGGATGTACATCTTGTATATGTTACCTTGTGTAGTGTTAACAATCTGAGAAATGTCTGTCTTAAAGTACAGGTACTTAGAGTTGGGACAAACCTTCTTCAATAGTTTTTATTATACTTTGCTTATCATTATTCACCTGTCTTAGATGTGCCAGTAAAATAACAGTATTAAAGAATGAGAAAAAGAAAAAATTAAATAACTGCCATTTAATTAAG
>CAZKZS010000163.1:261-10680 GCA_964557285.1 uncultured Anaerolineae bacterium | reverse complement strand
GGGTTAAAAATTCAACTCATTACCAATGGGACACATTTTACCGATGCTATTCAGGCAGAAATCCTGCGTCTTTATACTTCCGTGCAGTTTATTCGTGTGAGTGTACATGGTATTTCGGATCGGCTCTTTAAAAAAATTACCGGAGTTTCCCTCCTATCCAAAGTGAAGCGGGATGTCGCTGATTTGTTCCACGCCTTACAACAGGTGGAAACGCCGCCGATTTTTGGCCTTTTTATCCCTATGGTAGAAGCCTTTGAGCAGGATGAATTAACGACATTTATGGATTATGCTCTGCAAACGGGGTTTGATTTTATCTGGTTCTGCGAGGATTTTCGTTTTCGTTCTCCGGCACATAACCCCCAGTTCCGCTTTCCTGAGCAGCAAAACTGGGTACAGGAATATGCAAGCAGGTATCCCAATTTTTCAATCAGCTATGCAACCCCCCTGGATAATTCCTACACGCAGCGCGTGTGTTATCAGGAAATTACCAATATGAACCTGGCTTATGAGCCGACTCAGAATCGTCTTTTACGGGTGCGGTGTGCTAATTTTCATCCCGAAGGGGCAAGAGAATTACCCCACAGGCAGAATTATGCTGTTCTGACGCCCTCTGCGTTATATGACCACTGGCGCGAGTATCTTTCCAATGTGCTTGCCAGTCCTGAACTGGATTGCTCACAAAAACACTGCTGCATCTCCTATCGCCGAAATATGCAAATCCATAAGAAACTCTACGAATGAGATGAAAGTTATTCGTTTCTCCCATAACCCAATCATCACTTTATCTTCCATCCCTGTTGGCAATATCAACGGGCCGTCCTTAATCAAAATTCCGGCCTGGGTGCGCCAGCCTCTGGGACAATACTATTTATATTTTGCTCACCACCGGGGAAGCTGTATTCGGCTGGCCGTTGCGGATAATTTAGAAGGCCCCTGGCATGTCGTCGCCGGAGGCACACTACATAGGGAACAAACGATTTTTGACCATCATATTGCCTCACCGGATGTCCATATTGATAGCCAGCACCGCCTGATGATCATGTATTTTCACGGCAAAAGAACCAGCGATGGAAAGCAGTTGACCTGTTGCGCCATTTCTGAAGATGGCCTCCATTTTTATCCGCAGCAGGCTGTTTTAGGTCATCACTATTTTCGCGTTTTTGAAGTCGGAAGCCGCTTTTACGCGATTGCTCACAATGAAGATGGCTCTGTGTTATACCAATCGCCCAGCTTTTTAGGGCCCTTTGAGAAGGGGGGTTCCCTCTTACCCCAGAGCAGACATACATCCGTTCTCATCAAAGACCATCATCTGTATATCTTTTACAGCACTATCGGAGATTCGCCGGAGCATCTTCAATCCTGTTCGGTGTCCCTGAATCATCACTGGCTGACATGGGGACATTTTTTGAGCGATTATCAGGATATTCTTTTTCCAGAATATGCCTGGGAAGGGGCGGATTTTGCGACTGTTCCTTCTCAGCCGGGGGCGGCTGTAAATGTGAGGCAGCTGCGTGACCCCGCCATTTTTTGCGAGTTGGAACGCTATTTTCTGTTGTACTCGGTGGCAGGGGAAATGGGAATCGCTCTTGCGGAAATCATTTTTTAAGGATACCGGAAATGGATGAGTTCTTTTTTTCCTGTGCAAAAGACGTGCTCAAAGCAGCCTCTCCACTAAAGGAGGTGAAACCTCTTGCTATAACAACATTTGGCGGCTTTGATAACTACCTGCTCCTGACAGAACGGGAGCAATTCCTCCTGAAACTGACCAGAGATCAGGCGATAGCCGAAGTAAAATTCAGAAATCTGATGACAGCCTTACAACTGGTGGCGGCGTGGAACATTCCGGCTTCCGAATTGATAGGTTTTGGCGAATGGCAGGCTTCTCGAAGGTATTACGTCCTCATCCGGTATCATCCTGGTGAGGATGCCCAGGACGCATTACCGAATTTTACGCCTCAAGAAAGAGCGCGATTCTTTTTTGAATTGGGGCGGGTCACTGCACAACTGCATCACATTCCGGTAGACCATTATTCAGATTTAATAGGAGACAACTCCTATCGGCCTGCCTACCACAAAATCATCAACGAAAAACTGGATCGTCTGGCGGTGTATTCTGCACAGCTTACTCACAGCGCCTATCCCCTGCTTTCTCTGATTGAACGACTGCGAGAAAAATTTACCACCTTCTCCATTCCATTTCAGCCGGCTGTGGTTCACGGTGACTTAACCACCCGCAACATCTTAGTTCATAACCGGAGATTTGACCGGCTGCTGGACTTTGAAAACACCAAATTTTATGACCCCCTTTATGACTTTGCCAAACTGCATATCAAAGTATTTAATCCGGCTATGAATGACAAAATCTCTTTTACTGCTGGTTATACAGAAATAGCCCCGATACCTGCCAACAGTGCCGAGCGCATCCACTGGTATATCGGCCTGGATTTAATCCAGGGATACAGCCACCGACTTTATTTGCAGGACAATCAGCGTGCCAGCGAGTACGCCGCGCAACTAAAAAAATGGCTTGTGGAGGACGCTCATTGCTGAATATTTGCGGAAAAAAGGGCATCCGAGAAGTCCTTGCTCACCCTGAAAGGGACTATCTTATGCGTTATCAGGAGTTTATGCTGTCCTCTTGCCGAAAACTGGAATATCCTCTCCACTTGCCAGAGGACTGGACACCTGCCTTTGAGGAGCGCCGTGACCTTCCCTATCGTCCCCTTTACTGTGCAAGCATGGAACGTGGTGAAGTGATGGGTCATGGCAACATCATTTCACCTGACCATTTTCTCATTGATGACGCCGTACCCAACTACAATACCGGAGTTTATCAGGATAAATTTTCTCTCCTCAATGGCGGGGCTTCGCTTCAATCGCCCCAGGAGATTGATGGGAGTGTATTTGTCATGTCAGCCCTCTACAGCGACTTTTATTACCACTGGTTATATCATTCTGTCGCCAAACTGAATTTGCTTTCCAGTTATCAACCTGATTATTTTTACGTCAATACTGCGCTACCCTTCCAAAAACAATATTTAGAGATGCTTGGCATCTCAAAACACCGCATTATTCCCGCCACCAACGACAGTTATATCCGCGCCAAAACATTAATTTTTACCGCTTATCTTTCCTTATTAAATGACTACAGCATTTCCTTTTTAAGGAGTCTTGTTGCGCTATCCGGCGCAGATTACAAACTCCACGACAAAAAAATCTATATTTCAAGAAATGATGCCCCGAATAAACGACAACTGGAAAATGAAGAGGCGGTTTTTAACTTTTTACATCAGGAGGGATTTGAGAAGTACGAACTTTCACACCTGACCATCCAGGAACAAATTAAACTTTTTGCCTCTGCATCTTTTGTGATAGGGCCACACGGGGCAGGGATAGGGAATATCGTTTTTTGTCAGGAAGGAACAAAAGTGATTGAAATTTTTGATCCCGGATATGTGCATCCCTGTATGTGGATGCAGATTCCCTCTCTGAATCTGCATTACGGATATGTTTTAGGGAACGGCCTGCCAGATTTAGAGCGCCCCTTCCTGGAAAGATTACAAAAATCTATCACGGTGGATCTTAATAAATTAAAGCGGTTGTATGCTCAGATTCAGATATCCAATCCGTAACAGAGTTGAATAAGGATTTCCAAGTAGCTTTGTAAGTATCTGTGCTATTTTTCTCTATGTTGACAGGCTATCTGCTTTGTTATTGAATCAGATTAAAAGTTGCTTGCAATAGAATTACTACCCCATAGCCTAAGGTAGGTTACATGGACGGCCTCTCCACTGATTCCGACAAAGCTATTGGCGTGAGCATTATCAGCAGCAGCCGATTGTTTCGAGAAGGGCTGGTGCTTCTGCTGAAGAACTATATTTCGGTGTATCTGGTTGCTGATTATGCTGCTGAAATGCTGTCTGATGGGGATTCTCTTCCCAATCCTGCCAGCCATATGATTTTATTAGACAGCACGATAGGGTACAGTAACGCGCTGGTTTGGATGGCCTACTGGCGTGGCTGCCAGCCTAGCCCGCCTATTCTCTGCCTGGAAATTCCCAATACCCCCGCCCTGATTCTCAGTTTTATCGAAGCCGGAGCAAGCGGCTATGTTTTAGAAAATGCGTCACCGAAAGAAGTGGCCGCTTTAATGCGCCTTGTGCTTCAAGGTGGCACAGCCTGTTCTGCGGAAATTGCGGCGGCACTATTTAAACGGGTGGCAGCCTCCCATCCTTTTTACACCATCACGACCCCGCTTTCGGAGCGTGAACTTGAAGTCCTTAAGTATATTACGCGGGGATATAGCAATAAAGAAATTGCCTGTGAATTGTATATCACGGTTCGCACGGTCAAACATCACATTCACAATATCCTGCGTAAATTGAACCTCTCCCGACGGCAGGAAGCCGCCCGCTACGCTGCTGAGCAGGGCTGGCTTTTGCGCTAAGACCACTGTCCCAAGACTGTCCCTTTACTGTACCGTTCCGTCAATCACCCCTCCGTTCATTGTTATAGGATGAGGGGAGCAGGTGATGAGGAACGGTATGATGGGCGAAGAATCTTCGGGCAAAATCCGTATTCTTGCCGCCAATCTGCCGGAACTCCTGTTCAACATCATCGTGCAGGCTGTTGTTTCTCAAGGGGACATGGAGATGCTCAGGCAGGTGCGCGGGCAAATTGAAGTGCTGCTGGCGGCCAAAGCTAACCCAGATGTGCTGATTCTGGGGGCGGTGAAGGCGTATCCTCCGCCGGGCATTGTCAGCCATCTGCTCAGTGAATATCCCCATCTGAAAATTCTGGTGCTGCCTGCAAACAACGAAGGTGGGTCGGCGTACTGGCTTGGCCTCAAACACCGGACGATTCCCTCTATTTCGGCTACTGAACTGGTCAACTCCATTCGCTCACTTTATGACCTGAATGTGATGGAGGAGTAAGGGTGGTGGCCGAAACCCTGACCGAACTCCTGCGCTGGCTGGATGCGCTGATTGAGCGTGCTTTGAAAGAAGCGCCCCATCTGCTAGATACAGACGGACTCAATAACCGCTACCGGGGATTACTTATCACGCCGGAAGAAGTTGAACAACTGCTGGCGCAAGAACCGGTGAAGCCACTTTTTGCCCTGCCGATGCCGCTGCTGGATGAGTTTCCTCAGTGGATGTGGCTCAAAAATGCCTTTGACCTGAATGATTTTGATTTAGCGGTGATGCTGGTGGCACTCGCGCCGGAAGTGGATTTGCGTTATGAACGTCTGTATGCCTATTTGCAGGATGATGTTACCCGTAAACGCCCATGTGTTGACCTGACTCTGAATCTATTATGTGCGAATAAACATGAAAAAGTCGGCTGGCGGGAACGTTTTTTGCCTTCCGCGCCGCTTCTATCTCACCGCCTGTTACATCTGATCCCTGACCCTACCCAGCCTGCCCCGCCCCTGCTTTCCCATGCCCTCAAACTGGATGAACAAATCATCAATTACCTGCTTGAGCAGCAGAGTCTGGACTCGCGGCTGGGAGGATTCTGTGAATGGGTTATGCCTGCTGCGGGCTGGGATGAAATTTTGCTGCCAGTACAGGTTAAAAATCTGCTGCCTTTCCGCCCCCTGCATGTGTATTTTTGCGGGTTATCCCCCGCAGACCATCTCAAAGCGGCGCAGGCAGTGGCGGCTGAACTGGAAATGACGCTTATCACCGTTCAGTCGGCGTATGTGGAAGATGTTGAATTGATTTTCCGCGAAGCGTGGCTGAAAGACGCGGTGCTGTATTTTGAGAATTTTGATGCCATCGCCAGCGTGCCGCCCCTGTTACAAAAATTCATGGAAGCGCTGGCCGAAGATGATGGCGTTACGATGATGGGCGGGACGGTCAATTGGCCGATGCCCTCCTCTATGGTAACGGATGTGGTGGTGATACCGTTTGCGCCGCCGGAGTTTCGACAGCGCCGTCTCTGCTGGCAGACTCAATTAGCCAGCCAGGGGATAGAAATCACAACCCATGATTTAAACGCGCTTGCCGGACGTTTCCACCTGACCCCGCATCAAATTGAGCAGACAGTTGTTTCAGCGACAGGGCTGGCATGGCTGCGGGCAGAAAATATCCCTTCACCGGATGACCTGTTTGCAGCAGCCCGCAGTCAGTTCAGCCGCGCTCTGGATGGAGTGGCTCACAAAGTGACTCCGGTTTATACCTGGGACCATCTGGTGCTGCCGGAGGATGTACTGGAACAGTTACGTGAAATGTGTGCGCGGGTGGCACAGCAGCCCCGTGTTATGGAGGAGTGGGGCTTTGGTCAAAAACTGTCTCAGGGGAAAGGCATCAGCGCCCTGTTTACCGGAGCGTCCGGTACGGGCAAAACCATGGCGGCGGAAGTCATCGCCAATACGCTGAAACTTGACCTGTATCGCATTGACCTTTCCGGTGTGGTGAGCAAATACATCGGGGAAACAGAAAAAAATCTCAGCCGCATTTTTGACGCTGCCGAAAACACCAGCGCGATTCTCTTTTTTGATGAAGCCGACGCCCTGTTTGGCAAACGTTCCGAAGTCCGCGACTCGCATGACCGCTACGCCAATATTGAAATCAGCTATCTGCTGCAAAAAATGGAAACTTACGAAGGCATCACGATTCTGGCAACGAATCTGCGTCAGAATATGGATGAGGCTTTTTTGCGCCGTCTGGCGTTTATCGTGCAGTTTCCGTTCCCGGACGCCGAAAGCCGCCGCCTCATCTGGCAGGGCATTTACGCGCCGGAAACCCCTCTCAGCGCCGATGTCAATTTTGGCTGGCTGGCCGATACCTTCAAACTCTGCGGTGGCAGTATCAAAAATGTGGCACTGGCCTCGGCATTTCTGGCGGCCAGCAACGGGCATGAAGTTCACCGCGCCCATATTCTGCACGCCTTAAAACGCGAATACACCAAAATGGGCGAAGTGATGCCGGAGCTTCCAGCATGACCCGTTCTCTACGCGAACAGGCACGTGATATGGACAGCGCCCGCCCGCACCCGACCACGTTTGGCCTGTATATCATGCGAATCGAAGGGCGCACCTTACAGATTCAGCAGCAGGCGTTAGATGATTTACGCCGCCAGTTTCGTGCCGCGATTCTTACGGGGATACGTCCTATCGAAGTCCGTATTGCGGGCGGGCGCAGCCGACACGAGTCGATGAATGAAATTCGTTCCGACCAGTTTATTGTTTCCCGTATCAGTGATGTTCTGGGAGGCGTGGACTGGCCTTCCACGTCTATCTGGCGGCTGCCGGAACAGTGGATGCAGCTTGTCCAGACCTGCCTGCGCGAAAATATGTATGAGAGAGCCGTCATCGCGCTGGAAAACGCCGAACGGACTTCCGCCCAGGCATCCCGCACCCTGCATAACGCCATTGAAGGCACAATTTCGGGTGCGGGCAGAGCCGTAACCACCTTAGAAATTACCCGTGATGTGTCGGTGGCGACTGCCGGAATTCTCGCTACGGTGGCGACGGGCGGAACGGCAGGGGTGGCAATCTCTACAGCTATCGGTACAACTACGACGCTTGCTCAGCAGGGCATGGAAGTACATCTTGGCCTGCGGGACCGGATTGACTGGGAAGGCATTACGGTTCAAACCGCCGTTGGGCTGGTCACAGGGCGATTTGGCGGACAGCTAGGCAACAAAATCACGGCGCGGCTGATGGGCAACCCCGCCTTTGCTTCGGCCAGCCGCAGAGTGGTTTCAGAGCTTGTTGGCGATTTAACTGCCGGAAAAACCTCCGCGACCCTTCAGATGGCAGTCACCAATTTGTACAACAACGCGCGGGGTCGACCGGACGCCATGAACATGGATCAATTTCTGGATGCCTTAGCTGCTCAACTGACCGACCCCCGCAGTGCCTTTATGGATATAGCGATGGGACGGGTCGCCCGCCGTGCGGCTGCTGGAGCGCCAGCGCAAGCGCCGAAACAAAAACCTCCCGCCACCAAACAGCAGCAGACTCCGCCGCCAGTCGCGGCCGGAGCAACGACCAGTCCGCCTCAACCCAAAGTACCCTCGCCTGTGCGTCCCACACCCAAACGGACGGAAACCAGACTCGTTGACTCCAGTGGACGCCCCGTGAGTCCTCGTCCAACCCGACCCCAGCTTGTCGATGCTCAGGGACAGCCCATGCGTCCCACACCCAAACACGGCGACACTGGATTGGTTGACTCGACCGGACGCCCCCTGAGTCCTCGTCCAACCCGCCCGCAACTTGTCGATGCTCAGGGACAGCCTATCCGTCGTCCCACGTCCAAACGCGGCGAAACCGGACTCGTTGACTCTACCGGACGCCTGATAAGTTCCCAACATCCGCCTAAATCAGGCCAAAAGCAGCAGGCAAAATTACCAAAACCTAAAGGGGAAGAAGTTTTTGAAGAGCTGCATGAGCAATTAAAGATAGAAAAGCCTGGCACTACCAAAATTCCTAAAAGAAAAAATGTCTATCCTGATTTTGAACCTATTCCAACAAATCTTCAGAGTGTAGCGAAGGCACAGGTAAGCACCCTGAGTCAGCAGCTTAACCTTAATCTGCCCCAAGACCGTGTATTAAGTGCGCCCTGGGTGGGTCGCGTTCGGGATGCCAAAGGAAAACCGACTTCTGCAGGTACAAGTGCTGGATGGTTACGTAATGAGAGCCGATTCTGGAAAGAATTTAAGGCGCGTTTTCCCGATGATTATGCATTGATAGGTAAAGGCCATACGGTAACACCTGAATTAGCCCAAAAATATGGATGGGATAAGAGCCATGTAGGAGACAAACTTGTCCATCACCATATAAATAACGGTTCGTATGTGGTTGCCATTCCTGAAAAACTGCACCACAAGCTGTCAGGAACTATTCATGCTAAACCGACCATTATGGGTCAATGAGGTGAACAGCTATGGCGCGTGAACCGGAAAAAGTCCTGAAGCCAGACCGTAGGCCCGAAGAAGATTTGTTGCCGGCCAGAACAAGTCACAAACTGGATGGTGCTGTGCCGCCTGCCAAGCCGGAAACGGCTGCCCATAAAATGTTAGGGTTGCAAAAAACGGCAGGCAATCAGGCAATTCTAGCGTTGTTACACACCTCTGGAAGGCCGCTAGCGCCGGAGATACGGCAGCAGATGGAACGCCGGTTTGGGCATCCTCTGGGGCAGGTGCGGATTCATGATGACGAACCTACGGCGGGGCTGGTGCGCCAACTGGATGCTTCTGCCGTCACCATTGGGCAGGATATTTATTTTGATTCAGGAGCATATCAGCCGCATACCGAGTCGGGTCGGCGGCTGCTGAGCCATGAACTGACCCATACCCTGCAACAGCGCCATGCACAAATATCGCCTGATGTGCCTATTCCCCTTTCCTCTCCTTATACAGGGGCGGAACAGGAAGCAGCGTCCGTTGCCAATACGGTAATGGGCAACACCGGGGAAGGCCGAATTTCCGTCAGCCAGACTCAGGCCGCCCCTATTGCTCAGCGCCAGAATGGGCATCCTCATGACCGTCCGGCTTTTGAGGAGCAGCATGTCGGGTTTGCCCGCTATCAGATGCGAGAAGGCTGGATTTATATTGAAGGGCCAAGCGGGGCGGGCGGACATGGTTTAACCCAACCCGGGTTGGATGGAGTCGCTTACAACACACGAACCGACCAGTTAGAAATTGTGGAACAGAAGGGTATTTCCACCGCCCGCCGCATTGGATTACGGGACAGCCCTACCGCCGTGACAACCAATTTGCGCCAAAATTTAGATTCGCTCATTTCGCGCGTGTCGGGCATGACGGATGCACAACTTCCCCGTCGGCAGCGCATTTTAACCCTCTTGCAGCAAACACGCGGCGCCCTGGATGGGAATGGCACAGTTCCCGGCAATGTGCGAATCGTGATTACCAGCGAACGGGGAACAGGAGTCACACGCGGCCTCAGCCGCTATTGGACACAGCGTGGGGTCAATTTACGAGTTGAGTTTGCCAGTACGCGCCCGCAGACTCCGGGCGGCACAACGCCACCGACCACGACTCCGCCTCCGCAGTCCGGCGGCACAACGCCACCACCATCCGGCAGTACGACTCCGCAAACCCAAGCGACCCGTACCCCGCAGCCCGCGACGCTGCCCCCTCAGGCACAGGCAGCTGCCCGTCCACCCGTCGCGCCGCGCCCTGTACCCCCGCCGCCGCGTCATCTCGTGCTGGCACAGCAGCGGCTGAACATGTCCTTGCAGCAGGAAACCCGCCGCGCGTTTAACTTTGCCCGCAATGTCCGCGTTTTTATGGGGGTAGCCAACGGCCTGTTCACGATTCTGGGGGCGATGGGGGCTATTGAGGAAAGCCTGCAAATGGCGATTCATGGGACGGTACTGCCCGATGCACAGCGTCTGGCGGACAGGATAGGATCACAGGCGCGTCAGGCAGAAGAATGGGGGGGCAGTG
>CAZKZS010000163.1:0-251 GCA_964557285.1 uncultured Anaerolineae bacterium | reverse complement strand
CCCTGATAGACATTATCCAGTTGATTACCGATGCTCAATCACGCGGCGACACCTCCATGTTATTTGACCTCAGTAAAGCGCTGGGTGATCTGGTGATGGAGCTTTATGAACCTGCCTACCGTTTCCGGGAACTGGGACGTAATCTGGCGGCACGGGCAAGAGCGCTGCATGAACTGAGCGAGATGTTTGGGAAACTTGTCGGTGTCCCTCAGGGGATTTCAACTGCTCCCAATGCTTCTCAGCTAGCCATG
>CAZKZS010000162.1:6737-10782 GCA_964557285.1 uncultured Anaerolineae bacterium | reverse complement strand
CATTGCCGGTGTGGTTTCTGTGGATGCAAGCCAGCTTTATGATGACGAAAGCCTGCGTTTTGAAATCGGGAAAGTGCTGCCGCGCGGAACGTTCGTCCGAGTCAATTATGGAACGGTCGTGATCACCGGAACACTACCTAAGGGTATGGAAGCACAGGCCGTTGTAGAGGCGGTCAAAGCTGTGCCGGGGGTGCGGCCTCAGGTCGTCACCGAATTTATCTAAACCATGTACTTTGATTATTTTACGGCTGCTGCGCTGGTGGATGAACTCAATGAAAAGCTGGCAGGCGGGCGGGTTCAGAAAATTGTAGAAATTGATGAGGTGTCGCTGGGACTGGAAATTTATAACCAGCACGCCCGTCATTATCTATTCCTCTCAGCTGACCCTACCACCGCCCGGATTCATCTGGCCGACGACAAATTACGGCGCGGTGCGGCGGTCGATTCGCCCCTGATGCTGCGCTTGAAAAAAGAAGTAGATGGCGCGGTGCTGCTGGCGATGCGTCAGCCGGCCTGGGAACGGATTGTGATTCTGGATTTTTCCGGTGAGTATTCGCTGATTCTTGAACCCGTAGAACGCCGTGCCAATATCCTCCTGGTTGAAGAGGGTACCATTCTGGAATGTGCGCGGCGGGTTGGGGCTGACGAAAATCGGGTTCGCCAGCTTTTACCAGGGCATATCTATCAGCCACCGCCCCCTCAGAATAAACTCCCACCGACGATCATTACATTGGAGGACATCAAGCGCTTTTTAGATGAGGATGTCCATACCACCGCGCCGCAGGCACTTACCCGCCGGATTCACGGGATGAGTCCGCAGCTTGCACGGGAGATTATTTTCCGGGCCACAGGCCGCCCCAACTGCCCCGCCGCCGACGCCAGCCCGCGAGAGCTATTCACCGCCTATCAGGAGGTGATGCAGCCGCTTCTGGAACACGACTGGCAGCCGGGGATCACCCGCGAAAATGAACAGGTTACGGCTTATTCGGTGTACCCCATGACCCATAAATCCGGCTGGCAGGCGGTGGATTCGATCAGCAGCGCCCTGGAACAATTTTACGGAGAAGTTTCCGGCGAAGCGGCTTATGAAGCAGGTAAAAAACCGATTTATGAACAAATTAAAAATGCGGAAAAACGGCTGAATGGCAAGCTGTTTAGCCTGCAAAAGCAACAGCGTGACGACGCCGAAGTCGAAAAACTGCGTCAGTCGGGCGAACTGCTGCTGACCTATCAGTTTCAAATTAAAAAGGGCATGTCCGAATTTGAAGCCCAGTATGATTACGACAGCCCGCCCTTAAAAATCAAACTTGACCCCCTCAAAACAGCAGTAGAAAACGCCAAAAACTATTTTGAAAAATATGAAAAAGCCAAACGTTCCCGCGCTGCCCTGCCGGAGTTGATTCTGACTGCGGAACGTGAACTGCGTTATCTGGCACAACTGGAAACCGATTTGGACATCGCCGCCAGTTGGCCGGAAATCAGTGAAGTGCAGGAAGCCTTACAGCAGGCGGGATACTGGAAAGGTCCGAAACTTCGTCAGCCGCCAGGACAAAAATCTGCACCGTTTAAAGTAGTGACTCAGGAAGGTATCGTCATCTGGATTGGGCGCAACAGCCGCCAGAATGAAGAAGTCACCTTTACAAAAGGCAACAATGAGGACATCTGGATGCACGCCAGGGGTGTGCCGGGGTCGCATGTGGTCGTCAAAACTGGCGGGCGTAAGGTATCTGAAGCGGTGCTGCAAGAAGCTGCCGCCTATGCTGCCTACTACAGCAAAGCCCGCCGTGAAAAAAAAGTCGATGTTATCGTCACAGAGCGAAAACACGTCCGCAAAATTAAGGGTGGCAAACCCGGCATGGTGCGGGTCATGGAACAGAGTTATCCAACGTTTCGGGCTGAACCTAAACCTGTAGAAGCTGAAAATAATAAATGAAATTCTCTTTCCTTCCAATTCTGCTTGTTTTGAGCCTGATTTCATTTGCACAGCCAGCAACCCAACCGCAGGGGAATGATTTACTGATTCTGGCGTTTTACTATAGCTGGTATGGGGAAAAAGATTGGGCAGATACCCGCCGCATGGCTGATTTCCCTGTGGAAACCTATTCCTATGGCGACCCGGCAGCTATTGAACACCATGTGCTGGAAGGCAAAGCAGCAGGCTTAGATGGTTTTGTCATGAGCTGGTACGGCGCAGAACAGGGCAATCCCACTGATGAACATTTGCGGCATTTGCTGAAGGCGGCGGAAAAATATGATTTTTTAGTCGGCATTGATTTTGACATGGGCAGCGCCTTCAGCAATTCGATTGAAACCCTCACGCGAAATCTGCGCTTCATGTATGCCAATTACCTGAATCATCCCAATTATCTGACATATGATGGGCGTCCGGTGGTATTTTTCTGGAACAATGTGCGGTTCGGACGCGGTGAATGGGAGGAATTACGCCTTCAGGTTGACCCCCAGCATGATGCCATCTGGATCGCCGAAGGGGTTGACCCCGGCTGGGTCGGTTCAACATGGGATGGCCTCAATGCCTATAACATCGCGTGGGCAGTTGATCCGGCCAGCAAACTACAAGAATTTGCCACAGCGACCCGCAAACAGGGCGGCCTGTGGGTTGCAACGGCTATGCCCGGCTGGGATGATACAGGGCTGGTTGACCAGCGCGGTACAGGCTCGTTTGCCGTTCCACGTCGAAATGGTGACTATTTCCGGCAAACTTTTGCCGCCGCTATTGCTACTCAGCCCGATATGTTGATGATTACCAGTTACAACGAATGGCTGGAAGGGTCGTATCTTGCCAGCAGCCGCACCTATGGCGATTTTTACGTGACCTTAACCCATAAATTGATTGACCAGTACCGCCGTTCACCGTTTGAGCCGCCACCCGAACCGGAAATTACAGATGTGCAGGGGCAGGCGACCACCTCTTTAAAACTACGAAGTGGGCCGGGGCAGGGATACCGGAATATTGGCGAAGTCCAAAGCGGGGAAACTTTTCCACTGCTCAGCAAAAGGGAAAACTGGATACTCATCGAAGTGAATGGGCAGCGCGGCTGGACGAATTACAATTTTGTGCAAACCCTGGGCGATATAAACACCGTTCCTGATCTCTGGTGGTATTTGCCCGCCACTGAACGCCGTGCTACTGCCGACATCCTTGCACCTCAGGTAGGGTATCTGATTCAACCCGTTTCTGACTCTGCGGTTGTGGTTTCATGGCCGGACAAAACGGGCGACCTTATTCGGGAGATACTACCGGAGGAAACATTACCGATTACAGGTGTCTATCGTGGCTACTATCGAACGGAAGCAGGATGGGTACTGGCTGAATCAGTGGAAGTCGTTAATGCCTCTGGTGAACCCGTTGATAGAGCGCTGGCCGAAACCAACCGCCTGATACCGGATGAAAATGGGATTTATGCACAGGCTACTGCTGATATGGTGATGCGTCAGACGCCCAATGGTACTCGTATCGCTGCGTTTCCATTTCAAGCGGTGGCAGAAGCTGTTGGAATTTCGATTGATGGGCAGTGGGTGCAAATCCATTTCACCGGAATCACTGGATGGGTCAGCCGTTTATACGTGACCCCGCATGGGGATTTTAAACAGCTGCCTGTGCGTTAATCATCCTCCGAAGGCGGCTGCGCTTCTTCATCAAAATCAACATACTCCAGTTCTGTATCCAGTTCGTCGGCCGTGTCTTCATCCAGAACAAAAGGCTGGGTGCGGCGTGGGGCAGGGGTAAAACGCCGTTGAACCGTCGGATTTTCCTGCGTAGCACTTATTCCTGTGGGACGCGCCCTTTGTTCCGGTTTTTGAGTCTGCTCAGCGGGTTTTTCTTCCGGTCTGGCAGGCTGTCGCACAGGCGGGGCGGAAGGTCGCTCCCCAAATGCGGGACGCGGAAAGCGTTCACGCGGAGATTCTTCAGATGGCTTTTCCTCTGGTTTGGTAGGCCGTCGCACAGGCGGGGTTGAGGGCCGTTCTCCCAAGCCGGGACGCGGAAAGCGTTCACGCGGCGGTTCTTCGACAGGTTTTTCGTCCG
>CAZKZS010000162.1:0-6637 GCA_964557285.1 uncultured Anaerolineae bacterium | reverse complement strand
GCCGGGACGCGGAAAGCGTTCACGCGGCGGTTCTTCGACAGGTTTTTCGTCCGGTCTGGCGGGTTGTCGGGCGCTGCCACTCACAGGCGGGGCGGAAGGTCGTTCCCCAAAGCCGGGACGCGGAAAGCGTTCACGCGGCGGTTCTTCGACAGGTTTTTCGTCCGGTTTGGCGGGTTGTCGGGCGCTGCCACTCACAGGCGGGGCGGAAGGGCGCTCCCCAAAGCCAGGACGCGGAAAGCGTTCACGCGGCGGTTCTTCGGCAGGTTTTTCTTCCGGTCTGGCAGGCTGTCGCACAGGCGGGGCGGAAGGGCGCTCCCCAAAGCCAGGACGCGGCAATCGTTCACGCGGCGATTCTTCAACAGGTTTTTCCTCTGATTTATCAACCTCCGCTAGAGGCGCACGGCTGGCTAAGGCAGAAGGCCGCGCTGTTACCACGGGACGCTGCGGCTCAGGAGTCACCGCAGGTCTGGGTCGTGGCGGTTTGTCTGCTGGATCAGGTACGGGCAGCAGAAAATTATAAATGGAGGGCAGCGGTTCCCCTTTAGGATAGGGCAAGTCCGAACCCGGTTCACGTTTCAGCTCACGCGGGCGGGTGAGATTTTCACCCCCGCCATAATCCATTTTGATGCCGCGCATACGCTCAAGCGTATCTTCTATCATGCCGAGGATAAAAATAGCCACCCCATCCATCATCAGCGCCAGAAACAGGGCGGTGTTCACATGTTCCAGCGTATTGGTCACCGGTCCCTGCCAGGTTTCCAGCAGCACTTCATCCAGCCCAATGACCAGCATGATAAGGATAATTACAGACAGTACCCCCAGAATCAGCGGCCAGCCCTGAGCATCCTCTCGTTTGGGAATCATAGCGTTAGCAATGGCAAACAGCAGATAAAACCAGAGGATAAAATCTCCTGTTTTAAAGAGATTCGTAAATTCTTTCCACAGAAGGGTAATATCTCCGTTGCCAAATACGGCCAGCAAATCATCCAGCGCCAGCACCCGCGTGCTAATCTGCCAGATGATGACCATCATAAAAATGAGGGGGGCAGCAGCGACAATAGCCGCACGCACTACATCGGTTTTATCCCGTTCGACCGCCACAAAATTCAAACGGAGCGTACCGTTTTCCTGCTGCTCCGGCCAGTTGAATCCTTTTTTGATGGGAACATTCAGCGCTCCGGCCACCAGATACTGAACAAATTCGTGAATAAAAATGCCGGGGAAAAAGGCAATATAAAAAGCACGGGTAGCGCGGCGTTTGTCTTTGGTCAGCAGGTACACCACGCCAAAAAAATGCTGATGCACCCATCGTTCCGACATCATCAGGGGAATAAAAATGGCGACCAGCACCAGCCAGGGAGTCAGCAGGCTGAAATAGTTCATAGCCTGATTATAACAGGGTTCGGGGAATGGGTTATCGGTTATCAGTGAATAGTAAGCAGTTTGTCCCTCTGTCTACTGATAACCGATAACTGAACACTTTCTACTGCTTGGCTTCCAGAGTCAGGCGAACCAGGTCCTGGAATGAGGCCACTTCCAGCGACGCACCCCCGACCAGCGCCCCATCAATTTCCGGCTGGCTCATATATTCCAGCATATTGGCCGGCTTCACACTGCCGCCGTACTGGATTCGCATGGCCTGTGCCGCTTCACTACCATAAAGTTCGGCGATGGTAGCACGAATCGTTCCCCCTAACAGGTCATTCACCATACCCGACTCCGCGTTACGCCCCGTGCCAATCGCCCAAACGGGTTCATAAGCAATCACAATATGACTCAGCGATTCAACAGGAATATCCATAAAAGCAGCTACAAGCTGATTTTTGCAGACCTGTTCCGCCTGTCCTGCCTCACGCTGTTCCAGATTTTCGCCAATAGCAATAATCGGCTTCAGGCCATATTTTAATGCCTGTTTGGCCTTCTTATTCACCAGTTCGTCGGTCACATTCAGATACTGGCGGGTTTCGGAATGGCCGATAACCACATACTCCACCAGCCCCACCAGCATATTCGCAGCGACACAACTGGTAAACGCCCCCTTGTCCTCATGGTGAACATCCTGCGCTCCTACTTTGATGCTGCTGCCTTCTAGTTCAGCCTGCACCCCCGGCAGGGCAACATAGGGAGGAATAACCACCTGTTCAACCGCCGTATACTCGGCCAGCGCGGGTTTAAGTTGGCTCACAAAATCAACCGCCTCCGCAGGGGTTTTATACATTTTCCAGTTTCCGGCCACAATCGGAATACGTTTCATAAGGTTTTATTGCTCCTGTAATTTGGAATTAACTTCACGTTTCACCCATTCGGGTGCATCTTCAAAACTGATTGCATATCGCCAGGAATTTTCTGCCTCATCTATATCCCCGATAAGCTCATAATAATTCCCGTAAATGAGATAGGTTTCCGCCAGACGGTCATCCAGTGCAACGGCTGCTTCAAGCTGCATTTTGATGGCATTTTTCATACCGGGAGTGATGACCACCATTGCATCGGGAATACCGAAAATACGTGCCTGTGCAATCATCGTTTTGGCAAATGCCGAGTCCGTATAGGGCTGAATCACTTCTGAAAAGGATTCTAATTCTTCCCGTGAGGCAGTCTCCAACTGGCGGTAGATATACTGTCCGGCTTCGTTACGAATTGCCGGATGCTCAGGGTCAAGGGTGTAAGCAGCTAACCATAAGACAGTTGCTTCATTATTAAATCCCTGCGCTGCCGTTGATCTTGCAGCCTCAGCAATCAGTTCCGCCGACGGGTGCATTTCTGTCAGCACATAAGTCAGGGTTTCTAGCGCTTCTTCGGAATATCCTTCATTGAGATAGGCAAACGAGAGCAGCATATGTGCTTCGGGCTGATCCGGGAAATCATCGACCAGCTTCATCCCCTCATCAACCGTCAGGTTTGCCAGCTCGTGTTCATCAAAATTTTCCAGATTAAACTTGCCCCGGTCATTTAGCGGTAGTCTTTCAGGTGCGGGTTCGGTTGTTTCCGCAGAAACAGCCGCCCCCCGCGACACCACCGGATCATTTAAGGCGTTAATGCTCACTGCCAGCGATGCAATACAGATAAATACCAGCGCTGCCGTTCCAATTAACAGCCAGAATCCACGCCGCGACCCTCTGCGCCGACGGGGAGCGCTGTAAGGAAGAGGGGTGCTGACATAGGGCGCAGGAATGGCCGCATCGGTCCGGTGGGCGGTTTCCGTCGCCAGCGCTTCCGTAATGGCCGCCCGCACATGCGCCATCAACTGGTCATCAATGCCTGTTGGGGGCGGGGTTGGCGTTTTTTGTGAGGCCAGCGCTGCCGCCGCAACAGAGGCTTCTTCAAATTTATCGACTTGAACACTGGCCGCGCTAAGTTCCCCTAGCTGCGAGTCCGCCACTGCCTGCTTAAAAGCATCCATCAGCGCAACGGCTGTTGGATAACGGTCTTCGGGCTGCTTGCTAAGCGACTTGAGCAGCACTGCTTCAACCGCCGCCGGAACTGTCGGATTCACCAGCGTGGGCATGGGCAGCGGTTTATAAATGTGGTCATGCACAATTGCATAGGGGGTATCGGCGCTGAACGGCACACGCCCGACCACAATTTCATATAACATGATGCCCATCGAATAAACATCGGTGGCGGGGCCAAGGGTCTTTACCCCTTTGGCCTGTTCCGGCGAAATGTAATGCGGCGTGCCAATCAACACATCCTGACTCATGGTGGATTCGCCCGTTGAAGCGATTCGCGCCAGCCCAAAATCCGCCAGAGAAGGAAAATTGGTACTGTCAACCATCACATTGGACGGCTTTACATCCCGGTGCAAAATGTCGCGTTCGTGGGCATAAGTCAGCGCTTCCGCTACCGCCGTCATATATTTGAGGGTTTCTTCCAGCGTTAACTTTTGCCGCCGAATCCGGTGTTTGAGGGTGTCACCCTCAATAAATTTCATCACCAGGTAGGGATTGCCGTTATGTTCTGAAAAATCGTACACCGGAACAATGTGCGGGTGTTCCAGTTGAGCCACAATTTGAGCTTCCCGTTTAAAGCGGGAATAAAAAGTTTCGTCCTCCTGAAAAGAGGGATGCAACACCTTGATTGCCACGTAACGATTCAGCGCGGCATGGAAGGCTTTGTAGACGGTTGCCATGCCGCCCTGACCCAATTGAGACACAATTCGGTAAGGGCCAACCGTTTCTCCGATAGTAAATGTCATGGCTAAAAATTCCTTGCCGCCCTGAATATAACACAAAAGCGGACAGGGTGGCAGCAGCCGCCCTGTCGCCATAGGTAGGTTAGTACGCTACACCTATTACTACGTTTGATGCAGCGCGTCGGTTGCTATTAGCGGTCTGCCAGCGCGGTGACTCCGGGCAGTTCTTTGCCCTCCAGCAGTTCCAGACTCGCGCCGCCGCCCGTGCTGACATGGGTCACTTTATCTTCCAGACCTGCCTGCGCAACCGCCGCCGCCGAGTCGCCGCCGCCAATGATAGTGACAGCGCCTTTTCCGGTGATGTCTGCCAGTGCCTTCGCAATCTCAATCGTCCCTACGGCAAAGTTGGGCATTTCAAACACCCCCACAGGGCCGTTCCATACGACGGTTTTTGCATCTGCCAGAATCCCCTGGAAGGCTTCAATGGTTTTGGGGCCAACATCCAGAATCCGCCAGCCCGCCGGAACACCCTCTTTCACATCAATGGTTTTGCGATTCGCCCCATTCTCAAACGCATCGGCAATGACCGCATCCACAGGCAGCACAATTTTTCCGCCCGCCTTGCCAAGCATTTCTTTGGCCGTATCCAGCGCTTCCGCATCCACCAGCGAATCGCCGACTTCGATTCCCTGTGCTTTGAGGAAAGTGTTACTCATACCGCCGCCAATCAGCAGATTATCGACTTTTTGCAGCAGCGACTCAATTACCAGCACCTTATCCGAAATTTTTGCCCCGCCCATAATCGCCACAAAGGGGCGTTTCGGATTTTCAATCGCGTTCACCAGAAAATCAATTTCTTTTTCCAGCAAAAATCCCGCGACTGATTCCATGTAGGAAGCAACGCCTACGTTACTGGCATGGGCGCGGTGGGCAGTTCCAAATGCATCATTGACCAGAATATCACCTAACTTTGCCAGTTGTTCGGCCATTTTGGGGTCATTTTTGGATTCGCCTTTGTAAAAGCGGGTATTTTCCAGCACCAGCACCCCACCTTCGGGCAGGGCAGCCACGGCCTGTTCCGCCGCTTCCCCAATGCAATCTTCCGCAAAAGCGACATCCACCCCAAGCTGTTCCTGCACCAGTGGCACAACAGGCTTGAGGGAAAATTCAGCCTTATCTTTGGCTTTATCTTCCCCTTTGGGGCGTCCCAGATGGGACATTAAAATCACAGCTCTGGGCTTTTGTTCCAGAATATATTTCAGCGTAGGAATCGCTGCCCGAATACGGGTATCATCCGTAACCCGATCCCCTTCTGTGGGAACATTAAAATCAACACGGACTAACACCCGTTTTCCGGTCAGGTTGACATCACGAATAGATTTTTTGTTCATTGGTTTTTCCTTTAGCCTTTAAGAAAAGCGGCAGACCGGTTATCCACTCTGCCGCTGTTAGTCATTTTTTTTGTGAGATGGCCTTGCTTCAGAACGGCTTAGCCGCCCATAATCACTGCCAGGTCAGCCGTGCGGCAGGAGTAGCCCCATTCATTGTCATACCAGGCCAGCAGTTTGAGCGTGTTCTTGCGGGCGCTCGTATAACCCGCGTCCACAATGCAGGAGTGTGGATTGCCCACAATATCGCTGGAAACCAGGTCATCCCGCGAGAACTGCAAAATGCCCTTCAGATGGCCGTTGGCGGCTTCTTCATAAGCGGCATGGACTTCTTCAGTGGTCACTTCCCGTTCCAGAACCGCCACAAAATCGGTCAGTGAACCGACGGGCGTCGGCACACGCACAGAAATTCCATCAAATTTGCCTTTGAGTTCAGGAATAACCAGCGCAACTGCTTTCGCTGCGCCTGTGGTGGTCGGGACGATGTTCGTGGCAGCGTTGCGGGCGCGGCGGTAATCATCATGCGGCGCATCCAGCAGACGCTGATCCTGAGTATAGCTGTGAATGGTGGTCATCAAGCCACTTACGATGCCAAATTTATCGTGCAGCACCTTCGCGGCAGGCGCGAGACAGTTGGTGGTGCAGGAAGCGTTGGACACCACAAAATGTTTATCGGGGTCGTAAGTGTCATCATTCACGCCGATAACGAAGGTCGCATCGACTTCACCTTTGGCAGGGGCAGAAATAATGACCCGTTTGGCGCCGCCCTGCAAATGCAGCCCCGCTTTTTCGCGGCTGCGGAAAATGCCTGTACTTTCAACCACAATATCCACACCCAGGTCGCCCCAGGGGATTTTAGCGGGGTCGCGTTCGGTGAGGGCTTTAATTTCATCACCATCAATGACCAGCGCCCCATCTTTGACTTCCACGGTGCCTTTAAACGGGCCATAGTTGGAGTCATAGCGGAACAGGTAGGCCATCATATCAAGATCGCCCAGGTCATTAAAAGCCACAATATCAACTTTATCTTTGTGGTACTGTTGGAGCGCCTTCACCACCTGGCGTCCAATCCGTCCGAATCCGTTAATACCAATGCGAATTGCCATTACATAAT
>CAZKZS010000161.1:0-10791 GCA_964557285.1 uncultured Anaerolineae bacterium | reverse complement strand
CGCCGGGGAAGGTGTAGGAGAGGTAGGCCTCGCGCAGAAGGTAGGCGATACCGAGGCCCATGAGCGATACGCCGAAGGCAAGCAGCACCAGCCAGCGCCAGACCGCGTAGGGCGACTCGCCTGTGGCGGGCAGGGTAGACGGTTCGCAAAACACACTGATTTCTGCACAGATTCCTGAAGTTAAGCAGGCTTCATTAGACACAAATCGCGGCCCTCCGGGGCGACACGCGCCGTTTGTACCCGCCCCACCTGCCAATCGCGTCACGATGGTCAGGGTAACGGTCTGCCCCGGCTGAAGCACCCCTACAGGCCAGGTAATTGTCTGTCCGTTCTGGCTGGGTGTGCCGCCGCCATTGTGAGTCATGGAAACAATGGTCAACTGTGACGGAAGGGTATCCGTAACCGTGCCAAAATCCGTTGGGGTGTTGTTAAAGTTCGTCACCGTGATGGTCCAGATAAGGGTATCTCCCGCTACTGCAAACGACTTATTCACGGTTTTTTGAATAGGTGTTCCCGTACCAGGGGTAGGAGTCACATCCCCGCCACCGCCGCCATCATCAGGGGGGGGAGGTGGCGGCGGCTGCACCACTAAAGCGAAGCCAAAATCAAATGTATGGTTATTTTCGCCAAACGTTCCCATCGTAAAAACTTCACTTTCCGGCTGGTTGGTCGGGCTAACCACAACATTAATATTGGGGACTCCGCCGTTGGAGTCAATGTCATTCACAACGGTGTTACGCGGCGTGGCGTAATAATCAAACAGCACATCTCCGGGCGCGTCAAAATTGTTCTGGCCGCCCTCAATCCGTATCTGATAGCTGCGTTCCGGCAGCACCCCAAAATGTTCTACCGGATTCGCCAGCCCGTCTCGGTCAAGGTCAATAAAGTGGATATTGGGCAGGGCAGTTGTGCCTGTCGTTAGAAGATATTCCCGAATGGTGTTGGCGTTAAAAATATACTCCCCTTCGGCGTTGGTCTGCGTGCGGGCGACCAGCGTATCCGGTGGCGTAGCTGGATTCCCATCCGTATCTATATAAAGACTCAGGGTGACACCGCCAAAATCGACTTCTTCCGGGTCTTGCCGCCCGTTGCGGTCAAGGTCTTCCCAGACGCGGTTGCCAATTTCAAGGGGCGCGGGACCGCACATGGCTTCCAGGTCGCCCAGACCGCCGCCTTTGCCGAATGTTCCGTTGAGGGGCGGGCCGCCGTCCCCTGTATCGAACAGGGAATACCCATCGGGTCGGGTGCGTGCGCCTGTGATGACACTCATCCATAATGCCCCTCCCTGGAAGTCCGCGGCAGCACTTGCTAGCGGGTCATAAACGGTTTCCACGACTTCCGTAGTGCCGTATACATGGGTTAAACCGCCAAGTGACGTTTCATCATGGAACGGAAAATTTTCCTGAAAGAAAAATTCCCCAAATCCGGCAGTGGGACCGGGACCCGGGCCGGGGCCGTGTCCGGTATCTGCGCCGCCCGTGCCACCTGCGGGCTGACCGTTACAGCTTGCGTTGCTTTCCAGTACCCAGTTTCCGGCAGCATCCTGACAGGCGCGTAAAGTATCCCCTGCCGTATCCCCCGTATACAGGGCGTTATCTGCTAAATTAATGCTGTCCTGACGGTAGCCTGTCTGGTCGCCGTAGCGGTCACGAATCCCGATAGTCATGCCCTGTTCGTCGATTACAAGGTCAGTAATCATCGGCTGCGGGTAGATATGCTCCAGGGCAAAAAATCCCGGGTTATGGGACGGAATGGCCTGCCAGATAGCTGTCCAGGGATTCCAGGGGGCTAAAGTACAGGTGCCGGCGACGGGTCCACGATAAGCGCAGCCGCGTGGATAATTTAAGGGAAAACTTAGAATCGGCGCACCCGCAAAACCGACTCCCGGCGTCATCCTCAGAATATGGCCGGAAAGATTGGCGGCGGTCCCGCCGGGGCCTTCGGCGCTGCATACCCCACCCACATAGACCATTCCATCGTAATAGTGCGTGGCAAAGGGGCGGAACTGCCCATTCACACACGCCGGACTGGGAACGGGATAGGCCCGCACCGCGCCCACATTGGCGGTAAGCTTGGGCGTTCCGGTTGGGTTAAACAGGATGGGGACTTCGTACAGGGTGCGGTTGAACAAATTCATCACGTAGAGCGTGCGGTTGTCGTCGGAAATATCAATGTCCCCCAGCGAAATTTTACCCACCGCGTCATAGGAATTAATGTCGCGGTCATACCCTACCTGAGTAGGGGGGTGGGGGTCTGCACCCACGCCAAACAATCCCATATCAATAAACACGCCAAAACGATTCGGGTCAGCAATGGGATAATTGCGGTCAATATAATAAATAGCGCCTGGGGTGGGGGTATTGGTCGTACCGGGGCCGAATCCAGTGTGCCGTTTCATAAAAGAAGCAGCCAGAATCGTATTTGACCCCCGATGATAGGCCAGCCCAAAAGTCGTGCCAATATTGGCGGCGTTGGCCTCTGGCACTTCAAGCGCGGGATTCAATCCAGTGGCAGTATAGGGGAAAGATACCAGCACATCATTAAGCCGGTTGGGGCCGTTGATGTTATCCCCAAAAACGTAGCAGTTGGTGGTCAGGGCGGGGGTGAGCGTGCCGCAGTGCTGCCCCGGATTGGCTAACCCAAGATTCACATTGGGGGTGGGAACGCCTGCGCCCGTGTTACAGGTCACAAAAGTGACTGTTGTTCGCAGCCCTGTATTGCTAAATGTTGTGGAAAGCGGTGTCGAGGGGCCCGGACGTAAATACGTAGGAATATTTTCAAACTCGACCCGCACCTCCTGATCCGGCAGGGCGCTTAAATCCAGCGTATAAGTGCCATTGGCGGCAGTGGTGGCCGTGACCACGGCAACATTGGTTGCATCAAACGCATTGACCGTGATATTTGGCACACCCGGCTCGTTGGCATCCAATACGCCGTCGGCATCATAATCTCGAAATACTGTCCCTTGAATCACGCAAGCAGCCAGCACCTTTGGCTGGCCGGAAGAAGTCAGCGCATACAGGGTAAACATCAGGACAATGATAACAATAAACCTGAAAAAGGAATAATTCCTTTTTGACATATGTACCCCCCGATACCAGTAAGGGTTTACAATCTTTAGGGTAATTATACGCTTTTCAATTTTTCCCGCTTGATTCGGAGCAAAAACTAACAAAATCCGCACAAAGGTTGACTTTTAGTTTGAATATTCGGCGGAAACCGGCGGGTTGCCTATCCAGAATGAAGGTTCTGCCCAGGGGTCAACCCATTGGATGCTGGTCAACTGATGCGGAAAACGAACTTCAAAATGCAAATGTGGGCCACCTTCGCCCGTGCTGCCGGATGCCCCTATCGGGTCTGTCAAACTCATAATCACCTGAAAAGGCATCACAGAAGCATTTTGCAGATGGGCATACCCTGTAAACCACGTTTGTATCCGCCCCTCCACCACCAGCGTATGTTCCAGCGTAATAGTGTTTCCGTAGGCTTCTCCACAGGAGGGATTGCTGCCGTCACACGCGGTATAAACATCTACCACGACACCCATTGCAGCCGCGTAAACCGGAGTCTCAAGCGGTACGCCAATATCTGTGCCTTCATGACCGGAATACTGGCGTCCCAGAGGCGGGCAGGTGATTTCATGGGTGGCTGCCGTGTGCGCCGAGTCGGGATAGCAGGTGATTTGGCGTTCGGAATCGGGCAGCGGCCAGTGTAAAAACGGCGGCGGATAATCCGGTGCGGCTTCTGAAGTTAAAACCGTCCGGTTGATAAAGGCGATTAACTGGCTGCTGGAAAGCACACCCAGCACCCGAATAGGATGCACTTCAAAAACGGATGCCTCCGGCAGAGACAGCGCGGAGTCAAACGTGCTAAACTGCCCGCTTTCAAAATCAAAAAGATAGCCCTTTTTGGCATCAAACCCCAAAAATGCTCCGCCGTTGACCACCGCATTTTGACCATGTAATTGACCGACAGCAGTATTGGCATAAGGGGTGAGGCTGCTGTCCGTTAAATTAAACTGCCAGATGCGAATCGATTTTTTCAGGTTATATAGCATAAACCGTTCAATGAGCAGAATCGTGTGTTCATTTTTCCACCCTAGCGGGACAAGATAGCCGCGCTGGTCGGAAATCTGGCTGTCCAGCAGCAGGGAGGACTCTGCCTCAGTAAATAATTTAAGCTGGTAGCGGGGAAACTGAATTTGAAGATACACAAACTGGCGGCCATCAGGCGACCAGATGCCATGATGGAAGCCATAATTTGCATCGGGCTGCACAGGACTCCCTTGAGGGTCGTACACATCAGATCGGTTTTCAGGCAGTTCCATGTCTGGCGTCACCGTACCCAGCACCCGCAGGTCGGCATGGTTCAGGGCATGGGCGTAAATCGTATTGTTCAGCACAAATACCACATAATCGACGGTTTGTGTGCGGGCGGGCAAAAAAGAAGTTACACTAAAAAGTACAAATAGGATGAAATTGAAGCGCAAGCGGGTATTCCTATCGGATAAACAGGCAAATTTTATACAAATCTAACGCTTTTACCCGTACCATTGACTAACGATTCTTAGACTCCGAGGCAATTTGGAAATTCTGATTCTTCTCGCGCTGATTCTCCTGAACGGGTTTTTAGCCATGTCCGAACTTGCCGTTGTTTCCGCACGGCAGGCACGTTTGCAGCACATGGCAGAAGAAGGCAAAAAAGGGGCGCAAGCAGCGCTGGAACTGGCCGACTCCCCTGGCCGTTTTCTTTCTACGGTGCAAATTGGGATTACGCTGGTCGGGGTGCTGTCCGGTGCGTTTGGCAGCGCGGCGCTGGCCGATGATTTATCCTCACAAATCAATCAACTATCGGCGCTCCAACCCTACAGTGAAACCCTTTCGATTGCAATCATTGTCTCCATCACGACCTATCTTTCTCTAATTATTGGTGAGCTTGTCCCCAAACAGATTGCCATCCAGAATCCAGAAAAAGTAGCTATGCTGGTTGCCCCTTCAATGAAATACCTGTCGGCCATAGGTCGTCCTGCGGTGTCGCTGCTCAGCTTTTCAACAGAAATTGTGCTGCGGGCCATGGGCAAACACGGCCAGAAAGCGGAGTCGGTGACAGAGGCCGAAGTGCTAGCGCTCATTGAGCAGGGAACAGAGGTTGGCATTTTTGAAGCCACCGAACAGGAAATGATAGAAGGGGTGTTGGGGCTGGCCGACCAGCGCGTGCGGGAAATGATGACTTTTCGCACGGATATAATCTGGCTGGATTTGGACGCACCTTATGAGGAAATCCAGAAAAAAATCGTGGAAAATCCCTATCAATTTTATCCGGTAGGGCAGGGCAGCATCGAAAATATTCAGGGCATCGTAGAAGCCAAAGATTTGCTTGTCCAAATTCTTAGCCAATCCCCCTTTGATTTAAAGTCGCTGGTGCGGCAGCCGATTTTTGTTCCGGCCAGCACCCGCGTGGCAAAAGTGCTGGACTTGTTCAAATCCTCTCACTGCGAAGTGGCGGTAGTGATAGGAGAGTTTGGCAGTGTCGAAGGGCTGGTCACAATGGATGACCTGATGGGCGAAGTTTTTGGCGACCTGGATATTGAAGAACCGGAGGCAGTACAGCGCGACGACGGCTCCTGGCTGCTGGATGGGATGCTGCCTATTGATGAATTAGCCGATGTTCTGCCGGAACTGGAATTTCCCGAAGAAGAAAAGGGCATTTACCTGACGCTGGCCGGATTTGTGCTGCATCACTTAGGCCGGATTCCAACAGCTTCTGATTATTTTGACTGGGCGGGAAAACGCTTTGAAGTGATGGATATGGATGGCCGCCGGATTGATAAAGTGCTGGTACGCCAGCTAGAAGTCAGTCAATCACATGAAGGGTCGACACGAGATGACTGAGCGCATCATCGTAGGGCTGTTTGACAAAATCAATGAACTGGATTTTGTGTAACCGGAAGGGAACACGACATTCCCGATACAGCAGGGGAACGATCATCTTTTTGTTATCCAGATAATAATTCCACTCATCATCCACATTGTCCGATTCCAGGCTGTCAGGGGACAGCACCAGAATCATCGCGGTACATACATCCAGCGCCCGCCCAATCTGCCGCGACCAGCTAAGGCCGGGGTCAATATTATGCAGGTCAAGCCACACGTCAATCTCCCGCCGCTTCAAATCAATGGCAAGCTGTTCGACAAAAGTCTGGTCTTTGCGGGCATAACTGACAAAAAATTTGGGGGGTGTTGATATTTTTCTGCGGTGTTTGGCAAGTTCTTCTACGCTCCGGTCTAATTGTGCCAGTGTACGTTTGATCACAATTTTGCAGATAGCAACCACAATTTCCGGCGCTTGTTTGAGGTAAATATCCAGATCGTCGCGGTTAATTTCAATCACCCGCACAGGGGTAGCCGTAATCACATCGGCGGTACGGGGTTCATCCAGCAGCAGGGCAATTTCCCCAAAACAGGTAGATTGCAGCGTGTCGATAAAATGCAGCCCACCTTCCAGATGTTTCATAATATCCACCCGGCCATCCAGCAGAATGTAAAAGGTATCCTGAATTTCCCTTTCTTTACAAAGGGTCACGCCGGCAGGATATTCTTTCACCCGCACGGTGTTTGCCAGTTTTTCCAGCGATTCTTCACTCAGGACATCCGAAAATACTTTTTTCAGGGCTTGTTTAATGACCCGATTAGCCATGTATTTTTTTCCTGTGAACCCTGCTCATTATGCAGTGAAACAAAAAAGAGTGCCACAGGTAAACACCGTGAGCGATTCCTGCCCTTGTCCCCGTTCCTATTCCTCCAGGTGGAAGGTATACACAACGTCCTGAGTTTGCGCCAGTGTCATCACCTCCGCGTGGGGCAATACCTCCCCGATGCCTGTTACTCGGTCAGGTAGATACATGGTGTCCGCGTCGGTGACTTCGGTCAGATGGGTGTAATTCCGTCCCAGGTTCACCCGCAAAAATTCTTCCAGGGGGTAATAATCCGGCACAAATACCGCACCCATGTGGTCAAGTGGAAAAGGGTTGTAGGTAGAAGCCATCCAGCGCGGCGCGTTCACCACCAGAATTCGGGCATCTTCATCCTCTGGCATCTGCGCGAACATCTCCTGATAAGCCTCTCCCAGTTGCAGATGCAGCGCTTCACGATCACGCACATAGCCCACGCTGAGAATCAGCACACCCGTAAAAATCCCCAGATAGGCCAGTCGAGAGAGGCCGCGCAGGGGGTCAAGCAGCACAGCCAGCGTCAGCGCGATACCCGGGGCAGCCACATAAAATAGACGCGGCGAAGATAAAACGTATCCTTCTCCCAGATACAGCATCGGCAGCACACTTATCACCCCAAACCAGCCTACGCCCACCAGCAGCACCCGCCGTATTTGACCCTCTGCCATCGTAAAAACCACTGACCAGACCGCCACAAAAACCAGACCCCCTAACCAGGTCTGTTTTTCGGCGGAAAGCGGAGCATAGGCAGCCGCCCACTGCATTGGAAAACTCATGCCCTGTGTCAGATAGGCCGCCTTGAGATGATAGGCCGTCCAGATGCCCTTACCGCGCAAACTCAAAATTAAAACGCTAAGGCATATCACGATAAAGAGGAGGAAAAACAGTTTTTTCAGCCAGGTGTGGAAGGTCAGGGTTGTTGTCAGGTAGCGCTGCGGCATCACTGCCATGATCATCATGCTGCCGGAAAAAAGATGGGCAGCAGGCAAAAATCGCATCAACGGAAGCTGGCGTCCGGTGATAGTCATCCACAGGTAAAGATAAACTGCCGCCGCCCCGCACATCGGTACAAGTACAGCCAGCGCTCGCCAGCGAATCATATAAGTATTGTGAGTCACGATGATCAGCATAAAAATCAGCACACCGGTAAACAGTCCATTTTCATGAATAAACGGCGCAATTGACCCCGCCAGCACCGCTAAAATCAACAGTCCGTATCGTGTTGGCTGACGGAAAAAGCCAATTGCGGCGGTCACAGAGAGCAAAATTGCCGTCAGGACCAGCGAATGAAACCACGCCAGCACCCAGACCACCACCTGCCAGCTAAACGGATACACGGCAAAAATCAGCATGGCGGCAAAAGTGGCAAAAGGGCTTAAACGAAGTTGTTTTGCAAGCAGCCCTACCAGCGCCGTATTAAGCATGTGAGTCAAAATCATCAGCAGATGCCAGAATGGGGCGGATGGCTCAAATCCCAGCACGTACTGGGTTCTCAAAATCAGATTCACCACAGGCCGATAGTAGTTATTGGCGTAGTACATTCCCAAATCGGCATGAGTCAGGATGTACTCGCTGGAAACCGTCGTCACCCCGCGCAGATGAATCACATCATCCGAAAAAAATGGCAGAGTGACGGAGGGAAGATATATCCCAAAGGCGACCACCAGAGGAATGAGCAGCCATAGATTCTTTAGGCGGTTGGGCATCGCATAGACTCCTGACTCGTGTGCTTTCATTTAATGAGTCGTGAAAACACGGGTTGGAGTTCCCTTTTTGCAGGTTATTTACAACCCGATTCGGGGTGACTTTTGACACTGGAATCCGGTGTCAGATAGCACAACAATAAGGGTGCGAAACATTTCGCAGGAGAATCAAAATGACAACACAACTCAATTGGCGTCGGTACGTCCTGATAGGTCTGGGCGTACTGGTAGTTGCTACTGTGCTTATTCAGTTTATCCCCGTAACCCGTGATAATCCGGCTGTGAAAGCCGAGCCTGCCTGGACTTCGGCTGAGGCACGTTCGATTGCTAAAAAAGCCTGTTTCGACTGCCACAGCGACGAAACGGACTGGCCGTGGTATTCCAAAATCGCACCCATTTCGTGGCGCGTTGCTAACCATGTTCATGAAGGCCGGGAATATCTCAATTTTTCGGAATGGGACAGCGGCTATGAAGCGGAAGAACTCATCGAAGTCATTCAGGAAGGCTCAATGCCACCCTGGGACTACAAACTCATCCATTCGGATGCACGGTTAACCGACGCGGAAAAAGACATTCTCACGGCGGAATTTTTAGCCCTGGCAGGCGGAAGTGAGGGCGACGACTCCCAAGAAGATGACGACGACGATTAAACCATAACCCCATACCGCCACCCCCGCTTCAGCAGGGACACGGCAGCGCCGTGTCCCTCCAAAAACCCCCCTACCTTTTGCAAACACGTTTTATAATGGGTAGCCGGAGGAAAGAGTATGATGAACCGTGAGAAAGCCTGGAATATTGTCACCGAATTTGTCCAGTCGGACAGCTTGCGGAAACACATGCTGGCCGTCGAGTTTGCGATGCGGGAATATGCGGAGCATTACGGCGAAAATCCCGATTCCTGGGGACTGGTCGGGTTGCTGCACGATTTTGACTGGGAAATTCATCCGACGCTGGATAAACATCCCACTGCGGGCGCTCCTATCTTACGGGAAAGGGGGGTTTCAGAGGAGGATATTCGTACTATTCTCAGCCATGGGGTGGATACAGGCGTCGAAAGAACGACCCTTCGAGATAAAGTCCTCTGTGCAGTAGATGAGCTAACGGGTCTGATTACCGCCGTCACACTGGTGCGCCCCAGTAAAGATATTCGGGAAGTAAGCGTGTCTTCCATCAAAAAGAAATGGAAAGATCGGGCATTTGCGGCGGGCGTTGACCGTCACGAGATAGAAATTGCAGCCCAGGATTTAGGGGTGGATTTGTGGGAATTTCATGTGCCGCTTGTCCTCAAAGCCATGCAGGATCACGCGGCTGAATTGGGGCTGAATGGCAAATGACCACCCTCCGAAATCTCATCGCGGTGCTGCTGCTGAGTCTGGCGGTGCTGGCGATTGTTGTTCCCCTACCCGACGAAGGCAAAGACCATTTGCTAACGGAAGCTGAAACCAGCGATACCACCCTGACCGTTTTTTCTGACCGTGACCCGTCGCTGATTGCCCCTCTGGTGGCACAATTTGAAGCGGATACGGGTATTCAAACCCATTTTATTGCTGTGCGTACCGACTCGCTGCTTGAGGACATTCAAAAAGCCAACCTCACCCCCGATGTTTTTTTGAGTCAGGATGACCGCGCTATGACCCTGCTAAGTGAAGCGGCCCTGCTGGATGCCCTGCCGCGCTACCTGACGACGGGGCTGGAGGAACAATTTATCTCCCCTGAATGGGCAGGGGTTTCGGCACAGGTCAGCTTTTTTATTTCCCCTGCACAAAATCTTCCGGCTGCCAGAATCAGCGCTCCCACGCTGTCGAAATTGTTAGCGCAGCAGCCCGCCCTGCCCTTTTTTTATGTTCCGGCGGATATATCAGTTTCCAGCGTGGCAATTTTCGCGCAATCGGACTCAAAACCGCTTGCCCAGCAGTTCATCAGCTATCTGTATTTTCCGGCAGGCCAAACCTACTTTCGGGATGCAGCACATGAATATCCGTTGATGTCGGGCATGGAGTCCGACCAAAGACTCATGCCCCTGGGCGAGATTTTGCCTACAATAGAAGCAAACGAAGGATAACCCCCATGAAACTTCTCTCTGTTCACAGCCTGCTGGCGACCTTCCTGATTTTAACGGGCTGCAACGGCCTGGTGAGCCTCATCGAGGACATCTTCCCTGTATCCAATGGGTCTGGCGAAACGACCATCGTTACCACCACAGGCAACGATGTTCTGGAAGCGGTGTATAAAAATCTGGAAGCAGCCAACACCGAGGACCTTGAAGGGTATATGGATACTATTCACCCCGAAAGTCCGTATTTTGCCAGCACCCGCACCACCATGCAGAATGTTTTTGCCACCTACGACCTGAGCTAC
>CAZKZS010000160.1:0-10921 GCA_964557285.1 uncultured Anaerolineae bacterium | reverse complement strand
TGCTGTTGAAGGGCGGGTCAAGGTAAATCAGGTCTACCGATTCATTGGGAATATACTGGCGCAAAATATCCAGATTATCACCGTAAAAAAGTTTGTTGCTGTTCATTGATCGCTCCAGAACGCCACGACAAGTATAACATGAACAAATTTTCTACGAAACACGACAAACCTTCGGTAGGGACACGGCACTGCCGTGTCCCTACTATATTTGTTACATGCGTCTGACCTGCGGCAGGACTCTGGCAGCCAGCGCTTCCAGCCCATCCATATCATCCAAATCCAGCCACTGCACCATCAGCCGCGACAGGCCGCAGTCCACCAGCTTACCAATCTGGTCAACAATGGCAGTGGGTGTCCCCAGAAGCGGCCCACGCTGCCGGATGAGCATCGCCAGTTCAAGGTCGGTCAGGTTATTAGTATCTGGCCGCCGCGCCCGAATCTTATCCAGCACCGTTTTGAGAGCAGCGTCATCTCTGGCAAAATGAAGTCCGGTCATCATCGAATATTTTAAGTTTTTAGGGGAACGTTCTTCCGCCGCCAGATAGCCATTCAGTTGGCTGCGCCGCAGCATATAATCTTCCGGTGTGAGGTAAACCGCGTTCCACTCGTCTGCATATTTCGCCACCAGGGGAAGCGTGCGTTTTGAACCATTTCCTCCAATCAGAATCGGCGGGCCGCCCTCCCGCCTGGGGCGCGGCATCAACTTTGCTTCCATCAATGAATAATACTGGCCGTGAAAATTCACAGGTTCATCGGATTGAAACAGCAAACGAATCAACTGAATGGCTTCTTCCAGACGGGCAAACCGTTCGGCATTATTGGGAAACGGAATCCCAAACGCCACATGCTCGCGTTCATTCCAGCCCGCCCCAATCCCAAATACCAGCCGTCCGCCGCTTAAATCATCCACCGCAGAGGCCATTTTCGCCAGCAGGGACGGGTGACGAAACGTGATCGGTGTGACCAGCGGCCCCAGCAAAATACGTTTGGTGTGGCTGGCCGCGTAAGTGAGCGAAGTCCACAATTCGAGTGAATCTTCATAGTCGGGTTCGGGATTGCGGTAGTGGTCGGAACGAAAAAGACCGTCAAACCCCAGGTCTTCGACGGCTGAACATAGACGCTGCCAGCGCTCCCAGTTCAGCCCCATCTGTCCCTCGATCATAATACATAGCTCTGCCATGTCCTGCCTTTCTAAATCGCCCCTGATTATACTTGCGTTTCTGTCAAATCCTGTAATAATGCTAAGCGCTAACTGCTTTTGTGAGATAGATGAGGAAAAAGACAAATGCGATTTAAATGGATTCTGCTTGTGGCAGCTTTGCTGATGACCCTGCTTCCGGCAGTCAACGCTCAGGATGGCCTGACCGAAGAAGAACAGGCATTGCTGGAACGTGTGACTACTGCGCTGCAAGCGGTTGAAACCTATACCAGTTTTCAATCAACCACCACACTTACCGAAACCCAGAATATTGATGTGTCGCTGTTAGGGCAGCAGGTCAATCAGACGGGTACTTCGGTGGTAGAAATTGATGCTACGGTGATTAATCGCAACGGCGACAATCCGAATGTTAGCGGCACGGCGGTTGCGACGGTCAACGAAGTGGATAACGACACGACGGTTGATTATGTGATGGAAGCGGAATTCCGTCTTGTGGACGGGGTGCTGTATGTGAACGCGCAGTACGCCGATGGTACGACTGGCCCGATGACCCTGCCGGAAGGATGGGTAACGGTTGACGACGTGGAAATGGCCGAATTTGAAGTGCTGAATCTGGATGAAGTCGTGGGCAACATGATGAGTCAGGATGACGAGGATGAAAACGACAATCTGCTGGATGCTATCGGGAAAGTAGCCGAAGCCGCGACCAGTGTGACCCTGACTCAGGAAGAAGTGGACGGCGCGACGGTGGATGTTGTGACCATCACGTTTGACTGGGTTGGCATCCGGGATGTGCTGGCAGAAGATAATCCCCCCGACGAAAGCAATCCCTTTTTTGCCATCATCGAACAGATGGAAGGGGATATTGCCAGCATCAGCCTGGTGCTGGACGAAAATGACCAGATTATCGGCTACCGTTTTAACTTTGGGGTAACGGTGGCGGACATTGATTTAAGTCAGTTCACCGAAGAAGTTCCCGCCGGAACGATGATTAGCATTGATTTCAGCCAGGAACAAACCGCTACGCTAACCAATATCAACGGCACATTTGAACCCGTGACTGCACCGGAGTAAAAATTTCCCCTCACCCCAACCCCTCTCCCACACAAGTGGGGAGAGGGGCTTACACGGGCGGTCCCTGCCCCTACCAAAATGTATGTGAACATGTAGGGGCGGGGTCTTAAGCGCAGCGTGACCCGCCCAAAATCCCGTGTCCGTGCGTAGGGGCGGGGACAAGGTGCGTCAGCACCAATACCCGCCCATTATCCAGAGGGCAGGCATCGCTCACGGTGTTCGCTTGTTCCTGCCCCTACTTTATGAATAAATACACTTCCCCCAGGATCACAATCAGCGTGGTCAGCACCCCTAGAAAAAAATAAAACCGGGCGCTGACCGTTTTAGGCTTCATCGGCTGCCAGTCCGAAAATGAGGGACGGGCGGCAGTCAGGGGAAAATTTCCACTGTCCTCTTTGAGCGCGGCCTGGAGCGCATCTACCAGCGCTTTGCCCGTCTGATAACGGGAGGGAATATCCCTGGACAGCGCCTTCAGAATCACAGCTTCCAGCGCGGCGGGCATGTCCGGCCGTATCTGACGCGGCGGCGGAATAGTTTCCTGCAAGTGTTTCAGCGCGACCTCAATCGGCTCATCCGAATCAAAAGGCAGCCGCCCCGTAAAGAGTTCGTACAAAATGATTCCCACTGAATACAGGTCGCTTTGCGGCACGGCTTTAGCGGACGAGATAGCCTGTTCCGGCGCGATATAATGCGGTGAGCCAAAAATTTCGCCGCGTGTTCCCGTTTCGGTCAGCAGCGCCAGCCCAAAATCACTTAAAATCGCCCGCCCGTCCTTATCCAGCAAAATGTTGGACGGTTTAACATCGCGGTGAATCACCCCTCTGGCATGGGCATAATCCAGCGCGGAACAAACTTCGCGGATCATTCGCAGGACTTCTTGCGGGGAAAAGGCTTCTTTTTTCTGCCGATGCTGTGCCAGGTCCGCCCCCTCGATAAGCGGCATTACCATATACAGCACTCCGGCGGCTTCCCCAAACGCATGAATCCCAATAATGTTCGGATGTTTGAGGTTGGCAATCGTCTGGGCTTCGCGGTAAAAACGCTGAATCGTATCCGCGTTCAGGGGTGTGTCCATCACCTTAAGCGCCACATGCCGTCTGAGTCGGGTATCCCACGCCCGATAGACCCGTGCCATGCCACCGCGTCCTAACAGGGTATCCAGACGGTAATGGTCAAGCTGTTTGCCAATCAGAGGGTCGTTCATGGGAGAAAAATCCTGCATTCCGTAACTTCTGCCGCTGTGACCGGACAGCGCCCGACTTCATCTCCACTCCACAGCACCCGAAATTCCACCGCCTCCCGCCGACCCGTCCAGAAAACAAATTCGGAAATAGAGGACAGTTCGACATAGGCTTCTCGCGCTGGACACTGTTCCGGAAAGGCGGAAACACGGTCAATATAATATTCCAGCGACATACAGGCGTTGGGGTCGAGCAGGGGGTCGGTTCTTGACCAGCGAGTGCCATAAAACACCGCGCGGGAAGCACCCTGACCGTCCAACGCTTCAAATTTCAGCTTGCCTATTTCAATACCCTGTTCCCACAGATTTTGCATATAAAAATTGTTTTCATTGTAGAGAAACAGCACAGGCCGCCCCTGCTGAATCGGTGCGGCGGTATCCGATGGGTTGTCGTCGGAAACAAAAACCACAGACAGCAGCAGCAAAATCAGGCCGGAGAGTCCAAGCGTGGTCAGGCTACCCAGCAGCGCCCAGAACAGCCCCCGCCAGGGGAAACCCCGCCGCATTGTTGATTTACTTCTGGCTGCGGGAACAGCAGGCAGCGCAAAAGCCGCATCCAGGGCCGGACGCGGCAGGGTGTTGTGGTCAAAGGCGGCTACCCGATGGGACACGGTTTTCAGGGAAAGCATCCGTGCAGGCGGTTCAACTCCGGCAGGCAGGGGCGGCAGGCTTTTGGAACGGCTTTTTTTCTTCAGCGCCTTTTCCAGCGCGTCCATCATTTCTTTACCGGAGCTATACCGATTTTCAGGTGCTTTACTGAGCGCCTTGAGCAGCACTTTTTCCGTATCCAGATTCAGACGGGGATTGATGGAACGGGGAGCAGGCGGCGGCTGAGTCATATGCTGAAGGGCAAGTCCAGTAGCGGACACATCATCAAATGGGACTTCCCCGGTCAGCATTTCATAAAGCAGCACCCCAAACGAATATAAATCCGATTGTGGAATCGCATCGGCGGAACGTTTGGCCTGTTCCGGCGCGATGTAATGCGGTGTGCCAAAAATCTGCCCCAGCGACCCCTGTCCGGTGTCCATTGCCAGCCCAAAATCGCTCAGCACAACCCGATTGTCGCGTGAGATTAACACATTCGACGGCTTCACGTCGCGGTGAATCACCCCTCTGGCATGGGCATAATCCAGCGCGTCGGCAATCGCCCGCCCAATGCGAATCACATCCTCATGGGGAATCAGTTCGTGGTCGGCGTGATACTGGCGCAGCAGTTCGGACAAGTCCAGCCCGTCAATATATTCCATCGCAAAATAATACAGGCCATTTTCGTCATCAGCGTAATAGACCTGAATCACATTCGGATGATGCCATGTGGCAACTGCCCGTGCTTCCTGCACAAAACGGTGAGCATATTCCGGTTTATGGTGATAGCGGGCATCAAGAATTTTGATGGCAACCGGACGGCCAAGTTTGATATCTGTGCCGTAGTAAACTTCGGCCATTCCCCCCCGCCCAATCAGACGTTCAATCCGAAAATTAGCAAGTTGATGCCCCGTCTTGACCGTCATTCCCCCGACCTCTTGCGGCTGATACGCTGTAAATCAAAAATATACTGGTTAAGTCCGTGCGCGTAGGCATCCAGATAATCCTGTGTCATACGCTGCGCCAGGTCACGCTGCCCACTGGCCGTTAATTTTTCGACATGCGGACGAAAATCCCGCAGCGCCAGCCGCATGACTCCTTCTGCATCGGTGATGACACTCCAGGCCAGGGTTTTTTTCTCGTTGTCGTCTTTGGCAGTGATGAAGCGGGTTAGCGTGCTGCCCGGAACAACCGCGCCCACATTAGAAAAGACCTCGCGCCCCTTGATAATATCATTTAAAACATCAAAATGGGCGGGGATGTCATCCAGCAGTTTTTGCAGGGGTTTGGGCATATGTGCCAGAAATTTAATCGTTCCCATGCTGGCGCTTTCACCGGAAAGCGCGATTTTTTTGGCATGGCTCATTAACTGCCCAAACGCCGCCAAAATCGCCAGGTAGCTGCGCTGCAAGGTGATGAATTTTTTGGATTTGGTCGGGTCGGCTTCGTATTCGGCCAGCGCGTCCATCACTTTTTGATGCCGGCTGAGCAGCCCCAGTTCTTTCATGGGGACTTCAAAACTCAGGGGATATACCCGATCACGCGGCGAGCGCTGGCTGGCATCAATCGGAATCATGATGGTGGGATTGACGCGCGTGTACAGGGCATCTAAGGCTTCTTTTTCCCGCAGCAATTTGAGACTTTCCACCAGCGCCGGATCGGGTTCATAAGTAGCCGCATGAATCGCCCGGTACAGCACTAGCAGGTCATTCACCGTCAATTGCAGCAAAGCGCTGTGTCGTTTGAATTGACTCCGAAGCTGGCGAATCGCGTCAAAATGAACGGCGTCTGTTTCCGCACTGACTTCTACCGCCACCTGCGGGGCTTTTTCAATTAACTTCAGGTCACTGCCCGTCAGCGCGAATTTGGGTGCATAAGGCCGCTGTTTGCCCGGTTTGGCGGGAGCCAGTAAATGCAGATAGGCCGCCCATGCCAGCGCTTCATTGGTGAAAATTTCCGCCAGCGCCGCCCCAAATGCCCCATCAAAAAAAAGATGCGACTGGTCAAAAACCATCGTTTGACCCGTATCCAGCAGGGTCAGCGCGTGCGACCCGATGCCGCGTTCCGCCTGCCGCAGTTCCGCCAGTGGCAAATGCACAGGACGGCGGTCAAAATTGATCAGAATCGGCGTCAGGCACAGCATTTCCAGTTCGCGGGTGATGCTCAGTTCCAGCCGCGCCGAACGTTTGACCCGTGCCAGTGGGCTTAAGTTCGCTTTTTCGTGGGCTGCCGGACGGAGCAGCAAACTGGCAATTTGCCCGCGCACTGCCTCCACGCTGGTGTTAAAAGCCGGAATCAAATAATAATGCCCCCCATAAATCACCCCGATATGGATTTTTTCGCGGGGAATCGGGGTGCGGGTTTCATGGTAATAGGACGGGTCGAGATAAGCTAAAATGCTCATCTGCTGCTGATAGGCGGGCAGGTCGGTTTCCCTGGCCTGCTGAATTTGAATTTCCCACTGCTGCCGGATGTCTGCGGGCAAACGACGGGTGTATTCCGCTAAAAAACGGTCAAAAGTGACGCGGCGGTAAGCGGCATAATCATCATTTCGGGAGGCGTCCTGCCCGCGCCCGTAAGGACGCACTTTTTCCCATTCCGCGTAAATGGTGGGAAATTCATCCCGTAAGGAGTAAGTATAAACCCGTTCGCGCCACTCGTTTTCCAGAATCCGGTCATACTGGTGCAAAATCTGCACGGCGGCCATGACCCAGGCAGTCATGCGGTCAGCCTGAGAAAGCTGAATCCCATGATGCGAAAGGGTGGTATCAAAACCGTGTGTTTCGTTAGCATGACGGGCGGTGTCCTCCCGCAGGGCGTAGTCTGCGTAATACTGCCATGTGCCTTCGGGAAAGGCTTCATTGGGGTCTTTGCCGACCAGTTGCAGCATTTTCTGGTAGCCCCAGATAATCATGGCCGGGCCAGCAAACACACTCAGGTAAACCGCCCGATCTAAAAAATGCTCCACCCCGTAAAACAGCGCGTTAATATCACGGCGGGTTTGTTCTGGCATGGGGCGACCCTTCAGGCGGGCAAGGCCGTTCAGCACCACCCCCGGCACATTCCCCGCCGGAATCAGCCGCCCGATCAGTTCCGTCAGATGTTCAATTTCGGGCAGGGCAAGGTGCGAAAGTGTTACCGCCACCTCTTTTAACTCTTTGGAGGTGCGGTGAGACGCCTGTCGATAAATTTCCTGCTGGTCTGTGGTCATGCGGTTTGTTATACACCTGTTTGGGTGCGTTTTCAAAACTCAGTTTACAATTGGGAAGAAGGAACAAGACCATGCCCGATAAAATTCTGATTGTGGATGACGAACCGCCGATTATTGATATGCTGGCTTATAACCTCAAACGGGCAAATTATGAGGTTGTAATTGCGCGGGATGGGCAGCAGGCACTTGAGCAGGCCAGAACCAGCCACCCCGACCTGATTATCCTTGATTTGATGCTGCCCGTTGTCGATGGGCTGGAAGTGTTTAAAGTGCTGCGGCAGGAGCGCGACGTACCGATTATCATGTTGACAGCACGGGATGAAGAAATTGACCGCGTGGTAGGGCTGGAACTGGGCGCAGATGATTACGTAGTCAAGCCGTTCAGCGTGCGCGAACTGCTGGCACGGGTCAAAAATGTGCTGCGCCGCACCCGCCCTACCCCGATGCCCACCGAAACGGACAGCCTGACCGTAGACGCGGAACGGCATGAAGCCTTTATTGGCACGGTGCGGCTTGACCTGACCGCGCTGGAATTTGATTTGCTACGCTTTTTACATGACCACCGGGGACGGGTGTTCAGTCGGGAACATCTGTTAGAACAGGTCTGGGGGTATGATTTTGCCGGAGATGTGCGGGTGGTGGATGCGGCGGTCAAACGGCTGCGGGTGAAACTGGCACAGGCCGCACCGGATGTCGAATGGATTCAAACCGTGCGAAGTGTCGGTTATAAATTGGCGGATTAATCTATGTTTGGCACGATACGCGCTCGCTTAACGCTCAGCCATTTGCTGGTCATCCTGATTGCAATGGGGCTGTCCGGTTTTTTGCTGCTGTCCTTTGTGGAAAATTATTTTTTGCGGCTGACGGAAGATAATCTGGTGGCACAGGCGACCATCACCGTGCAAACCCTTGCCCCGACAGCCAGCCAATCGCAGCCGCCCACCAGCAACCAGATGATTCAGGACATCACGCAGCAGAATCAAAATTATGTGCTTCAAACCGAACGGCCTGCCGATTTCACTTCGCTGGCCGATGTTTCCCTGCAAAGCCAACTGAATACCCGTGTGCAGATTCTGGAGGTGAATGAGATTCCAGAGGATGACTCGCTGGCCGCGCGGGGGCTAACCACTGAAAATTACATCGTGCAGACCAGCCGCGATAGGATGGAACTGGCAATGCCCGTGCGGGTGAATGAGCAGGTGGCCGGCGTGGTGATTTTAAGCCAGCCTCTGAACGATTTAACACTGGTCATGCGAGATTTGCGCCAGCGCTGGATTTTATCTACCGTGATTGCCGTGCTGCTTTCCGGCGGGCTGGGGCTGATTCTGTCTCAGGCGATCACAACTCCCCTGCGCCAGCTAACCCACGCGGCGGAAGCTGTGGCCGAAGGCCATTTTGACCGCCACGTGAAAGCCCGTTCCCATGATGAACTGGGGCGGTTGAGCCGCACGTTTAATGAAATGACCCGCCGCCTGGAATCTGCCCGCCAGATGCAAACCCATTTTGTCGCCAATGTGTCGCATGAACTCCGCACCCCGCTAACGGCTGTAAAGGGCATGGTCGAAACCCTGCGTGAGGGGGCAGTGGATGATTTAGAGGTACGGGACCGCTTTCTGGAAACGGTTGAAACCGAAACCAACCGCTTGATTCGGCTGGTCAATGACCTGCTGATTCTCTCCCGTGCCGATTCGGAAGCGCTGAGTCTGCGCTTCAAAACCGTCAACTTGCTGCCTCTTGTGCAGGCAGCCATCGACCAGTTTGCCTGTGAACACCGGAAGATTTTATTACATACGGACGCGCCAGAAATCCATGTCCGCGCCGATTCTGACCGCATTACGCAGGTGCTTGTCAATCTGCTGGACAACGCGCTGAAATATTCTAAAGGCGCTGTCACCGTGACCCTCCATCAGACTCAGCACGCCCTGATTGAAATTCGGGATGAGGGCATCGGGATTCCGGCGGCGGATTTACCTCAGATCGGCCAGCGTTTTTACCGGACAGATAAAGCCCGTTCCCGTTTGCATGGGGGGAGTGGATTGGGGCTGGCGATTGCCCGCGCGCTGGTGGAGGCACACGGCGGCCAGTTCTGGCTGGAAAGTACGGAAGGAGTCGGCACAACGGTCAGTTTTACCCTGGAATTGTCCTGATTCTGTCACATGACGGTCATCATTCTGTCATAGAAGCCTCCTACAATAAAAGAAAAAAGGAAGTGCCAAAAGTGTCTTCCCCTCACCCTGCCTTCGGCATCCCTCTCCCACTGCTGCGCGGGGAGAGGGGTTGGGGTGAGGGTCAAAAACCAATTTGACACTCCCAAGAAAAAGGATAGCTTGTCATGAAACGGATTTTTATCCCTGCTTTTTTGCTCGTTTTAATCGCTGCTACCGGAGCAGTTCAGGCTCAGGAACAGGTGACGTATATCAGCCAGCCGGACGAACTCGCTATTTTTTTGAACAATATCGCCTTTGCCCGCGATTTTATTACGCTGGCGGGCAGCGCCGAAGTTCAGATTGTGCTACCGAATGAAATTTTTCAGGATACGCTGGTGATTCAGGAAAACAATCAGCGTATCAGTGGCTACCGCATTAATCGCAGTTCCGGTCAGGTGATTTTGTATCTGCCTCTGAGCGAAAGTACCGATACGCGCACCATCACCCTGGATTATCTGATGGCAGGTATTACGTGGAAACCCGTTTATAACATGTGGCTGACACAGGATAATTTTGAATCGGTACAGCTTGATTTTTCGGTAGAAATTCAAAACAGCCTGCTGTCGCTGAAGGGAGTGCAAACCAAACTGGTCGCGGGACGGGTTGATACGTCGCAGCAGTTGGACGCCATTTCAACGGTCACAGCGAACCAGTATATTGCCGGATATGACGAACCTGCCGCCGTAGCCCCCGGCGCGGTGACGATTCAGCATATTTATGACCTGGGGACCATTAGCGCCGAACCGGGGGACGCGCTGTATCAAAATATGCTGCAAGGGGAATTTTCAGTACGGCGGCTGCTCCTGTGGAACGCCCAGACGGACAAACAAATTACGGTGATTTATAAAGTAAAAAATCAGTCCGATATGCCGCTTCCAGAAGGCAGTGTGCGCTCGTATCAGGATGGGCTGTTTGTGGGCAGCGATTTTATCGAAGTGACCCCCGTCGGCAGCGAAGGCAGTGTAACCGTAGGCGGCTTACAGGATGTGCGTGTTAATCGGGCGGAAAGCCGCACGCAGATTCAAGCCGGAGTCAATGAATACGACACCAAATACAATGTGACGCTGACGCTGGCGAATTTCAGCAGCGAAACGATTGATATTCAGGTGGTGGATGTCTGGAATCCTTATGCACGGGATTTTGTGTTTTCGGACGAGCCAGAATTTTCGGCGGATAACCTGCTGCGCTGGCAGCTTTCCATTCCGGCAGGCGAAACCGTGACTGTGACGTATGAATTTGTGGTGGATTAATCCCCTATAGGGACACGGCATTGCCGTGTCCCCACATAACATCACGCCATGAATACCTACCCACATTTTCATAGAAAGGGTGTTCGGCTATAATAAAATCAAATCGGCTGTGGGACAATTTTTATGAATCGGCTTTTTTACGGCGATAATCTGGATATTTTGCGCCAGTATATTCCCAATGAATCGGTAGAC